>NZ_FZOC01000001.1:310595-610595 GCF_900188225.1 Humidesulfovibrio mexicanus | reverse complement strand
CACAAGGAAATCGAGCTGGGCGCGGGTTTCCACGCCCTCGGCCACCACGCGCAGCTCCAGCCCCTGGGCCAGCGAGAGCACGGACTTGACGATGCTGGCGTCGTCCTCGTCGCCCGGCAGGCCGTCGATGAAGGAGCGGTCGATCTTGATGGCCTGGACGGGAAGCTTCTTTATGTAGCTTAAGGACGAATATTCCTTGCCGAAGTCGTCCAGGGCGATGCCCGCGCCCATGCGCCGCAGTTCGGAGAGCGTCTCCAGGGTTTCCGGCCTGTTGTCCAGGAGCAGGTTTTCGGTGATCTCGAATTCAAGGGCTTCCGGCGGGGTCGCGGTTTCCTGCAGTATTGCGCGGATGCGGTCCGCCAGGCCGGGCTGCTGGAACTGCCTGGGCGAGAGGTTCACGGCCATGACGAAGTCCTGGTGGGGGCCGGTGCGCCAGGCGGTGGCGCAGCGGCAAGCCTCGCGCAGCACCAGGGCGGAAAGGGGCATGATGAGGCCGGTGTTTTCGGCCACGGGGATGAACTCCGCCGGAGGGATGAGCGCGCCATCGGGATGGCGCAGGCGCACAAGGGCCTCGGCCCCGGCGATGCGGTTTCCGGGCTGCGATATCTTGGGCTGGAAGAACACCTCCACGCCCCCGGTGTCCAGGGCGCGCCGCAGCCAGCCTTCCACGGTCATGCGTCGCGCCACCTGCTCGTCCAGCTCCCTGGTGAAGAAGGCGTACGTGCTGCGTCCGCCTTCCTTGGCCCGGTACATGGCCAGATCGGCGCATTTGAGGAGCGTTTCTGGGGTTTCGCCGTGGGCCGGGAACAGCGCGATGCCCACGGAGATGTCCATGTGCAGCGTTTCTCCATCCAGCTCGAAGGGGGCCGAAAAGGCCGCGCGCAGCGTTTCGGCCAGCTGCGCGCCGGTCTCCCGGCCATGGGCGCAATCGGCCACCACGATGAACTCGTCGCCGCCCAGCCTGGCCACGGTGTCGCTGCGGGGCACGGCCTCGCGCAGCCGCCCGGCCACGATCCTGAGCAGCCGGTCCCCGGCGCCGTGCCCCAGGGAGTCGTTCACGTCCTTGAAGCGGTCCAGGTCCATGAGCAGAATAGCCAGCTCATGCCCCTCGCCGCGCGCCGATTCTATGGCGT
This sequence comes from Humidesulfovibrio mexicanus, assembly GCF_900188225.1. NCBI lineage: Bacteria > Pseudomonadati > Thermodesulfobacteriota > Desulfovibrionia > Desulfovibrionales > Desulfovibrionaceae > Humidesulfovibrio > Humidesulfovibrio mexicanus. The sequence continues at coordinate 609,462 of NZ_FZOC01000001.1, read as the reverse complement.
GCTCCAGGCGGTCGAGCAGCAGCTGGCGGTTGGGCAGACCGGTGAGGCCGTCGTGCAGGGCCTGGTGGAGCAACTGCTCTTCCGCCTTCTTGCGCTCGGTGATGTCCTCAATGGAGGCCACGCTGACCTTGGTCTCCGGAATCATGCCCACGGTCATGCGCACCACGCGTTCGTCGCCCCTGCTGGTGAGGAAGCGCGCTTCATAATTGCGGGGGGCCAGCTCCGGCGATTGGCGGCGCCGCACGTGGTGCTGGAGCATCCACTCCACGTCGTCGGCCACAAAGAACTCCGTCCACCTGCGCCGTCCCTCCACCTCGGCCTTGGAGAAGCCGGAGAGCTTCTCGAATTCCTGGTTGACGAGGGCGATGGTCGTGTCCGGGTCGACGAGCATGGTCGCCGTGCCGGTGTTCATGAAGATGGCGCGGTAGCTCTCTTCGGATCGCTTGAGGGCCTCCTGGGCCTGTTGCAGGTCGGTGATGTCGATGAAGGTCTCCAGGAGCAAGGGCTTGCCGCTGCGCTCAATGCGCGAGACGCTTTTGAGCACGGGAAGCTGCGAACCATCGGCGCGCAGGAGCGTGCCCAGCGCGTGCTCGCCGGGTTTGCCCAGGTCGGCCACCGGGCATCTGCCTTCGGCGGTGGGGCAGATGAATCCGTGGCACAGGTTCCCGACAATTTCGTCGCGCGTGCGGCCGACGCTTGCCGCCGCAAAGGCGTTGACCTCGCGGATGAGGCGGGTGTCCGGGTCGATGAGGATCACCCCGGCCTGAATGGAGTCGAGCAGTTGCTGGAGATAGCTTTCCTGCTCCTGGGTAAGCGCGCATTGGGTGGCCAGCCCCTCGCGTGAGCGTTCCAGTTGCCGGATTGCGCCGTTGATGCGCATGGCCAGGGCCGACAACTCGTCGCTTCCGTGAAGGTCCACGCGGCCCAGCGGAACGGAGATGGGGCAGGCCGAACCCAGTTCCGGCAGCAGGATGTCGGCGTCCGCCCCGATGTTTTTCACCTGCTCGTTGAGCAGCCGCAGACGGCGTAGCAGGTGTCGCTCCAGGTGGGCCAAAAGGGCCACGAAGGCCAGCACCGCCCCGCCGATCATCCAGGCGAGGGAGACGAGCATGGCCCTGTCGCCCAGGTTCATGATCTCCCGCGTGTCGCGCAGCACCAGCCGGAGGGCCGGCCGACCCCAGAGGTCCGGCAGGATCCGTACGGCGCAGTACCGCTCCGGGGAAACCGGACCCAGAGCCATGCCGCCGGTGAGTGTGCCGGCGATTTGCGACACATCGGCGCTGGGCGGCGCGTCCGCCCGTTCTATGGAGAGGGACAGACGCACCCGCTCGGCCAGGGCCGCCGTTTCCTGCGGTCCCAGGGCGCGTAGCATCACCAGCGTGCCCACGGGTTCGCCAACGCCTTCGCTGCCGGTGACCGGGCAGGCGACCACGAGCATCGGCCCCTGGGGCAGCAGCATGTAGCCCTTGACGCGGTCCTCGACGCTGTTCGCCGCCAAAAGGGGCGATCCGGGCGTGAACTCGTCGCTCAGCTCGCGGGGCAGGGGCGCCTGCGTGCCCTGCATGGGCACAAAGCCGTGAGCCCACACGGGCTCGCCCTGGCGGTTCAGAAAGGCGAGGGCCGAAAGCCGGAGCGAGGCCAGCGTGCGGTCGTTCAGGTTCGATTCCACGAAGTCGTGCCCGCCTTTGCGGAGCAAGAACTCGCGGGCGTCGTCCCAGGCGGCCCAGTCCACGGCCGTCTCGTCCAGGGCGGCGAGCTCCTGGGCCAGCGCGTTGCGCGCGCGCTCCATGTCGCGCATGGCGTGCTCGCGCTCCAGCCCGCTGAAGGTGGAGCTGATGACCAGATGTAAAATGAGCGCCAGCGCGCCGATGAGCGCCAGGGTGCTGGCGGTCAGCCAAAGAAAGGTTGCCTTGCGTAGCGTCATCCGTGTCCCGTGAGGCTGCGGTCTCCGCCCTGTCCGGCGGGAAGCCGAGTGTATATCAAAACAGTGTCCATTTGTACCATGCGGAGCAGAAAAAAGGCGGGCATTTCCTCATTCGCGGTGTGGCTCCAAGTATTGTTTGTGATTCCGGAATGCTGCCGCGCGGAGGTATTGCCCATATACGTACAGTACAGGAAGTGGGGCCGTCTTGTGAAGGGGCTGCTTGCCAAGGGGGCTGGCTTGCGGCTACCGTACGGTCAAGAACGCCTTCGGAGGCTTGTCCCCATGCGCATCACGTCCTTCCCCCTGGGACCGCTTGAGACCAATTGCCACATTTTGGATCACCAGGGCCGCGCCCTTGTGGTGGATCCTGGCGGCGATCCCGCCGAGGCGCTCGTTTTTTTGCGTTCGGAAGGGCTCAGCGTGGAGCACATCCTCGTCACGCATCTGCATTTTGACCACATCTACGGCTGCGCCAGCCTGGCCGAGGCCACTGGCGCGCCGGTGCTGGCCCCGGCCGCGGACGCCTATCTTATGGACACCGAACTGGGGCAGGGCGGCGTGTTCGGGTTTCCCGTGGTCACCCCCTTTGCGAGCCAGCCTGTTCCGCTTGGACAATCCCGCTACATCGGCCTGGAATGCCGCTGCCTGGCCACGCCGGGGCACACGCCCGGAAGCGTCACCTATTATTTCCCCCAGGCCAAGGCCGCTTTTGTGGGCGACCTGATCTTCTACCGCTCCGTCGGCCGCACGGATTTCCCCGGCGGCAGCGCCGAGGCGCTCAAACGAAGCGTGCTGGAGCAAATCTTCACCCTGCCGGATGATACCGCGCTGTACCCCGGCCATGGCCTGGACACCACAGTGGCTGCGGAACGTACGCACAACCCGTTCTTTCTGCACGATATGTTCTAGGTCGGCGGGAGACGGTACAGGGGAGCCCATGGCGACCATAGATTTGCGCGACAAGTGCTGAGGCGTTGGCATGGAGGTCGGGTGGCACCTCCGCTTGAGCCGCGAGGACGAGTTGCTGTTTCTGGTGAAGCCGCAGCTTGCGCCCAACGTGGAGGACGCGGTGTTCATCGCCGGTGGCTGGACGCTGGAATGGGACCGCGCGGATGAGGACAAGGGGCAGGTGACGGCCGTGGCGCGCCGCAAGCCGGGGAACGATCGATGACGGGCGAGGTGTTGGTGCTGGCGTGCAGCCACCGGGCGGGCGGCAATTCCGACGCCGCGGCGCAGGTTGTGGCCGAAGCTGCGGGCCAGGCCGGAGCGCGGGCGCGCGTATTGGCCCTGCGCGATTTCTCCGTACTGCCCTGCCTGGCCTGCCTGGCCTGCGCCAAGGACAACGGCTCGCGCTGCGTGCTGGCCGGGAAGGACCAGGCCGAGGAACTTTTCGCCGCGCTCATGCGCGCGGATGCGGTGGTCGTGGCGTCGCCAATCTACTTTTATGGGCTCCCGTCGCGTTGCAAAACCTGGGTGGACCGCTCCCAGCGTTTCTGGGAGGCGCGGCGCAAGGGCGAGGCCTGGATCGCGGCCCTGCCGCAGCGCCGGGCCTTCGCCTGCCTGGTGGCGGGGCAGCCGGGCGGGCGGATGGTTTTCGAGGGCGCGCGGCTCACCCTCAAATATTTTCTGGTGAATTTCGGCCTGGAGTTGGCCGAGCCCCTGGGCCTGCGCGGTGTGGATGCGCGGGGCGAATTCGCTGCCAACGCCGATGCCCTGGACGCGGTGCGCGGGCTGGGTCGCCAAGCCGGGCAGGCGGCCGTGCAGGCGGCGCGCAATGCGTGAATCGCTTGCGATGCGCGCGCGCGGGCTTTGGGGCGGACTGCTGCTTGCGGAATCGCGCTGCGCGGCGTGCGGGGCGGTGCTGTCGGTGCCCGGTGACGGCCTGTGCCCCGATTGCCGGGAGGAGCTTGCCCCGGAAGCGGGCGCATGTTGCCTGGGCTGCGGCGAGCCCCTGCCCGTCCCGTCCTTGGGGGGGGCGCTGTGCGCGCGCTGCCTGGAGACGCCGCGCGCCTGGGGCCGGGCGCTGTGCTACGGGCGCTACCAGGGGCGGCTCAAGGAGCTGATCTGGGCCTACAAGTTCGAGGGACGCCTTGGGTGCGGACGGTTGCTGCAGGATTTCGCCCTGCGCGCCTATGAAGCTGGTGTTGCTGGCGGCGCGGGGCGTTACGATGCGCTTGCGCCCGTGCCGCTGCATCCGCGCAGGTTGCTCGCCCGAGGGTTCAACCAGAGCCGTGAGTTGGCCCGGCGCATCGCCGCGCGCCACGATCTGCCCATATGGGACCATGCCCTGCGGCGCGTCCGGCGCACCACCCCGCAGATGCGCCTGGCCCGCGAGGAGCGGACGCAGAACATCCGTGGGGCCTTTGCCGCCGGGGAATGGCGGGTGTCCGGCGCGGCCCTGCTTGTGGTGGACGACATCATGACCACGGGCGCGACCCTAGAGGAGTGCGCCAGGATCCTTTTTGCCGCTGGTGCGAAAAGTGTGGACGTGCTGGCCGTTGCGCGCGCATAAAAGGCCGGAGCCGAAAAAATGCGGCCACGGCCCTTGACTTTTTGATGAACCTCAAGATAAGAGAACGCCTCTTACGCGATGGAGGTATTCGCAATGTTCGCAATCATCGAGACCGGCGGTAAGCAGTACCGCGTGGAACAGGGACTCGAGTTCAAGGTTGAGCTTCTTCAGGCCGATCCCGGCGCCGAGGTGAACCTGGACAAAGTCCTGCTTGTGTCCGACGGCGGCCAGGCCAAGATCGGCGCCCCGTACGTCGAAGGCGCCACCGTGGCGTGCGAGGTCCTGGGCCATGGTCGTGGCGAGAAGATCATCATCTTCAAGAAGAAGCGCCGCAACGACTTCCACAAGAAGACCGGCCACCGTCAGGACTACACCAGCCTGAAGGTCAAGGCCATCCAGGCCTAAGAGGCAAGGAGGAGACAATGGCTCACAAGAAAGCGGGCGGCAGCTCCAGAAACGGACGCGACAGCGCCGGCCAACGCCGCGGCGTCAAGCGCTTCGGCGGCCAGAAAGTCCTGGCTGGCAACATCCTCGTTCGCCAGGTGGGCACCAGCATCCACCCCGGCAAGAACGTGGGCGTGGGCAAGGACTGGACCCTGTTCGCCCTTGTTGACGGCGAGGTGAAGTACGAGAAGTACACCCGCAACAACAAGGTCAAGACCAGGGTGCACATCCTCCCCGTGAGCGCCTAATCGCAGGCGGCTCCAGGATTGAACCATAGCGCGGGCAGGAGCGGCTGACACAGCGGCTCCTGCCCGTTTTCCATTTCGGGGTGCAGCGACATGAGATTCGTGGACGAGGCGGTCATCACGGTTCGCTCGGGCAAGGGCGGCAACGGCAGCGCCTCGTTGCGCCGCGCTAAGAACCTGCCCAAGGGTGGCCCCGACGGGGGCGACGGCGGCAAGGGCGGCGACGTGGTCTTTTGCGCCAGCCCGCGGCTGCTCACCCTGTACGACTTCCGCGCCCAGCGCCTGTTCGAGGCCGAAAACGGCCAGAACGGGCAGAGCCAGGACAAGAATGGGCGCGGTGGCGAGGACCTGGTCATCGAGGTGCCCGTGGGCACGCAGCTGTTCTTCGAGGCCGACGACGGCGAGCGCCATATGCTGGCCGACCTCCGCCGCGCGGGCCAGCGCTTCGTGGCCTGCCCCGGCGGCGATGGCGGACGCGGCAACCTGCACTTCAAGAGCTCCGTGAACCGTGCGCCCAAGCGCGCCGAGGCGGGCAGGGCAGGCCAGGAGAAACGCCTGCGCCTGGAGCTCAAGGTCATTGCCGATGCGGGGTTGCTCGGCCTGCCCAACGCGGGCAAGAGCACCTTCCTTTCGGCCGTTTCCGCCGCGCGGCCCAAGATCGCCGCCTACCCCTTCACCACCCTTACGCCAAACCTCGGCGTGGTGGAGGGCCAGACCCCGGAGCTCGCCGGACGCAGGCTGATCATCGCCGACATTCCCGGCCTCATCGAGGGGGCCAGCGAAGGCCTGGGCCTGGGCCACACCTTTTTGAAGCACGTGGAGCGCACGCGATTTCTGGTGCACATCTTGAGCGGCGAGGACGCCGACCCGGAGAACCCGGCTGCGGGCTTCGCCATGCTGGACGAGGAACTGCGCGCCTTTGACCCGGAGCTGGCCCAAAAGCCGCAGATCCGCGTCATCAACAAAATCGACGTGTTGTCCGCTGAACGTATGGAGGCCCTGCGCGCCAACGCGCCTGAAGGCGTGCTCTTCGTCTCCGCCCTTACGGGAGAGGGGCTGCCCGCGCTTCTGGACGAGATGTGGCGGCGCATGGGCGACGCCGGCGCCGTCGACTGGGCTGAAGAGGACCAGGCCGATGCCGAAGGGGCGCGGAATTTCGGCGCCGAGCCTTGGGGCGAAGCAGCGGGCTTCGAGGACGAGGAGGAGTGATGGTCGGGGCGGCGGAGAGCCTGCGTGCGGACATCCTGTCCCGTGCGCGCACAGTGGTGGTGAAGGTCGGCAGCGCGGTGCTCACCTGCGGAGCCGGGCTCGACGCCCGCGCCATCGGGCGGCTGGTGGACCAGCTGTCCATGCTGCACGACCGGGGCCTCAAGGTGGTGCTGGTGAGCTCCGGTGCGGTGGCCGCCGGACGTACGCGCATCCGCCAGAGCGTGGCCGGGGCCGAGTCCATAGACTTTTCCGAACTGCCCTCCCGCCAGGCCGCATCGGCCATCGGGCAGAGCCGCCTCATGCACGAGTACGACCAAGAGTTCGGCCGCTTCGGCAAGACCGTGGCGCAGATCCTGCTCACGCGGGAGGACCTCAAGAGCCGCAAGCGCTTTTTGAACGCGCGCAACACCATGCGCCGCCTGCTGGACTGGGGCGTCATCCCGGTCATCAACGAGAACGACACAGTGGCCGTGGCCGAGCTGGAGTTCGGCGACAACGATACCCTGGCCAGCCTCATCGTGGATCTGGTGGGCGCGGAGCTTTTTGTGAACCTTACCAGCGCGGGCGGCGTGTTCGACAAGAATCCGGACAAGCACCCGGACGCCTGCTGTCTGCCGGTCATTGAGGACGTGGAGTCCCTGGATATCGAGGGCATGTGCGACGGCAAGACCAGCGTGGGCTCCGGGGGCATGTACTCCAAGCTGAGGGCCGCCCGCCGGGCCGCGCAACTGGGCGTGGCCACGCTCATCGTCTCCGGGCGCGAGGGTATTCCCCTGGACCGCGTGTTCCGGGGCGAGGCCCTGGGGACGCTCGTGCTGCCCCTGGCGCGCACGGTGTCGCACCGCAAGTTCTGGCTGGCCTACCACGACACCCCGGCCGGCAGCGTGCAGGTGGACGTGGGCGCGGCCAAGGCCCTGCGCGAAAAGGGCAAGAGCCTGTTGCCCGCCGGCGTGCGCGCCGTTGAGGGGCGCTTTGCGCGCGGCGCGTTGGTGCGCATTGAGGACGAGGCCGGGGCCACAGTGGGCGTGGGCCTGTCCAACTATTCCGCCGCCGAGATGCGCCGCATCATGGGCAGGAAGAGCGCAGAGCTTGCGGAAGTCCTGGGCCAAGCACCCTTTGCCGAGGCCATCCATCGCGACAATCTGCTGCTGGACGCGGCGCTCTGAGCGTCTTTTTCCGACGCGGCAGCCATGACGGGCCGCTCTGTTCCTCTCCGGGACAGGGCGGCCCGTGCGCTTGTGGCGGGAATTGGCCGGGGTGTTGAGGACCGAGCTGAGTTCCCGCGCGGCTTTTAGGCGTTTTTCCCAGCCTGCCGACAGGTCGGCATGTCGAAAACGCCGGGCAGGCGAGGCAGGGAATTTTCTTCTACACCTTGTCTAGAAATAAATGTGAGTATTCCGGCCCACGCAATGCTTTCTCCCTGTGGAAAAATAGATATTTTTGTTGCTCATTGACAATAATCGGTCAAAAAGTCTGAAAATAGCTTGTGGCGATGGCCGAAGGCCGTGCAACGCCTGTACAGAAAACTCCTGTTGCAGTAGGGTCTCCACTTGTGTGCCGTCGCCTTGGGGCGGGCCTGTGCAGAGGCCGCGGCAAACGCCACTTGCAGGGGGAGACCACCGGGAATGAGCGACAGCATCGCCTGGAACCATGTGCGGGGATTGACCCCTCTCAGTCTGTGCGACTGGCCCGGCCATCCCTGCTGCGTAGTTTTTCTTGGGGGCTGCAACTTGCGCTGCCCCACCTGCCACAACGGCGCCCTGGCCTGGAGCATGGAAACCCTGCCCGTGGTGGAGCGGCCTGCTCTGCGTTCTTTTCTGGCACGCCGCGCGCGCTGGCTTGCGGGCATCACGGTCAGCGGCGGCGAACCGACCACGGTGCCGGGCGTGGGGGCCGTGCTGCACGAACTGGCCAAGAGCGGCCTGCCCGTGAAGCTCGACACCAACGGCATGTTGCCCGAGGTGGTGGAGTGTATGCTGGCCGAGGGGCTGGTGCAGCGCTTCGCCGTGGACGTAAAAGGCCCTTTTGCCAAGTATCCGGCCCTCACCGGCGGCGCGGTGGACGAGGTCGCCGCGCGCAGGAATCTCTCACGCATCTTTGCCATGGCCGAGAAACGCCCGGATGCCTTCTTTTTCCGCACCACCAAGGTGCCTCTGCTCGACGACGCCGACATCGAAACCGTGCGCGACCTGCTGCCCCCCGGCTTCGCCCTGACCCTGCAAGACTACATCCCGCCAAGGAGGCCACATGCCCTCGCAGATTCTGAAGCGCGACGGACGCCTGGAAACCTGGTCCACTGACCGCATCGCCCAGGCCATTTTCAAGGCCCTTTCGGCCAGCGGCATCAAGGACCCGCTTTTGGGCCGCCGCCTTGCCCACAAGGTGGAGGCCAAGCTCAAGGATGTGGACATTCCGGAGCAGGAGCACGTGCAGGACATGGTGGAACTGGTGCTTATGGAGTCGCGCCAGTTCTCCGTGGCGCGCAAGTACATTCTGTACCGCGAGAAGCGCCGCCAGCTTCGCAATCAGCAGGAGGCCTTCCTCGACATCAAGGAGACCATCGACGAGTACCTGGACAAGAGCGACTGGCGCGTGGCCGAGAACTCCAACATGAGCCACAGCTTCCAGGGCCTCATGCTGCACCTCTCCGGCACGGTGCAGGCGCGCTACGCCCTGGAGAAGTATCCCGAGGAGATTCGCCTGGCCCATGAGCACGGCTACTTCCACATCCACGACCTGTCCTTCGGTTTGGCCGGGTACTGCGCGGGCTGGAGCCTGCGCGACCTGCTGCTGGAGGGCTTCAACCTGGAGGGCCGCTCCTGCGCCGGACCAGCCCGGCACTTCGACTCCGCCATGGGCCAGATGGTGAACTTTCTTGGCACCCTGCAGAACGAGTGGGCCGGCGCCCAGGCCTTCAACAACGTGGACACCTACCTCGCGCCGTTCATCCGGCACGATGGCCTCTCCTATGAAAAGGTGCGGCAGGCCGTGCAGAAGTTCGTGTTCAACCTGAACACCACCAGCCGCTGGGGCGGCCAGAGCCCCTTCACCAACCTCACCTTGGACCTGACCCCGCCCAAACATATTGCGAACGAGGCCGTCATCATCGGCGGCGAGCTCATGGACTCCACCTACGGCGAATACGCCGAGGAAATGGAGATGTTCAATCGCGCCTTCCTTGAGGTCATGCTCGACGGCGACTACTCCGGCCAGATCTTCTCCTTCCCCATCCCCACCTACAACGTCACCGAGGACTTCCCCTGGAAGTCGCGCATCGGCGAGCTGCTGCTCAAACTCACCGCCAAGTACGGCGCGCCCTACTTCCAGAATTTCATCAACTCCGAGCTTTCCCCCGAGGACGTGCGCAGCATGTGCTGCCGCCTCAAGATGGACCTGCGCGAGCTGCGGAACAAGGTGGGCGGGCTCTTCGGCGCGGGCGACCTCACCGGCTCCATCGGCGTGGTGACGCTGAACCTGCCCAAGCTGGCCTACCTTTCCCAAGGCGAGGACGAGTTTTTGACCCTGGTGGAGGAGTACGCCAGCCTCGCCAAGGACGCGCTGGAGTTCAAGCGCAAGCTCATCACCGGCAACCTGGAGCGCGGCATGTTCCCCTGGACGCGGCGCTACCTCAAGCAGGGCTTCCGCGGGCACTTTTCCACCATCGGGCTGCTGGGCGGGCACGAGGCCTGCCTGAACCTGATCGGCAAAGGCATCGAGACCGACAACGGAATGCGCCTCATGCGGCGCACCCTGAACCGCCTGCGCGACATCACCAGCCGTTTCCAGGAGGAGACCGGGAACCTCTACAACCTCGAAGCCACCCCCGCCGAGGGCACCAGCTACCGCCTGGCCAAGATCGACCGCAACCTCTACGCGGACATCATCACCAGCGGCGACGCCACCCCGTACTACACCAACTCCACCTGCCTGCCCGTGGGCCACTCCAACGACGTGCTCGCCTGCCTGGAGCACCAGGACCAGCTCCAGCCGCTGTACACCGGCGGCACCGTGTTCCACACCTTCCTGGGCGAGTCCGTGGCCGATGTGGCCTCCTTGCGCGAGTTCATCGTCACGAGCTTCCGCAACACCAAGCTGCCGTTTCTGTCCATCACGCCCACCTTCAGCGTGTGCAAGGACCATGGCTACATCCCCGGAGAGCACGAGCACTGTCCGACCTGCGGGGCCGAGGCCGAGGTCTTCACCCGCATTGTGGGCTATTACCGGCCGGTTTCCCGCTGGAACAAGGGCAAGCAGGCCGAATACTCGGACAGGGTCGTGTATTCGGGGCTGTGCGACTGCGGGCGGTAGGGTGCGGTCTGTGTCGATTTCGGTTTCCTGTTGGCTTCCGCCAACCAGAGGAGGTGCGCCATGGGTGGGAACGACCGCTACGTGGTACGGCATGGCGAAGATTGGGCAGTGAAAAAGGCTGGTGCTGAACGCGCCAGCGGAGTTTTTGGCACCCAGACGGAGGCCGAGAGACGCGCCAAAGCTATCGTGTCCAATCTTGGAGGCGGTGAGGTCCGCATACAGGGCCATGACGGGAAGTGGAGAGATTCCGATACCGTTGCACCGGGGAACGATCCAAAATCTTCTCAAGACTCCAAGCATTAAGCGACTGGAACGGCAAAAGTTCCCAAGGCTGTCTGGGGCTGCTTGCATCAGGCTGCCGCTATCTTCGCCCTCCCATCGCAGAAAACGATTCCCTGAAGAGGGCGCCGTGGTTTTTCGCTGTTTACGAGTGACCGGCGCTTGACACTATGGTTAAGCTGCTTTACTTGTTGGCTCGTGAACGCCGTACGGCGAGGCCAGGGAGGCTCCATGGAAAGCAAGGAAGAGATCATTCTGAACACGGTGCGCCAGTTGCAGCGCTTTGCGGCCAAGTACGCCCGCATCGAGGACATGCCCATTCCGGTGGAGGAGGGGCTTGAAGTGACCACGCGCGAGGCCCATGCCGTGGAGGCTGTGGGGCTGCGCGGGCACATGAGCGTCACCGAGCTGGCGAAGTTTTTCGGCGTGACCAAAAGCGCCGCGTCGCAGACCGTGACGCGCCTGGTGGACAAGGGCTTTCTGCGAAAGGAGCCGTCTCCGCGCAGCGGCAAGGAGTTCCAGCTGAGCCTTACCGATCTTGGGGAAAAGGTGCAGAAGGCCCATGAGCGCTTCCACGGCGCGGACCGGGAAGAGCTGCTCAAGCGTCTGGAGGCTTTCTCTCTTGGCCAGATCTCCACGGTTTCCGTGTTGTTGGAGGCCTTGGACGATGTGCTGGACCGGCGGTTGCGGCCTTAGGCCGCGCCCTTTTTTTGCCATAATGGTTAATCTGCTTAACTAAATGAGGTATGCGTGAATGCGCTCCGGGATTGGCTCACCTCGCTGGGCCTGCTGAAACCAAGGCTTGTGGCGGCCGGACTGCTGGCGTTGCTGGCGGTGTGCGCCTCTTTCTTTCCGTCCATGGTCATGGACACGGACCCAGAAAACTTGTTGGAGCCGGACGAGCCTGTCCGGGTGTTCCACAACGAAGTCAAAAAGCGCTTCAACCTGAGTGAAACCATCCTTGTGGGCGTGACCTGCGAGGCGAATCCCGACGGGGCGTTCAATGCGGAAACGCTGCGCCACGTGTACGAGCTGGCGCGCTACGCCGCCACGCTGCGCTACGACGATCCCGACGAGCCCGGACGCGGCGGGGGCGTCATCGAGGTGGACATGGTGGCCCCCTCCGTGGTGGACCACATGCGCCAGAACGGGCCGGGGTCCATCGCCTTTGAATGGCTTATGCCCGGCCCCCCGGAAACGCGGGAGGAGGCGCTGGCCGTGCGCGAACGCGCGCTGTCCAATCCGCTGCTGGTGGGGCAGCTTGTCTCGCGTGACGGCAAGGCGTTGTGTCTCTATCTGCCCCTTACGGACAAGCTGCTGAGCTACCGCGTGTACGAGGATTTGCAGAAGAAGATCGCTGAATTCGGCGGTTCTGAGCGCTACCACATTGCGGGCCTGCCCGTGGCCGAGGGGGCCATCGGCGTGGAGATGTTCAGCGAGATGGTTGTGGCCACCCCCCTGACCATGGTGCTCTTCTTCGGCCTGCTCTACGTCATGTTCCGCCGCTGGAGCATCGTGGTGTTGCCTATGATCGTGTCCACGGCGGCCGTGGTCATCACCTTCGGGGCCATGGTGGGGCTGGGCTTCCCCGTGCACATCCTGAGCTCCATGCTGCCCGTCTTCCTCATGTCCATTTCGCTCTGCGACTCCATTCATTTCCTCTCGGAGTTTTACGAGGTGTACACCCCTGAGAAGGGCCGCGTCCAAAGCGTGCGCGAGGTCATGGGCACCCTGTTCATGCCCATGCTCTACACCTCGCTCACCACGGCGGCCGGATTCTTCTCCTTTGTCAGCACGGAAATTCCGCCGGCCCGCGTGTTCGGCGTTTTCGTGGGCGTGGGCGTGCTTGTGGCCTGGCTGGTGACCATCATCTTTGTTCCGGCCTACATCATGCTGCTGCCAGACAGGATTTTGTCACGGTTCGGACATGCGGCCCGCCAGGCCCAGAAGCCCTCGCGCCTGGCCGGTCCCCTGGCGCGCATGGGGGCCCTGGCCTGCCGCAGGCCCAGGCTGGTGCTGGCGCTGTGCGCGCTTGTCATGCTGGGTTCGGCCTGGGGCGTGTCCCAGGTGCGGGTGAACGACAACTACGCCAAGCGCTTCGCCACGGGCCACCCCATCCGCGAGGCCGACACCGCCATCAACAGCCACTTCGGCGGGGTGTACTCCGCCTCCCTGGTGCTCACCGCCGCGCCGCAAGCGCCTTCGAACACCGATGTGGAGCGCCTGACCCATCGGCTGGAACAGGCTGCGCGGGAAATTCCCGACGGCGGCCAACTTGCGCAGGACTGCGCCCGGACCCTGGCCGTGCGCGTGGAGGCCGTTGCCGCCAAGGCGGCCAGCACGGATGAGTTGTTCTCCCGCGCAGCGGCCGAGGCCGAGGCGCTGGGCGCGGCGGCTTCCGGACAGGCCGCGGTGGCCTATGACGAGCTTCGGGCCGCCATCGACCTGGAGCGGGAGACCTCGCGGGCCTTCAAGCGTCCCGAGGTGCTGCGCTACATGGAGGCCATGCAGCGCCATCTGGAGCGCGAAGGGCTCATCGGCAAAAGCACGTCCCTGGCCGACATCGTCGCCAAGGTGCGCCAGGAGCTGGTGGACGGACGCGAGGAAAGCCGCCGCGTGCCCGACAGCGCGCAGGCCGTGGGCGAATGCGTCATGCAGTACCAGCAGGGGCACAGGCCGGGCGACATCTGGCACTATGTGACGCCGGAATTCGACTCCGCCAACGTCATCATGCAGTTCACCAGCGGCGACAGCCTGCGCACCGAGGCGGCCGTGCGCGCCGTTTCGGACTACATGCGCGTCACTCCTCCCCCGGTGCCGCTTTCGGCCCAGTGGGCGGGGCTGCATTACGTGAACAGCGTGTTCCAGGACAAGATGTTCCACGGCATGTTGTGGTCGCTCGCGGGCAGCTTCGCCCTGGTGCTGGGGCTCATGGTGGTCCTGTTCCGCTCGGTGAGCTGGGGGCTGCTCAGCCTCGTGCCCTTGAGCCTGACCATTCTGGCCATCTATGGAGCGCTGGGGGTGCTGGGCCTGGACTACGACATGCCCGTCGCGGTGCTCGGGGCCATTTCCCTGGGCATAGCCGTGGACTTCGCCATCCACTTCCTGGAGCGCGCGCGGCAGCTCACCCGCGAAACGGGCTCCTGGCGGGCCACGGCCCCGGCCATGTTCGCCGAACCGGCCCGGGCCATCGGCCGCAACGTGGTCATCGTGGCCTTCGGCTTCCTGCCCATGCTTGTGGCCCGTCTGGTGCCCTACAAGACAACGGGCCTGCTCATGTTCTCCATTCTCGTGCTTTCCGGCCTGTCCACGCTTGTGGTGCTCCCGGCCATCATCACCCTTGGGGAGCGCAGGCTGTTCCCCTCCGCCGCACCAGCGGGGGAGACTGCGCTCCGGCATTCCGAACAGCGCGCGGCCGACTCCGCGCAAGGAGACGACAAATGAAGACCATAGCGGGGCTTTTCCTGGTCCTTTTCGGACTGCTGGTCGCAACGGGCTTTTGCGGGGAGGCCAAGTCTTCCCTCGATGTCCAGGGCATCGTCGCGCGGTCGAACCATGCCGCGCTGTACCAGGGCGCGGACATGCGCGGCGCGGTGACCATGACCATAACGGACAAGCAGGGGCGCGTGCGCACCCGTCGTTTCAACATGATCCGCAAGAACGGCGACGCCAAGGACCAGGCCCAGAAGTACTTCGTGTGCTTTCTGGAGCCTGCGGATGTGCGGCGCATGGTGTTCATGGTCCACAAGCACGGTCCGGGCGCGCAGGACGACGACCGCTGGATGTATTTGCCCAGCCTGGACCTCGTGAAGCGCATCGCCGCCAGCGACAAGCGCACCAGCTTCGTCGGCTCGGATTTCCTCTACGAGGACATCTCCGGCAGGAACATCGACGAGGACATTCATGAGTTGGTGGGCGCCACGGACCGCCACTACATCGTCAAGAACACGCCCAAGAACCCCCGTTCGGTGGAATTCAGCCACTACGTCGCCCACATCGACAAGGAGACCTTCCTGCCCATGAAGCTGGAATACCATCGCGCGGGCAGGGTGTACCGCGTGGCCGAGACCCTGGCCGTGGAGAAGATCCCCTCCGGGGAGGCCGGGCAGCCGACCTACGCCACTGCGGTGCGCTCGCGCGTCAACGACCTGGACAGCGGCGGCAGCACCGAGATGGTCATCAGCCGCGTGCGGTACAACCAGAAGCCGTCGGACGACCTGTTCACCGAGCGGTGCCTGCGCCGCGCACCAAGCGAGTTCTTGCGGTGAAACGCCTTGGGCACGCCATCTGGGCCGCGGCCCGCGTGACGCCTGTGCTGCTGGTCCTTGCCCTTTGGCCTGCGGACGCGCGTTGCGAGAACCCAAGCCTGGCCGCCGTGTCGGCGGAGTCTTCCCTCGGGGAGGCTCCGCCCCCGGCTCCGGGGGTGCTGGACCTTGTGGAGCTTCATGGCTTTGTAGAGGAACGCGTGGGTGCGCGGCTGCAGAGGAACCCGCAGGAGCGCCGCAGCTCCATCAGCGAGACGCGCGTCCAGGGCGAGGCCGCCGTTTACGGGGACCACGCGCAGTTCAAGCTCAAGGGCGATGTCTGGTACGACGGCGTCACCGA
Source organism: Humidesulfovibrio mexicanus (assembly GCF_900188225.1). Classification (NCBI taxonomy): domain Bacteria; kingdom Pseudomonadati; phylum Thermodesulfobacteriota; class Desulfovibrionia; order Desulfovibrionales; family Desulfovibrionaceae; genus Humidesulfovibrio; species Humidesulfovibrio mexicanus. The sequence goes on along the minus strand of NZ_FZOC01000001.1, from coordinate 593,936 downwards.
TCGGGTGGAGGGCGACCTGCGCGAGGCCTGGGCCTCTTTGCGGGTCTCGGAGCGCCTGGACGTGAAGGCCGGTCGGCAAGTGCTCAGCTGGGGCACCGGCGACCTGGTGTTCCTGAACGACCTGTTCGCCAAGGACTGGGTTGCCTTCTACACCGGCCGGGATTCGGAGTACCTCAAGGCTCCCACGGACGGGGTCAAGGTGAGCGCGTACAGCGATGCGGGGAACCTTGATTTGGCGTATGCCCCGTTGTTCACACCGGACCGCTTCGTCACCGGCGAACGGCTGTCCTACTGGAACGACGCCACGGGTTCGCTGGGCGGCAACGCTTCGCGCATGGACTCTCGCGCGCCGAACCGGGCCTTCGACGATGGGGAGACCGCGGCGCGGCTGCACGGCACCTGGGGCGCCGCGGAATTGGCGCTCTATGGCTACTGGGGGTTCTGGAAAACGCCCTCCGGCCAGGACACGGCCGGTCGCCAGATATTTCCCCGGCTCAACGTCTACGGCGGCAGCCTGCGCGGACCGTTCGGGCCGGGTATCCTGAACCTGGAAACCGCCTGGTATCAGTCCACGCAGGACGAAAGCGGCAGGGATCCGGCGGTCGCCAATTCCGAATTGCGCACCCTTGTGGGCTATGCCTGGGAACTGGCCCGCGAGCTGAACGCCAGCGTGCAGTACTATGTGGAGCAGATGCTCGACTACGGCAGATACCGGGAGAGCCTGTCCTCCGGCCGCCCGCGCGACGAGTTTCGCCATGTGCTCACCGTGCAATTGACGCAACTGCTGCTTGGCCAGGATCTTGAGCTCTCGCTTCAGGCCTGCTGGTCGCCTTCGGACCACGACGCCTACCTGCGGCCCAAGGCGCGCTACCGCTTCACGGACAGGCTGAGCGTGGAGGCCGGGGCCAACCTGTTTTCCGGCGACAACTCCTGGACCAGTTTCGGTCAGCACAAGAAGGACAGCAACATTTACACCGGCCTGCGCTACAGCTTCTGATGCCATGCGCGGCCGGTCAACCACAGACACGGAGGCATTCGTGAACACGCTCATTCTGTATGATTCCCTCGGCGGCAACACGCGCAAGGTGGCGCAAGCCATCCACGAGGTGGTGCTGGAACGCTGGGGCCGCGCGGATCTTGCCAAGGCGTCCGAGGCCAAGGACCTGGACCTGTTCGGCTACGGGCTCATCTTCGTGGGGTCTCCGGTCATCGACTGGCTGCCCACCAAGCGCCTCATGGATTGGGTCCATGCATTCCTCAAGGGCGTGAACACGGCAGGCGGGATTCTGCCCTCGTCCCCCGTGACCCCCGGGCGCTTCGGCCTGTCTTTCTGCACCTACGGCGGTCCGCACATCGGCGTGCGCGAGGCCGTGCCCGCCACGGCATGGCTCGATTCCTTCCTTGGCCACTTGGGCTACCTGCCCCTTGAACCCTGGCACGTGCCCGGTGCGCTTGCCCACCGGGAGGATCTCAACCTGGCGGGCCGTCTGGGCGATATCCGCAACCGTCCCGACGACCGCGACCTGGACGATGTGCGCAACCGCACCAGTGGAGTGCTTGCCTCCCTGGAGGCGTTCCGGGTCTGATGCCTCCCGTCCTCCGGGCGCGCCATCCTTCCTCTGCGCGCCCGGAGGAACCTCCCACGCCGACCGTGACGCTGAAGAGCGAGAGGGTGACGGCTTGACAAAGCGGCCGTTAGGGGCGCATGACACGCCTTGTATTGATAATGAATGTTGATTTCGTTTGGAGCGGCTATGCGACAGGATGCGGCGAATCCCAGTGGGGCGCAGAAGGCGGGAGGAGCACAGTCTCGTGCGGCCCGGCCAGAGGAGATCGAGCTTCGGCCGGGGTTGTGGTGCAGCCTGCTTGAGTGCGAGACCGGAGCGGACATGCGCGTCGAACATGAGTTCGCGAGCGACCGCATCGACTTCGGGTTCGTGCTTTCCGGCAGTTTCGAGGCCCGCTTCAAAGGCGCGCGTCCAGGCTTCGCGCTGGCCCGGTCCGCGCCGGGGATAGGCGGCCTGAAGCACCTGGGCCCTCATTGCGCCGTGGCGGAGATAGCGCGCGGGGAGCGTCTGCGCCTGTTGCACCTGCACGTTTCGCCAGAGGCCCTGCACGCGCTCCTGCGCGGAGACCTTTCGGCCGTTCCGGTGGAGCTTCGGCCCGTGCTCGAAGGCGGGGCTTGCGGCGACCTGCTGCGCACCGCACCTATGGATCCGGCCGTGCTGGGCGCCGCGCACCAGATGTTTTGCCATGGCGGTTGCGGCCGCGCCTCGTGTCTCATGCTGGAGGGCAAGGCCCTTGAGCTTTTGGCCATGCAGCTGAACAGCCTGAGCGGCGGAGCCGCGCCGGGACGGGGCGCCCCGCTTGGGCACCGTGATCTGCGCGCCGTGCGCGAGGCGCGGGACATCCTCGTGTCGGATGTGGCGCATACTCCGAGCCTTCCGGAACTTTCCCGCCAAGTGGGGCTTGGGCTGCAGAAGCTGCAGGCCGGGTTCCAGCAGCTCTATGGGACCACCCTGTACGGGTATCTCAAGGAGTGCCGCCTGCAAAAGGCCAGGATGCTCTTCGATTCCGGCGGCATGAATGTGAGCGAGGTGGCCTGGGAGATCGGCTATACCAATCTGAGCCATTTCAGCGCGGCGTTCCGTCGCCGTTTCGGCGTGCTGCCCAAGCAATACTCCCGCGCCCAGCAGCGAGGCTGGCGCTCGTCCGCGGCATCCGGCCAGGTCCTTGCCCAGGCAGTGGCCAGCTGATCTCCCGCCCACGCTCCGGGAGCAAAATCCCTTCCTCCCTGGGCAGAATCGTCTCGTCCGGCAGGGCATGTATACTGCCTATCGCCCCGGATCGCCCCGCCAGGCATGGCGGCGCGCTTCAACTCTGGGCGGGGAGGCGTTTTCATCATGCACCGTTCTTCCGTCAGCGCACCGGATCTCCATGACGCCCCGGTCCAGGCCCTGGGCGGGCAGCCGCGCCTGATCGCCAGGTTGGCGCTCATCGGGTCGCTGTACCTTGCCCAGGCCATTCCCATGGGCTTCGTCTTCGGCGCCATGCCGGTGGTGCTGCGGCAGCAGGGCGCATCGCTCAGGCAAATAGGGCTGCTGTTCCTGCTGCACCTGCCGTGGGTGCTCAAGCTGTTTTACGCCGCGCGCCTTGAATCGCTGCGGCCCGGCCCCCTGGGCCGCCGCAAGTCCTGGATCGCGCCGATGCAGTGGCTGGCGGCCCTTGCCCTGGCCTGCGCGGCGCGGCTTGACCCCGTGGCCGGATTCGCCGGAATCTTCCTTTTGCTGTTGGCCTACAACCTGGCCATGGCCACGGGCGACATCGCCGTGGACGGCTACGCCACGGACATCCTGAAGCCGGAAGAGCTGCGCTGGGGCGCTGCGCTCCAGGCTTCCGGGCGTTTTGTGGGCATGATGCTGGGGGGAGGGCTGCTGCTGACCCTATATGTTCGTCTTGGCTGGGGGCCGGTGTGCGCGCTTCTGGCCGTGGTGACGCTGGCGCTGAGCCTGCCCGTGCTGCTGACCCCGGAGATTCCGCCGGTGTGCGCCGCGCAGGAGCGGCCCCAGGGCGAGGACGTCTGCGGCCTGGCGGACGTGCTCCGGCTGCCCAAGGTCCGCTGGGCCATGCCCGTGCTCATTTTGCCAACGGCCTTCCTCTTCAGCGGATTTCAGATGCGCCTGCCGCTCATGTCCGACCTGGGCCTCGGCAGCGCCGTCATGGGCGGCGTGCTCATGCAGTGGGCCTACCCGGCCGGACTGTGCTGCACCTTTGCCGCGGGCTGGTTCTTGCGGCGGTGCGGCAGCCTCGTCCTGATGCGCGTTTTGTGCGCCGTCGGCCTTGTCCTGACCGCGGCCTCGGCATGGCTGGCCCTTGGCGGCCGGGCTTCGCCAGTGCAGGCCGCCTGGCTGCTGGCCTGCGACAACGCCCTGCTGGGAGCCGCAAACGTCTGGGGCTATACGCTGATCATGCGCCTGTGCCAGGGCGGTCGCTCCGGAACCGGCGTCGCCATTCTGGGCAGCCTGTTCATCCTGCCGCCCATTGTCCTGGGGCCGTTTGTCGGGGGGCTTGGCGATCGTGTGGGGTTCGCCGCCTTGTACGGCGTGCTGGGGCTCTTCATGGTGGTCGGCTGGCGCCTTGCGGAGGCGCTTCATGCGGCGGCGCGGCGCAAAGGCCTGGCCCTGCTCTCCGGACCAGGCCCCGCACAGGAGCGGGCGGGGCATTCGTGACGCGGCGCGGACTGGTTTCGTCCGCCGCCGAAGCCGTGTTGTCTGCTTCGCCCCTGCGCGTCTTGCGCCGCCGCCTCGTCTATTCCTCGTGGTCGGCGTCCTGCCGGTGAAGCGGCGTGACAGCCGGGCGCAAGACCATGAGGTAGCTGTATTCGAAATCCCGTACGCCCACACAGGAAAAATCCAGCGATTCCGCGTGCGCGCGCAGTTCCTCGGGGGCGATGCGCCGTTCCACGGGAGGACCGAAGGGCATCTCCCGCTTCTGCATCTCCAGCACGGCCAGCCTTCCGCCGGGGGCGAGCACGCGCCGCACCTCGGCGAAGGCCAGCGCCGAGCGTCCCAGGGTCAGGCCGTGCAGCACCGTGGACACCAGGCAAAGGTCCACGCAGCCATCGGGCACAGGGAGCGCGTCGCGGGCCATGTCGCAGGCCAGGGGCTCCACGTTGGCGAGGCCCTGCTCCAGCGCCCGTGCCGCCACGTCCTCGGCGTAGGGGCGGTGGAGGTCCGCCGCCAGAACGCGCCCGGCCGGGCCCACAAGAAGGGCGGCGCGCAAGGCATATTCGCCAGCCCCGCAGCCGAGGTCGAGGACGGTTTGTCCGGGCCGGAGGTCGAGCTCCGCAAAGAGATGCTCCGGGTCTTGCAGCCAGAAACTGGTGGGTCCTCTGCCAGGGGTCTTGGAATTGTTGCGGCAGTGCGTCTGTGTGCTCATGTGCTGGATCTCCCTGCGACGATGGTGTTGAGAAATGCGGAGAGCTTGAGGTTCGCGGCCGCATCGCCCTGGCCGTCGAAGGCCAGATGCAGCACCGGCGGACGGTCCTGGCCGCCTTCGCCCCTTCCGAGGATGTCCAGCGTCATCCCGGTGTTTTCGTACATGCTGGACACGGCCACGACGGCCTGGGCCGCGGCGCCGGGAAGGGCCGCGCGCGCGGCGCGGTAGCGGCCGAATGCGCCGGAGTACAACCCGATTTCGGCGTCCTCCACGGCGGGCAGGGCGTCCAGGTCCTTCAGGAACGGCCCTGCGTCACCAAAGGGGGCGGCCACGGCGGCGTGGATGCGCCGCATCTCGTCCAGCACCTCCAGCGGCGCGTCCTGCCGTCCTTCCATGCCCATGGCTTGGGTCCAGAACGACCAGAGCGCCTCGCTGAGCGGTGCGCGCAACACGCGCGCGCCAGCGGCTTCCGCGCGGGCCAGGATGTCGTCATGCAGGCGGCCGTTGAATAGCGCCAGCGGCTCGCCGACGGCGAAGAGCGTCAGTTCGGGTTCTCCACTCTGGGTTTTGGCGATCTCGCCGGATAGAGCCAGGAGCAGCCCCTCATCCAGTCGGCCGCTTTCCGCTGCTGCGCAGATGCGTTCCAGGAAGGCTTCGCGCCGTGCGGGAGGGGCCGCGAGCACCAGATCTCCGGCCAGCAGGCACAGGAAGAGCTCCAGCGCCGCTTGCGCAGAGGGAAAGGCCAGGTCCTCCAGATACGGTGAGAACACCGCGACTGCGTCCATTCCTTCGGCGTCGAGCGCGATGCGCAGGAAGCGGCTGAACTGGCCGTCGGTCTCCGCGCCCTCGCATTGGGGGAACAGCACGGCGGCTCCGTCCGCGCCTCGCGGGCGTTCGTTCAAGGCGCAGAGCACGTCGCCCAGCAGGGCGGCCAGGGCGGGCGATTCGTTGGTGACGGTGTGGGCGCGCCCCCTGGACAGGCTTCGGGCATCGGTCTCCGGCAGCAGGCGGCAGGCGCGGCCCTTTGCGGTCAGCAGGGCCTGCCCGATGCGGGAGTAAGGCGGCAGGTTTGGAAGCAGCAACTCCGCGCCGGATGGCAGGTCGGCCAAAGCGCGCGGCATGAGCGGCGGAAGGTCCGCGTGGTGCGGCCTATTGGTCGAAACGGCCCGGATTGCCGCAGCTGGCCGTGTGCGCACGCTGTTCAGGAAGGCCTCCACCCGTGTCTGCACGCCGACGACGGAGCGGTGCTCGTCCACCTCCACGGCCAGATAGGGCTTGTCGCCCATGATGGCGCGCACATAGCGTCCGAGGATGGAGTCCGGGCCGCAACCGTGGTGAGTGAGCAGCACGGCGTGGAGGTCGGGTCGGCGCGCGCAGGTCGCGGCGGCCTCCAGGATGTGCTGGCCAAAGGGCCAGTACATGTTCGGGTGGGCGGCAGCCATGTCGGCGCCGGGAAGCATGTGGAAGGGCAGCACCTGCTCTCCGGCCTCGGCGAGCAGGGCAGGTATTCCGAGGTTGAGCAGTGGGTCGGCGACGCCGTAAATTTTCGAAATAAGAACAAAAGTGCGCCGACCTGGGTCCAGTCCGGCAAGCACGTCGTCACGGCGTTTGGCCATGCGGACCTGGAAGTCCTCATGGGCGGCCATGGCCGCGCCGAGCGCCTGTGCGGCGCGTCCGTCTTCGAAGCCAAGCTGTCGGCCCATGGTGATGAACTCCGAGCGCAGGAAGCCTCCTCCCAGGCTGAAGGCGATGCGCGGAGCCAGCAGGCGCACCCCGCGCCGCCGCAGGGACATGGCCTGCTCCACCATGCGGAAGGCCTGCTGCATGTATGCGCAGCCGAAGCTCCGGCGTGCGCTTGCGCCGGGATGATGGACGCTGTGCAGGTCCGGGAAGAACAGGGCGTCGACCCCGCTTTCCAGCAATTCCGCGGCATGGCCGTTGACCAGCTTCACCGGGTAGCATGTCTCGTCCAGCGCGTATTCCTGGGCCAGGGCCACGGTGCGTTCGGAGCTTGGCTCCGAGAGCCGCAGCGCGCAGCCGAGTTCCTCGAAGAAGCCTGAAAACATGGGAAACATGCCGAAGGCGAACAGGGCGCGGGGCACGCCCACGGTGAAGGCGCCGGCCCGTGGGCGCGGCCGCTCCGTGCCGAAGACCAGCTCCGCGATGTCGCGGGTGAAGGCGTCGGCATGGCCGGAGGCGCTGTTTTCCGCCTGGCCCTGACCGCTTGCGGCGGGCCGGAAGCCCCGGAACAGCGAGGGTCCCGGGGCCATTTCCTCCCGGGCCAGCATGGCGGCGCCCAGCGCCCCGGAAACGCTGAAGTAGTGCGGCACCACGACCTTGCGGCCCGTGAGGGCGCGGAAGGCGTTCACCACCCCCTGGTTGTAGGCCAGGCCACCCTGCAGCAACGCCGGTCCCTCGCCGCCCCGCCCAGCGGCGACGCGGTTCAGGTAGTTCCGCGCCACGGCGTAGCACAGCCCGGCCGCGATGTCCTCCAGCCGCGCCCCCTGTGAGCGTCGGCTGGCCACGCGCGCCTCCATGAACACCGTGCAGCGTTCGCCCAGGTCCTCCGGGGTTCTGGAGGCCAGCGCCAGTCCGGCCAGGTCCTCCAGGCCGATGCCCAGCTTCTTGGCTTGCTCCTCCAGGAACGAGCCCGTTCCCGCGGCGCAGACCTTGTTCATCTGGAAGTCGGACACGCGGCCCTGGTCCAGGGCGATGAACTTGGAGTCCTGCCCGCCGATCTCGAACACGGTGTCCACGCCGGGGGCCAGGGCGCTTGCCGCCCGCGCCTGTGCGGTGATCTCGTCGCGGACCACGTCCGCGCCGAGCAGGCGGCCAATGAGGATGCGCCCGGAGCCGGTGACGCCCACGCCCAGCACCTCGATGCCGACCGGGTGCGCGGCCTCGAACTGGGCCAGGCCCGTGCGCACGGCGCGTTCCGGGTCGCCCAGGGTGCGCAGGTAGCGCAGGTCGAGCACCGCGCCCGTCGCATCGAGCAGCACCAGGTTGGTGCTGGTGCTGCCCACGTCCACGCCAAGGTAGGCCTTGAGCGGCGTGAATCCGTCGCGAGCGTGAATTTCGTGGCGACCGTCGGCGTCGCCTTGGCCGAAATCGGCCAGGGGCGGCAGGACCGCGCCGTCCGAGGCCCGCGTTTCCCGCTGCTCCCGCAGGGCCTCCAGCAGCTTGCGCATGTCCAGGGACAGCCTCCGCTTCTGGGCGAGGGCGGCCGCGCCCAGGGCGCTGGCCAGCGGCGCGCGGGGCCCGGTGACGAAGTCTTCCTGCGCGAGGCCCAGTTGCTCGCGCAGGGCGTGGGCCACGGCCCGGTTGCGGGCCACCCCGCCGGAGAAGAACAGCGGAGCCTCCATGGGCAGTTTGCGCAGCACCGAGGTGCGGTAGTTCCGCGCCACGGCGTGGGCCAGTCCCAACAGCACCTCTTCCACGGGGGTTCCTTCCTGCTGGTGGTGGGTGATGTCCGTCTTGGCGAAGACGCTGCACCGCCCGGCGATGCGGGGGAAGCTGCGCGCCGCCATGGCGCGCTCGCCGTAGTCCTCAATGGCGATGCCGATGCGCGAGGCCTGCTCGTCCAGGAACGAGCCGGTTCCGGCCGCGCAGGAGGAATTCAACGAGAAGCGCAGCCGAGAACGGTTCCGCTGGTCCACGCCCGTGAGGAACACGGCGCTTTGCGCGCCGATGGCCGCCACGCAGGAGCACTGCGGGGCCAGACGCGCCGCGCCCTCGGCCAGGGCGGCCATGTCGTCCACCCAAGGCGCGCAGTCCTTCAACGTCTGTGCTCCCGCGCCGGTCAGCGCGCCCCGGGCCAGCGCCTCGGCGCCGAAGGCTTCCAGGGCCTGGCGCGCCAAGAGCGCCGTGGTTTCGGTCAGCCGCCCGTGATGGGGGGCGTAGCGTTCCATGCGCGCCGCGCCGTTTTGGTCCAGAACGCACAGTTTGACGGCATAGGCCCCGATATCCAGTCCAAGACTCATGTCCATTGCGTGTCTCCTTGGCCGCCGCTAGAAGCGCAGTCCTACGGTGAGGCCGCAGGTGAGCGGCTCGCCCGCGCGGGCGTACCAGGCGTTGCCGCTCTGGAAGGCGCGGGTGGCGTAGTTGGCGTTGAAGAGGTTGCGCACCCAGAGCGTGGCCTCGTAGCCCTCGGCCTCGTAGCCGACGCGCGCGCCAACGGTCTGGTATTCGCCCTGGGCGCGGGTGTTGGCGAGGTCGAAGTACTGTCGGCCTGTGCGCCGGTAGTCCGCGCCAAGAAGCAAACCGTTCTGGAAGCGCCAGGTGGCCGCGAGCATGGCCGTGTAGCCGGGCACGCTGGGGTTGCGTTTGCCGGAGTAATCCGCGCCAGCATAGTTGAAGCTGTCGAAGGTGGCGTGCACCCAGCCGAAGCCGCCGGTGATGTCGAGTCCGGGCAGAGGCCTGGCCTTGAGTTCCAGTTCCACGCCCTTGCTGGTGGACGAGGCCGCGTTGACGATGGTGAAGTTCGGGTAGCTGGGGATCTCCACCTGCTGGTCGCTGCGCTTGATGATGAACAGGGCCAGATTGGCCTGCAGGCGCTTGTCCAGCCAGTCGCTCTTGATGCCGGTTTCGTAGTTCCAGCTGTATTCGGCGTCGTAGGCCGAGCCGGGGTCGGCCTTGAGGTTGAAGCCGCCGCTCTTGAACCCGCGCGAGACCCCGGCATAGGCGAGCACGTCGTCGGTGAGGCGGTAGTCCACGGCCAGCTTGGGCGACCAGGAGTTGAAGGCCTTGTCCGTGTCGCCGCTTCTGTCGGCGATGCCCATGAAGGCCCCGCCGCGCCACAGGTAGTCATACTCCTTGCGCTCGTGGTCGTAGCGCAGGCCCAGGGTGAAGGTGAGTGTGTCCCACAGGGTGTAGCTGCCCTGGCCGAAGGCCGCCGCGCCCAGGGTCTCGGTGTCGCCTTGCTGGTGGAAGGTCCCGGTCACGCCCATGTGCCGCTCCATCCAGGTGGACAGGTCGTCCTGTTCGTGGAAGGCGTAAAGCCCGGCCAACCACTTGAAGGGCCCCGGGGCGTCGGAGGAGAGGCGCAGCTCCTCGCTGAGCAGCAGCACGTCCTTCTCCGCATACTTGTAGGCGATGTCCACCGGGGTGAAATCGCCGTCCTGGACCATGCGGGTGGACTCGTCGCGCAGGGCGCTTACGGAGACCAGGCGCATTCCGTCCAGGGCGCGCTCCGCCCGCATGGACACGCCTCCCGCGTGCTTGCGCGCCCGTCCGTCGTGGTCCAAGCTGACTTTGTGCGGATTGTCCTTGATCCAGCTCATGGGCGCGAACTCGGCGTAGTTGTCTTCGTAGCTTTGGCCTTCCGCCACCCATTGCACGCGCCAGGGCGAATCGGGCTGCCAGTCTATGCTCAGCCGTCCGTCGAAGTCCTCGTTGCGGTTGGCGTCGGAGTTGCCCGTGTGGACGTTGTTGAAGTATCCGTCCGAGGCTTCGTAGCGTCCGGACAGGCGCATGGTGAGCACGTCCTTGATCACCGCGCCGCCCAGCGCGCCGGAGAGGCTGCGCGCGGCGTTGCTTGCATATCCGGCCTCCAGCCGGGATTCCCAGTCCGGACCGGGCTTCCTGGTGACCACGTTGATGACCCCGGCCTCCGCATTGCGCCCGTACAGGGTGCCCTGGGGGCCTTTGAGCACTTCGACGCGCTCCAGGTCGAAAAGGGCAACGTCGAAGTTGGAGTAATACACGTCATCCACGTAGAAGCCGAAGGACGGCGAGGTGCCGTGCATGAAGCCCACGCCCCGGATGGAGCCGTAGCTGCCGAGGGAAGCCTTGGGGCCGGACTTGGCCATGAACAGGTTCGGGGTGGCGGCGAAAAGGCTTTGGGTGTCTCCTATTCCCAGGTCCGCAGCCTGTTCTGCCGTGTAGGCGGTGACGCTGGCCGGGATCTTCTGGGTGTCCTGCTCGCATTTCTCCGCAGTGACCTTCACGGTCTCTATGGTGAAGGGCTGAGGTTCGCCCGCCTGGGCGCTTCCGGTCGCGAGGGCAAGGCACGCGGCCAGGGCGGCAGCCGCGAAGGGGTGTTGTGTGGTGTCGCGCATGTGCTTCTCCTGTGCGTCGGGGGGGGCGGTCGAAACCGCGATGGGGCACAGTAGGAGGAGCCGGGGCGGCCGGTCTAACCGGGGAGGACGAAAAATTGACGTGATAGGATGAGGAGCAGGCGGGAGGAATCCGCAGCAGGGGGGAGGGGCGGTAGCCTTAAGGCGCACCGGCCCGGAATGCGGCGGGTGGAAACGGGGAGCGGGCCGCCCGTGCGGGAAGCGAGCCCGCATCGCCCAGCGGACCTCAGCCTCGCCCCGCCGCATTGGGCGGGCTTGTCGCTCTGCGGGGAAAGACGGTTTGCCGCTCTCGCCCTGGTGGCCTAGAAGCCCCGCGCCTTTTTGACGAAGCCGGGCCAGAGGGCTTCCCAGGGGCCTTCGTGCCCGGCCTCCTGCACGCGGATGCGCGTGATGCGCGCGCCGTGGGTGCGTTCCGACCAGGAGTCCAGGATGACCGGCTGGATCACCGTGTCCATGCCGCCGATGACATGCAGTTGCGGGATGTTTCTGGTGGCCTGGGCCTTGTCCACGGGGTTCAGGGAGCCGGTGAGGGGCGAGTCGCCATGCAGGCGGGTCCACAGGTCGGGGTCAAGGTTACCCGCGACCGTGGCCAGAAAGGTCACGTCCTGCCGCCGTTCGGCCAGCAGCGCGGCCATGGCTCCGCCGCCGGAGTATCCGTGCAGGGCGATGGACGTGGCCCCATGGCGGCGTTTCGCCTGGGTCACGGCTGCGTCCAGGGCCTCCACGGCGCGTTCGGAAAAGCGGTCGCTGGTCCACAGCTCCACCGAGCAGCCACGGCGGTCGGCGTCCTGGGTGTACTGGCAGGGGCGGCCCAGGTACAGCACCGGGGCGGTGGTGGCATCGGCCATGGCCAGGCGCAGGCCCACGGGATTGCTGGGCGTGGGGTCCATGGACGGCCGGTTGCGTCGCCGCCATGCCAGGCCGTCGCCCTCGATGTAGACGCAGAGCGTGTCGCCCTGCCCCTGGCGCTCCCAGCCCATGAGCACGAAATTTGTGGTGTCGAAGCGACGCGGTTGGAATTTTCCGGAGCGGGCCAGCTCGTCGGCTTGCTGGTGGCGGCTGGAGCAGGCGCCGACCAGCAGGCCGAGGCACAGGATTGCGGCAAGGGCGCTCAACGCGCGCCATGGGGCGCCAGTCATGGAACCTCCGTTGTGTTCATCGTTCCGCGGCCAAGAGCTCTTCGTACAGGGTGCGCAGCTGAGCCGCGATGCGACCCATGGCGTAACGCGCGGCAAAGCGTTCGCGTCCTGCCCGCGCCAGCCGCAGCCGCAATGGTTCGTTTTCGGCCAACTGGCGCAGCGCATGGGCGAGTTCGGAAACGGAGCCCGGCCCAACCAGCAGCCCGGCGCGGCCCTGGTCCAGCACCTCGGCCATGCCGCTTCCCGGAACCTGCGCAGCCAGGCAGGCCACTTGGCGCGCCATGGCCTCAAGCAGCACCATGCCGAAGGCCTCGCTGCGGGAGAGCGAGGGCAGACAGAGGACATGGCTGGCCCGGTAGCAGGCGTCGAGGACATCGTCCGACACGGCTCCGGCGAGCAGCGCCCGATCGCGCAGTTCCGGCAGATTCGCCAAGGCCGTGAGCCTGGAGCGCTCCTCGCCGTTGCCCACAAGGCAGAGGCGGGCGTCCGGAACCGCGCGCAGGGCCTCAAGCAGCACATTGAAGCCCTTGTAGTGGGCCAGACGGCCAACGGCCAGCACGCGCAGGCCGGTGCAGGAGTCCAGAAAACGCGTGGCGGGGTGGTCCGGGAGGAGCGTTTTCGCGGGCGCGGGTTCCTCTAGGCCCAGGGGAACCACGCGGCAGGCGCCGCCAAGTGCGGCGAGCTGCGGGCTGGCGTCCAGATAGGCGCGCGAAGTGGCGATGACGGCGTGGGCGCGGCGCAGGGCCAGGGCCTCCAGCCTGCGCCAGCAGGCCATGATCAATGGGGAGGGCTCGTGGTCCGGGGGGAAGGCTACGTCCGCGTGCCAGTGCAACACCACAGGCGGGCCGCCCCCGCCCCGCAGGAGCGCGGGCCACAGGGCCGCGCCGTTGGGCGCGTGCACATGGACCACATGGGGCCGGAATCGCCGCAGGGCCTGGACATACAGAAACGGCAGAGCAGGAGCGACGGGGGCGTAGCCTCCGACCGAGAAGGCCACGCGCGCGCGGTGGACCTGGACGCAGGGGCTCTCGCCGCCGTGCTCCGATCCGTGGGCGAGCACCAGGACTTCGTCGCCTTCCTTCGCCTGCGCCTGGGCCAGTTGCCCCAGGAAACGCTCCATGCCGCCGGTGTGGGGCGGGTGGAACTTGCCGAGGTGGAGGATGCGCATCCGCCGTGCCGCCTTTAAGAGGAGGGCGGCCCGGCCTGTCCGTCCGGCCCGGGAGCGTCGTCCACCGGGGCGTCGTCCGCTGTGTCGCGGCAATGCCGGGGCAGGCTCATGCCGTGTGCAAGCAGTTCCCGTTCAATGGCGCGCAGGCGCAGGGATATGTGGGCATAGCGCTGCACCAGCCTGCGCTGGGTCAATTCCATGCGGGTGCGCTCCATGTCGGAGATGAGCATCCGCACGGCGAAGGCGGCGAGCGCCAGCACGATGAACAGGATGGGCGGATAGTTCACGCCCAAGGCGTGGCCGAGTCTGTCGAAGCCGGAGGGGAAGACGCCGACCAGCACGGCGAACAGTCCGGCTGCCAGCCACCACGCGGCATAGCTGCCGTGCAGCAGGTTGCGCCGCACCAGACGGAAGATCACCGCCCCGGTGAAGAGCGCGATGACGCAGGCGGTGATGCGGTAGCTGACGAACACCTTATCGGTCTCCCTGGCGCGGCGGTTGCGAATCGTATATGAATTGGACGATTGTCCGCACGCAGTCGTCGATGCCGCTCGTGTTGGTTTCAACCCGCACGTCCGGCGCGTCCGGGGTTTCGTACGGGGCCCCGATGCCGGTGTAGTCCGTGCGGCCCTCCCGGCGCGCCCTGGCGTAATTGCCTTTCGGGTCGCGGCTAACGCAGGACTCCAGCGGGCAGCTGACGAATATTTCGCGGTACAGCGGGCCCAGCCGCTGGCGCAGGGCGTTGCGCGTGGCCTGATAGGGCGTGATGAAGGCGCACAGGCACACCTGGCCCTGCTGGGCCACCAGCCTGGCCACCTCGCCGGCCCGGCGCAGGTTCTCCCGCCGGTCCTCCGGGCTGAAGCCGAGGTCGGAACTCAGGCCTGCGCGCATGATGTCGCCGTCCAGCACAAGGCAGGGGTGTCCCTGCGCGCGCAGCAGGTCCGCCGCGCCAAGAGTCAGCGTGGTCTTGCCCGCGCCGGAAAGCCCGGTGAGCCAGTATATTCCCGTCAATTGCTGCGTCATTGCATTCCTTGTCTGTTTGGGGCGCGGCATCGTCCGGACGGTCGCGCCTCGGAAGAGGGGGAAACAGGCGGATCCTTCAGCGGCGCGTACATGCTATGGTTACGGTGTACACCATGTACCGGGCCACTTTCAACCACGACGAAAAGATGTGGGATTTGCCGACCGCGCGGGCGCACATGGCCACGGGCGACTCGCGGATGCGATAGTGGCGTCGGCGCGCCAGGAGCAGGATTCCCAGGTCCTGGTAGTCGGCCAGGGTGGCCTCGGCCGAGAGCATGGCCCGCGTGGCGGGGAGGTTGTAGGCCCGGAATCCGGAGGTGATGTCGTTCAAGGAAAGGCCCGAAAGAAGCTGGAAAAGCCTCCAGGCCAGACGCCTGGCGGCGCTGGCCCGCGCAGTGCATGACCCGATGACGATGTCCGCCTCGTTTGAAAGGATCGGGGCGAGCAGCGAACGTATGTCGTCGGGGGGGTGCTGGCCGTCGCCATCGATGGTGACCACATGGCGGCAGCCCGAGCGCAACGCGTGGAGCATTCCCGCCTGTGCGGCCCCCCAGGCTCCGAGGCGGCAGGGCAGGTCCAGCACCACGGCCCCGGCGGCGCGCGCGGCTTCCGCGGTGCGGTCCGTGCTTGCATCGTTCACCACAACGACCGGGAGTCCCTGGGCGAGAACCGCGGAGACGATGGTGGCGATGGTGGCCTGCTCGTCCAAGGCCGGGATGATGACCATGGTCTGCGGGGGCGCTCCCGGACGGAGTGGCGCGCCAGGCGTCATGGCAGCACCTCCCAAAGGCCGCCGTAGGCGTGGTTCGCCACCACCGGGGCAAAGCCGGGCAGCGGCGCGCCGCTTGGCGCAAGCAGGCGGAAGCCGATGGAGCGGATGGCGCTTTCGTCCACAATGTACAGCCAGGGCGAAAGTTCCGAGGTGACGATGTAGGGACCGGGCACGCCACCGCCAAAGGGCTCGACCAGCGGAGCGCGCGAGGTGACGAATACGCCGCCGAAGTCCGTGTAGCCTTTGGCCAGCACCTCCGGCGGCAGTTCCACCCGCTTGCGGAGCGGGTCGAAGCGGAAGCTCGAACGGCGGAAGCTGTCGATGTGCGGCTTGAACGCCGCCACATCGTGATGACGCGATTTGCCCATGCCGATCCACCACATGGACAGGCGCAGGAAGCGCTGCGGCAAGTACAAAAACACGCGTCCCTGCGGGATGAACCAGTCGATGCCTTGCGCCAGTCGGGGCATTTCGGAGAGGGCCGCGGCCATGTCCGGATTGGAGAGAACCTTTTCAAGGCCGTCCCATGCGGCCTCTTCTCCGCCCCAGGCGGCTGCGAGCGGGGCCAGGGTCTGCTCTCCGCGCAGGGCGAAGAGGCGGATCCAGCGCCGGGCCAGCAGCGGGTTGTCCGAGACCAGCGGCCGCGCGGCGATGTACCCCATGCGCGCGGTCTGGCTGCCGCCGTGGAACAGGGGCGTGAGGCCGCTGCGGGCGGCCAGGAAGTACCCATCGTCCCACCAGTTCCAAAGACGGGCGTCAGGGGGGGCGATGCGCTTGAGCGTCAGGGCGATGCGGTCCTGGGGCTCCTGAAAGGAGAAGCGCAGTTCGTTCGTGGTCTGCGCGTAGACGAGGCTTGCGACCATGGCCGCGCTTGCGCCCCAGGCCAGGCCCACAACAAGACGGGGCTTGGCGAAGAGTGCCTGGAAGCGGCGCGAGCGCAGTCCTTCAGCGACCAGCCAGGGCAGCAGGCCAATGCCGAGGGCTGCGGGAAGGGCCGCGAGGAACACGAAGCGTTGGGCGATCAGGGCAAGCGCCGCCGCTCCCAGTGCGGGCAGCAGGAACAACGCCGGGCGGGGTGAACGCAGGAACAGCAGCCCTGCCGCAGCCAGGGAACATGCGCCGGAGACCGCGTTGCCGCCCAGTTCGCGCAGCAGTTCCAAGGGCGTCAGGGGCGCCAGTTCGTCGATGGAGAGCAGGGCGGCATCGTTGGTGCGGCCAAGGACCATCTTGGCGTGCACGAGCATGTAATCGCGGTACGCGCCCAATCCTTCGGGCAGTGCAGTGTTGGGAAGCAGCAAAAGGGCGGTCGGGATGGCGAGAACGCCGAGAGCGGTGGCGATTCGGATGTTGCGCCAAGTGTTTTCGTGGGCCAGTGGGAAGGTGGCCCCCCAAAGGATGAGGAAAAACGAGACCATGGCTAGGCCAGGCTTCCACCACCAGGCCAGCAGGGCGCTGCAAACGGCCATGAGCAGCGTGTGTGCAGCGGCGGGGCGACCTGGAGCCAAGGACATGCGGGCGGTGGCGAACAGGCCGCCCAGCCAGAAGAAGGCGATGCCGGGATCGGTGTCGAACCAGCCGGGACAGCAGCGGTCGAACCATGCGGGAACCAGGGCTCCGGCCAGGGCCGCCAGCGCGCAATAGCGTTTGGGGGCTCCCAAGAGCCGTCCCCAGGCCCAGCACCAGATTCCGGCCGCGATGCCGAAGAACGCCGGGATCCAGTAGGCCACGAGTTCGACGGGGGAATCGGTCAAGGCGCTCATGAACGCCGCGAGAACGCTTACCGGCGGTTCTGAGGTCCAGAGCGCCTGGCTGGCCAGGAGCGCCTTGGCGCGCCAAAGATGGAAGTAGCCGTCAGATTCCACGAGCATGGGCAGTTTCGAGTCACTATAGGAAACGTGAAAACTGTCCGAAATGCGGTGCAGGCGGATGGCCGAGGCAAGAGCGTATCCCAGCGCCGCGCTGCCACCAGCGGCCAGGGCACCCGTCATGACGGAACGGAGTGTCGATGTGTTGGCTTTCAAAGGCGATATTGGCAAGATGGCCTCCGGGCGCCGCTTGGCTTGAAAAGCTTGTGCTTCAGCGTGAATCAGGTATCTTCTCGTAAACAAAAAATGCACAAGCCTCAAGAGAAGAGCATGATCGTACGGAATTTCGTGCTGTTTGTCGTCCTGGCGCTTGCGATGCCCATCGCAGCGCGCGCCGGTTCGGGCACCGGGCGGGAAGTGTCGATCACCGCTGCGCGCATTCAGGCCGCGCAGGTCTACGAAGGAATGCAGTCCAGGGCGCGGCACGACGCCGAGATCACGGAGAGTGCCCACACGCACCGGGACGAAGAGAAGCCGCACACACGCCGGGATGCTGCTGCGGGGGAAGCCCGGAGCTTGAACGAGAGGCCTTTGGGCGGAAATGGCTCTGGAGCGGGTGTGTCCAAATAGGCCAGGAACACGGCCTTGTCGGCGCTGTTTTTGTGAGGTGTACGAACTTTTTTTGAGGACCACATCTAACTATTTAGCTTGAGTACAATTTTTTTTATTGATTTGTTCCTCACAAGCCTAGACAAGGCTTATCTGATTGCGTATACGTCAACCCAGGAATTTTTAACCGCAAAGAAGGAAAGAAGGAAGGAGGGCTATGAAAACTAACAAACTGATGGCTGCCGCGACGTGCCTTATCGCGATGCTCACGCTTGGCGTGGGGTCTGCGTTCGCCAGCAGCAACGCGACCAACGAGAAGAACCAGTCTCAGATCACCTCGGAAGTGGCCAAGGCCGCAGCTACCGCCAATGTGGGGATGATCGCCACCCGGATTACCGCCATGACCAGCCCCGGCGGACAGGGCAACTCTTCCGGCAACGGCCCCATGGGAATCGGCGTGTGGGCCCTTGGCAGCGGGAGCTATCTGGACAACACGAAGTCCGGGGCCAAATATGATGGCTCTCTCTTCACCGGCATGATCGGCGCCGACAAGCAGTTGGGCGATCTGCTCGTGGGTGTTGCGGTCGGCTACGAGAACCTCGACCTGACCACCAAGTACAACTCCGGCAACATGGAGTATGACGGCTGGTCCGTTGTGCCGTACGTGAGCTACTCCATCACCAAGGATATCGTCCTTGACGCGTCCTTCAGCTACACGTGGCTTGACTACACCATGAAGGACACCCAGGTCGGCGTGAAGTACAGCGACAGCATGGACGCCAACCGCATGGTGACCTCCGCTGGCGTGACTGGCTACCTGGATTGGGACAAGTTCCTGTTCAGCGCCCGCCTTGGCACCCTGTACTTGAACGAGCACCAGGGCAGCTACCGACTGAACGCCACCGACTACAGCAAGTCTGGCATCTACTCCTGGTCCGGCACCTTGGGCCTTCGCGCCCAGTACGACATGGGCGCCTTCAAGCCCTTTGTCGGCGCCACCTACATGCAGGACTTCATGAAGTCCGGCAGCGACGATGTCGACATGTGGGGCACGGACTTCGACCTTGGCTTCAACTACATGCCTGCTGACGGCTGGGTCATCGGCCTCACCGGCACCTACGGCGTCCGCGACGACCTGACCAAGGCCGGCGGTCTCCTGAACGTACGCTACGACTTCTAAGTCGAAGCACAACGCGATTCATAAGGGAGGGGGAGTGTTCCCCCTCCCTTTTTTTATTTTGCGCCAATTCTGATAGTGAAATGCAAGAGGAGAGCAAAAGGGGCTAGGCTGCACGGCATCTTGACATTTTTTTTATTTTTCATGTGCGCATTGCTTGTGCCATGCCGATTGCAGAAGTACCGAAGGCAATTGCTTTGTCCCCCTAGTTTACGAAAAATGACAGGCAGCCTCTTTAAGGTACTGAGGCAGCATTATTCGTCACCGTTTCGACGATCGGACTTTCGTCGATCCCTTGTGTTAGATTTTGACCGTGTGATCGTCTCCCTTTGACTCCAGGCGCAAGTAATCCAAGTCGTTGTTCTCGCGAGAACGCTACGTGTTGCCATTGGGCGCAGGCTGGTGTATTTGATTTCAGAAGAGGGATAATCGAATTGCCGCTTGACCGCCGGAACCAGTCGGAGTGGCCTTGCAATTCTGCAGGGTTCCGTGACAGAAGATTTGAGCAACACGGAATTGCGGGCGGCTTACGTATGGAATGTGTTTTGTTACTTGTGTGAAAAGCGAGAAACTGTAAGAGGGCGTTAGCACTATGCGCAAATTCGTTGTAAACGATTCAGTTGTGGCCGATGAGAGTACCGCCTATGTTATCGCCGAAATTGGTCACAATCACCAAGGCAATCTCGATACTGCGCGAGATATGTTCCTGTGCGCGAAAGATTGCGGCGTTGACGCTGTTAAGCTGCAGAAGCGCGACAATCAAACTTTGTTTTGTAAATCACTATATAATGCACCTTATAATAGTGAGAATGCATACGGTGCAACATATGGTGAGCATCGTGAGGCTCTTGAGTTTGGCGAGTCAGAGTTTAATGTCCTTGTCCCTTACGCGGCGGAACTTGGTTTGGATTTCGCCTGTACCGCATTCGATGTACCCAGTGCGGATTTTCTCGGCATGGTGGGGACCTCGGTCATCAAAATTGCCTCCTGTGATTTGGTGAACACGCCACTATTGCGCCATGTGGCCAGGATGGGCAAGCCCATGGTGGTCTCCACTGGCGGCTGTTCACTAGATGATGTTGTGCGGGCCTACGACACAATAATGCCTCTTAATGCCAATTTCTGCATACTTCAGTGTACTGCGGCCTACCCATGCGAGGCGCAGGATATGAACCTGCGTGTGATTGAGACGTATCTGAAACGCTTCCCGGACATTGTTATCGGCCTATCAGATCACCAGAATGGCATTTCTTTGGCGATGGTTGCTTTCGCGCTGGGTGCACGCGTTTTTGAAAAGCACTTCACACTCAACCGTGCCATGCGCGGCACGGACCATGCCTTTTCCATCGAGCCGACCGGGATGCGCAAACTTGTGCGCGATTTGAAGCGTGCGGAGCAAGCGCTGGGCAGCGCAGACAAGCATTGCTTGCCGATGGAGGAGAAGCCTCTGCTCAAGATGCGCAAGAAGATCGTGGCCGCTCGAAATCTGTCGGTGGGGACAGTCCTCACTGAGGCCGACCTTGCCCTCAAGTGTCCTGGAGACGGCCTGATGCCATACATGCTCGACTCTGTGCTTGGCAAAACGCTGACGCATGTCTTGGTCGAAGACGAGGCGTTGACTCTTGAGATGTTGAAGTAGCTGTCCATGTTCCAATCTTCCTTGTTCGATCTTTGTGACCGTGTTGTTGTCATCACCGGCGGTCTGGGACAACTCGGACGCCAGTTCATGGCGTCTCTGGTCGCCCATGGAGCGAGGGTCGCCGTTGTGGACCTGCCTGTGGTTCCGCCCGACTGGTTCGCTGAGAGCGAGTCCATCTGTTACGTGCACGCGGACGTCACCGACCGGTGCAGCCTTGAAGCCGCCCTTACCTGCATCGCCTCGCGTTGGGAGGCCCCCTTTGGCCTGATCAACAACGCGGCCCTTGATTCTCCGCCGGGCTCTCCGGCAGAGGAGAACGGCCCTTTCGAATCCTATCCGAATGCCTCCTTCCGTAGGGTGATGGAGGTCAACGTGACGGGCGTGTTTCTTGCCTGCCAGGTGTTTGGCGGGGCCATGGCCAAAGCCGGGCGCGGATCCGTGGTGAATATCGGCTCCACATATGGACTGGTGTCTCCCAACCAGGATCTCTACCAATTCCGCCGCGATGCGGGCGAGGAGTTCTTCAAGCCTGTGGCGTATAGCGTCTCCAAGTCCGCCTTGTTGAACATGACGCGCTATCTCGCAACGTATTGGGGCGAGGCCGGGGTGCGCGTGAACACGCTGTGCTTCGGGGGCGTGTTCAACAACCAGGACGAACGGTTCTTGGTAGAGTATGCCAAGCGCGTGCCCATGCGGCGAATGGCTCGCGAGGATGAGTACAACGGTGCGGCGGTGTTCCTTATGTCCGATGCATCGTCCTACATGACGGGGGCGACGATGATTATCGACGGGGGCTGGACGGCCTGGTAGACTGCCGATGCCAAGACGCGATGCCACCGCCACCAACAGCTGTGCGCTGCGCGGCTTGTTTTATTCATGATGAGCGTTCCGGCCAATGGAACGCAGCGAATGAAAAGAGCGAGGAGAGCCTATGGCCCTGAAGATCAAGCCTGGGCAGGTGGTGCCTGAGCACTGGACCAGCAACGACTGGGAAGAAAAGGCTCGTGAGAATCCGCTGTATGCTGTCATGACCACGCCCGATCTCATTGAGGCGGATGCGGAGAATTTCAGTCCCGAGATGCTGGAGAGCTTTTTTGCCAAAGGGCAGCGAGTCTTTGCCAAACACATCGCTCCGCGTATTCCCCTGGTGCGGACCGGAGCAGACACACCTTACATGGTGGAATACGGCTGCGGCATGGGGCGTATCCTGAAGGCCGTGCTGGAGGCCGGACACCCATGCTCCGGCATCGATATTTCGCCAACCATGCTCAGGCATTGCCGCGACCTCGTCCCCGGAGTGCGCTCTCTGCACCTGCTGGACGAGAATAACCGCTGCGATTTGGACGACGCCTGCGCCGATGTGGTGTTTTCCTTCGCTGTGCTCAAGCACATCCACCGGCTTTCCATTTACGCCTGCGCTGTGGACGAAATGCTGCGGGTGCTCAAGCCCGGCGGTCTGCTCATGCTCAACGTCAACTGCCAGGACTTCGAGCGCACGGGCTTCGACAATCCGCACCGCACGGAAAACTTCGAGGAATACAGTCTGCACTTTGAGCCGGGCAAGGATAAGCCCTACCAGCGCAGGGCCTATACCACCTGGAGCGGCGTTTACATTGGGTACGACTGGTTGAAGCACCGCCTGGACAATGGCGGAGTCAGCGTGCTCGATACCTACTACCATACCTTGAAGAAGAAGCAGGGCATCTGGCTGGTGGGGACCAAGGGCGATTCTCGGCCGTTCTCCTCAGCAGTGAAATGACGGGAGAGACATGCCGAAGATTCTGGTCACCGGCGGCGCTGGGTACATTGGATCGCATACTTGCCTTGCCCTTGTGCAAGGCGGTTACGATGTGCTCGTTCTGGACAATCTCTCCACCGGTCGCAAGGAGATGGTGCTGCCCCCGGCGCGTCTTGTGCACGGCGACCTGTCGGATTCAGGCCTTGTGCGCGAACTGCTGCACAGGGAGGCCCCGGACGCGGTAATCCATTTCGCTGCAAGCATTGTGGCTCCCGAATCCGTTGCCGCCCCTCTGAAGTATTACTGCAATAACGTGTCCACAACGGCCTCGTTGGCGCTCGCCGTGGTGGAGGCGCGCGTGCCGCACTTCGTGTTTTCTTCCAGCGCTGCGGTCTACGGGACGGCCCAAGGCTGCACTGTGGACGAGGCGAGCCCTGTGGAGCCCATCACCCCTTATGGCAGCAGCAAGCTCATGTGCGAACGGATCCTCCATGATGCGGCGCTCGCGCATCCGGGATTTGTTCCAGTAAGCCTCCGCTACTTCAACGTCGCCGGTGCCGATCCCGAAGGTCGCCTCGGCAATGTCACGCCAGACGCGACGCATCTCATCAAGGTGGCCTGCCTGACTGCGCTGAGGGTCCGTCCCGTCTTACAGGTTTTTGGAACGGACTATCCCACGCCTGATGGCACCTGTACGCGTGACTATGTGCATGTTTCCGATTTGGCCGACGTGCATGTGGCCATGCTGCGCCACCTGGAGCAAGGCGGCCGGGGTGGGGTGTTCAATTGCGGGTACGGGCGGGGGTTCAGTGTCCGCCAGATTGTGGAAACCGTGCGCAAGGTGAGCGGCGTTGATTTTCCCGTCGAGCATGTGGACCGCAGGCCGGGCGACCCGCCGAGCCTGGTGGCCGACTGCTCCAAGCTGGTGAAGGCCACAGGCTGGAAGCCCCGGCGCGATGCAATCGAGGACATCGTGCGCGACACCCTGGAGTGGGAGCGGCGCAGGTTGCGGCAGGCGGCAGACTAGGCGCTTTGGGTCTCGGGGCTTTCGGGTTGCCTGGGCAGCGAGTTTTTGGCAGACTTTGTGCCCCATTACGAAGCAAGGCCGTCTGGCCGACCACGGGGCGAGGAACCACAAGCAAGGACCGCTCATGAGCATTCCACATATGGTGCCGAACTGGATCGGTGGGGTGGAACAGCCCGCCATTCTGGGCAAGCTTTTCGACAAGATCAGTCCGACCGATGGGCGGGTGCTGTCCCGTTGTGCCGCCTCCACTGCGCAGGACGTTGACGCTGCGCTTTGCGCCGCCGAGGCCGCACAGCCCGCCTGGGGGGCGTTGCCCGCCGTGCGGCGCGGCATGATTCTTCATGAAGTCGTGCTGGGAATGCGTTCCCGCCGTGACGAGCTTGCGGAGATGGTGGCGCTTGAGACGGGCAAGTCCCGCAAGGAGGCGCTGGGCGAGGTTGACGGCGCCGCCGCCCTTGGCCTGTTCTACGCCAGCGAGGGCCAGCGGCTGTACGGCAAGACCTGCACCAGCGCGGTGGACGGCCGCACCACCCTCATGCTCCGCCAGCCCGTGGGCGTGGCCGGGCTCATCATCGCCGCGAATACGCCCATCGCCAACGTGGCCTGGAAGGTTTTTCCGGCCTTGGTCTGCGGCAACGCCGCTGTGCTCAAAGCCGCGGAGGACACTCCCGGCACGGCATGGCTCTTCGGGCACATCGCCCACCAGACCGGGCTACCAGCAGGGGTGTTGAGCATCGTGCAGGGGACCGGGCTTGAGGCCGGAGCCCCCCTGGTTGCGGACGCCCGCGTGGGAGTGGTCAGCTTCACGGGCTCCACGGCAGTGGGCCGGAGCATCTCGGAGGTCTGCGCCGGGAGGTTGGCCAAGGTCTCCCTTGAACTCGGCGGCAAGAACCCCTTTGTGGTCTGCGACGATGCGGACCTGGAGCGGGCCGTTAGCTTCGCTGTGCTCTCTGCCTTCAGCAACGCCGGACAGCGTTGCGCCTCGGCCAGCCGCTTCATCGTCTTCGATTCCGTCTACGAGGAGTTCCGGTCTCGTTTTGTGGAGCGCACGCGTGACCTCAAGGTCGGTACTGCCGATAACGACGATCTTGGCCCGGTGATCAACGAGCGGCAGTTGCACTCCATGCTTGCCACCGTGGACGAGGCGCGCCTGATGGGAGCGGTCGTGCTCGAAGGTGGGCACAGGATGACGGGCCCTGCCCACGCCCAAGGCTTCTACGTGGCGCCCACCATCCTGGAAGACGTGGACCCGCAGTGGACCATTTCGCGCAAGGAGCTCTTCGGACCCATTGCCTGTCTGTACCGGGCCCCCGGTTTTGAGGCGGCCCTGGCCCTGGCCAATGATTCGCCATACGGGCTCACGGCCTGCATCCATACCCGCGACATGAACCGCGCTATACGCTTCATGCACGCCATGCAGGCCGGGGTGGTGTCCATCAACGGAGCCACCTACGGCAGCGAGCCACACATGCCTTTCGGCGGATTCAAGGATTCTGGAAACGGAACGCGCGAGCCCGGCACCGAGGCCATTAACATCTATTCCGAGTTGAAAAATGTCTTTATCCACGCAGACCCGACACAGGTCTGAGGGCATGCCCGGCGTGGTGGCCCTCATCCCCGCGCGGGGTGGGTCCAAGCGGGTGCCAGGCAAGAACATCCGTCTGCTCGGCGGCCACCCTTTGCTGGCCTACTCCATCCTCGCCGCACGGGCCAGCGGTGTATTCTCGGATGTCGTCCTCTCCACGGACAGCGCAGAATACGCCGAGGTGGGACAGAGGTACGGGGCCAGCGTGCCCTTCATGCGTCCGGTGGAATTCGCTGGAGACCTCTCTCCGGACATCGAGTGGGTGCGCTTCACGCTCTCTCGCCTGGGCGAACAGGGCGCGTGCCCGGACTGCTTTAGCATCCTCAGGCCCACCAGCCCCTTTCGCACGCCGCAAACCATCCGACGGGCCTGGGAGCAGTTCGTGGCCGAAGAGGGCGCGGATTCCCTGCGGGCCATAGAGCCTTGCGCGCAGCATCCAGGGAAGATGTGGGTGCTGCGTGGCCGCAGAATGCTTCCGCTCCTGCCCCTGGGCGAGAGCGACCGGCCCTGGCACAGCTGCCAGTATCAGGCGCTGCCCATGGTCTACGTGCAGAACGCCAGTCTGGAGATGGCCTGGAGCCGTGTCCCCCTTGAGGGGGGAACCATCGCCGGGGAGGCGGTTGTGCCTTTCTTGACCCAAGGGTATGAAGGCTTCGACATCAACAGGCCCGAGGATTGGGAACGGGCGGAGCGGCTTTTGGCAGAGGGGCAGGTCTCATTGCCGCACATGCCGTCTGCCTCGGCATAGCCCTCGGATCCAAACAACGCTCAAGCTCGAAGGAATCTCTTATGCCCACGCCGTGCATCATAACCCGCGAGGACATCGCCCGTGTGCGCGCCTCCGTCTCCGACCGCCACACCCGCGCCGAACTTACCGCCGATCTGTGCCGCCTGAACACCTTGGCCGCAGTCAAGATCGCCGGGTCCGGCCATCTTGGTTCCAGCCTGTCGGCCATGGACATCGTGGTCTGGCTGTACACGGAGGTGATGAACACCCTTGAGGTGGGCGTGGGCAGCCCCCATCGCGATGTCTACTTTTCGTCCAAGGGGCACGATGCGCCGGGTCTGTACGCCCTCCTGTACGCCATGGGCGTCATCAAGGAGGAGAAATTGCTGCTTCTGCGCCGCCTGGGCGGGCTCGACGGCCACCCGGACGTGAAGATTCCAGGAGTGGAGGCCAACACAGGCTCCCTGGGCATGGGCATTGGCAAGGGGCGCGGCATGGCCGTGGGCAAAACCCTGCAGGGTCACGGCGGCACGGTTTACGTGCTTCTAGGCGATGGCGAGTTGCAGGAGGGGCAGATATACGAATCCCTGCAAACCACTGCGCAGCAGAAGACGGGCAACCTTGTGGTCATAGTGGACCACAACAAGGTGCAGAGCGACAAGTTTGTAAGCCAGATAACCGACCTGGGCGACCTTGAGGCCAAGTTCCGCGTCTTCGGCTGGCATGTGGAGCGCTGCGACGGCAACAGCATGGCTGCGCTCGACGCCGCTCTGACCCGCCTGCGCGAGGTCGCCGGCCCCCGGATACTCATTGCCGACACCATCAAGGGCCGCGGGGTGAGCTTCATGGAGCACCCCAGCGCAATGCCGGAGGCCCAGTCCCTGTACCCGTGGCACTCCGGCGCGCCTGCGGATGAACCTTTTGCTCGCGCCTGGGGCGAACTGCTGGCAAGGGTGAACGCCCGGCTTGAGGGGCTGGGCATCGCCCCCGTGGCACCAAAGGAGGTTTCGCCCCGGCCCAAGGCCCCAAGCGGGGTAACGCGCGAATACGTGGCCGATGCTTATGGCAAGGCCCTTGTGGAGCTTGCCCGCGCCAACGAGAAGATAGTGGTGCTGGACGGAGATCTGGCCGCCGACTGCCGGGTGCGGCTCTTTGAACAGACTTTTCCCGAGCGCTTCGTGGAGAACGGCATCGCCGAGATGGACATGGTTTCCATGGCCGGAGGCCTGGCCCGCGCGGGCATGGTTCCGGTGGTCAACACCTTCGCCTCGTTTCTGGCCTCGCGCCCCAATGAGCAGATCTACAATAACGCCTCGGAGCGGACCAAGATCATCTATGTGTGTCATTACGCCGGGCTGATTCCCGCCGGGCCGGGCAAGTCGCACCAGAGCCTCCGTGATATCTCGCTCCTGGGCGCCACGCCGGGCATCACCATGCTCCAGCCCTGTAACTCCGAAGAGACGGAGCAGGCGCTTTCCTGGTGCGTGAACAAGAATCCAAAGAGCAGTATGCTCAGGCTCATCATCGGCCCTTCGCCCCGGCGCATAGAGTTGCCACCGGATTATGCCCTTCGTCCGGGCTGGGGCACGGTGCTGCGCCAGGGGACCGATGCCGTGCTCATCTCCTACGGGCCGGTGATGCTGCACGAGGCGCTGGGCGCTGCCGAAATCCTGGCAGAAAAGGGCTTCAGCCTCATGGTGGTGAACATGCCCTGGCTGAACTGCGCTGAAACCTATTGGCTGGCCTCTTTGATCAGTCGCTTCTCCACTCTGCACGTGCTGGAGGACCACTCGCCCGTGGGCGGCCTGGGGGATTGCCTTTCCCGCGTGCTGCACAAGAAGGGCCTGGGAGCGGGGGTCACCGTGCGCACTTTCGGGGTGGAAGGCTGGCCCGCCTGCGGTACGCCGCCCGAGGCTTTGGAAGCCCATGGCCTGGACGCCAAGTCCCTGGCCGAGGCCTTCTTGAAGGCTGGTCCAACCGCCGTGCCGGGCTGGTCTCTGGCGCGGGCACGTGGGGAGATTGGACACAAGCCGCCCAAGCCCGCCCCTTTTGTTGGCGTCATCTCCATGCACAAGTGCGGCTCGCAGACCGCTTACTGGACGGCAAAGGGTTCCTTTCCCGGCTGTCTTGTGAGACATGCCCACGGGCTTTCGACCTTTCATGTCCAAGTAACCCCGTCCAAGTTGCAGGAGATTGTCGCAACGCGCATGGCGTGCGCCAACAGTAGCGCCAAGCCTGTCATCATCACGCTTACGCGTGAGCCTCTGGCCGTGCTGCGCTCCGCACTTTTCCATAAGTACGGGGAGAAGGTGCGGGACTATTTTGCCGGCAGTCTGTCTGCGCAGAGCTTCGACAATTTTTTCGAGCAATTCGCCTGCAGCTTTGTCCTGCGGTTTCGAAACTATTTCGACCGGGAGATACGGGATGTCTTCGGCGTTGACGTGTTGTCTCTTCCAAGCCCAGAACCGGCCGGGTATGTCATCGGAGAGGGCGAGCTGGCCAGGGTGGCCGTTATCCGTCTGGAGGACTTCAACCGCGTGTACGCCGAGGTGTACCGCGCCCTGGGCGGCGAGCCTCCCATACAGCCCGTGTGCCGCAACGTGGCCGAGGGGAACCCGGACTACGAGCGCTTCAAAGCGGAATACGCCATTGCGCCGGAGATCGTCGCCGCCGTGCGGAGCTTCCCCTGGTACCGGCACATGTACCCGGAGACGGCGGGCCGTGCGGCAGGATAGGGCGGACGGGCGCGGATGACTGCGCTTCGGGCGCAGGCGCAAGGCAGAACCATGAGGCGGCAGGGATGACAGAGCAGGCAGTGCCTTCTGGCGGCGCACAGTGCATCGGGGGCCAGGGCGAACGCCCCCAAGTGGTCGAAGTGCACATTCGCCCGTACGCCAGCACCCCGGCCTACAGTCTGCGGGAGCTCTGGTCCTACCGGGCACTGCTCAAGAGCCTGCTGTGGCGCAACATCCGCATGCAGTACGACGACCTGGGCCTGGGCTTCTTCTGGGCCGTGGCCCGGCCTCTGGCTATGCTCGGCGTGTTTCTGTTCATCAAGCAGAATTCCAAGGCGAACGTGCAGTTGGAGATTCCATATTCCCTGTACTTCTTCTCCGGAATCATACTGTGGTTCCTGTTTGCGGAGGGCGCGCGAGATGTGTCCCGCTCCATCGACAAGGAAGCGGGCATCCTCAAGCGGGTGTACTTCCCCCGGCTCATCCCCCCACTGGCGGCATCGTTGTCCGGGGTCTACTCGCTGTTTCTTTGCTGCATCCCGCTGGCGGTCATGATGCTCTTTCTGCAGGTGGGGCCGGGGCTGCGCATTTTGCTTTTGCCACTGCCCGTTTTGCTGTGCCTGCTGCTCACCTATGGGGTGGGCACGGCCTTCGCCGCGCTCAACGCCATCAGCCGCGATTTTGAGAAGATCTTTCAGCTGTGCCTGTATCTCGGCCTGTTCGTCTCCCCTGTGCTGTATTCTCCGGCCATGCTGAACGATCGCGCCCAGCTCATTGTGGCCCTCAATCCCATGGCCGGGATATTGCTGTCTTTCCGGTCCTGCCTGTTCGCCGACTACCCCTTCCCTCTGTGGCAGTTCCTGTACTCGGCCGGGTTCGCCCTGTGCATGGTGGTGGTGGGCACGCGCATGTTCCGCAAGGCGGAGGAGTACTTCGTTGACCAGCTGTAACGCCCAAGGGGCGGCCCCCATGAAGCCCATCATCAGTGTTCGGGGGCTTTCCAAACAATATTCCAAGGGAAGCGCCGCACACAGCGCGGGCCGAATGCGCTTGCGCGATACTCTGTTGCTGCCCGGCCAGATCATGCTCGGGTTGCTCAAACCCTCGCCGGAGAAGCTTTTCTGGGCGCTCAAGGACATCAGTTTCGATGTTGAGCCGGGCGAACGCTTTGGCATCATTGGCCGCAATGGTTCGGGCAAGACCACGTTGATGCGCATTTTGTCCCGTTTGGCCTACCCCACGGAGGGAACAGCCGTTTTGCGCGGACGCAGTACAGCGCTATTCGGCGTCGGGGTCGGATTCAAGCCGAGCCTCACCGGCAGGGAGAACATCTTCCAGGACGCAGCCCTGCACGGGATGACGCGCGCTGAGGTAACGGAGAAGCTGCCGGAGATCATCGAGTTTTCCGGGCTCAAGGACTTTATCGACATGCCCGTGCGGCACTATTCCAAGGGCATGGTGTCGCGTTTGGCGTTTTCCGTGGCGGCCCATTTGGAACCGGACATCCTGATGCTCGACGAAGTTCTTTCCGGCGGTGACATGGCCTTCCAGAAGAAGTGCCTGGGACGGATGAACCAGAAGGCCATGGGCGGGCGCGCCCTGTTGTTCATATCCCACAGCCTGAGCGAGGTGGTGCGCCTGTGCGAACGGGTCATGTGGCTGGAGGACGGCCGCATCATTGAAATAGGGCCTGCTGCGGAGGTGACCAAAAACTACACCCGGCGCATGATGAGCCTGCAGGCTGCAGTGGGCGTGGAGCAGGCGCGCAAGCAGGCCGCCAAGATGGCGCCAGAGGACAAAGGCGCTGACCGGGGCGGCCCCGGAGCGGCGTTTCTTGGCGCTTTCATTTCCGAGCCGGGCGGCGAGCCCGCAGAGCAGCTCTACCGCGAGAAGCCCGTCCGCATAACGCTGCGCTTCCTGGCCCTGCGCGACGACATCGTCTTGCTGCCCGTCATCCACCTTATGAAGGACGGGGTGCATGTGCTCACCTCACACCCTGCGGAGGCGCTGCGCTGGACCGTGGGAACCACCTGCACGGCCAGCGTGGACATCCCCGCTGACCTGTTGAACCGGGGAGAGTACTCCGTGACCCTGGGCGTGGTCACCCCGGCGCGGCCAAAGTGGCGACACTTCTACCTGGAAAGCTCCTTATGCTTCAACATCGTACAGGAGTTCCACCCGGAGAGCCTGTTTGCCGACGCCTACAGGGGCGTGGTGCGGCCCAGCCTGCCCTGGACGATGACCGATGAACACCCCGCCGCCGGGGGCGCGAAATGAGCGACCGGCACAAAACTTCGGGCCTGCTTTCCCTGCCGGGTGCGGCTTCGCCCGTGCTGCTTGTGGGCTGCTCACGCTCCGGTACAACCATAATGGTGCGGTTTCTTGAGGCCTTGGGGCTGCACATGGGCGTGGAGCAGAGCGGCAATAGGGAGTCGCGGGTGTTTCAGAACCTGAACCGCTCCTTGCTGGACATGCTGGGCGCGTCCTGGCGCTGCGTCGAGCATTTGTCCACGGTGGAGCAGTTGGGCGAGCAGCACGGCTCTCTCGTAAAGCAGGCGGTCGCCGCCCTCGAGTCCCACGTCTTGGTGGAGCATTTTGGACCGAACACGGTGGAGTTGCTTGCCAGACCAGCGCTTTGCTGGGGCTGGAAGGATCCCCGGACCTCGCTCCTGCTCCCCATTTGGCGGCGCATATTTCCACAGGCCAAGGTGATCCACATGCTGCGCGACGGCCGCGAAGTGGCCCAGAGCTTGAAACTGCGCGAGGATAGACGCCACAAGGGGCGTCCCTGGCGTAGCGGGGAGCAGGAGTGCGCGCGCTTCCAGGCCGACATCGAGGTCTGGCTGGACTATGTGCGGCGCATCGGCCAAGCGCTGCCGCTTTTCCCGCAGAGTCTGACCCTGCGCTATGAGAGCCTTTTGGCTGATCCCGCCGCTGTCCTTGAGCGCCTGGCCGGGTTTCTTGGTTTGCCGTTCCCGCGGGACGCTGGGGCGGTTGCCGGGTTGGTGGAAGGCTTTGTCCCCAGCTCGCGCCGCACGTCCCTGTCTATCGCGCCTTGGGCCTGGCTGGACGCCGAGGTGGACCAGGAATTGGCGTACTGGGACGAGGGTGGACGGCGGGCACCGGAGGAATCAACGGCGCGGGGACTGCCCAAGGCTGCTGCCAGGACCATGAGTGCGGGTGACGAACATTATACTGCCTACGTGGGGCCGCCGGAATTGTACGATGTGCAGGGGGCTTCGCAGTTCCGTCTGTTGTGCGCTCTGGGCCTGCGCTCCGGACACCGGCTGCTCGATTTCGGTTGTGGTTCGCTGCGCGCCGGGAGGCTGCTCATCCCCTACCTGGACCCCGCCTGCTACCACGGGGTTGAGCCCAACGCCTGGCTGGTGCGCGATGTTCAGACACGGGAGCTTGGCCGTGATATTTTCCACCTCAAGCAGCCGAGGATCAGCACTGATGCCGACTTCGGCCTCGAAGGCATCGGGGGAGGCTTCGACTACGTCTTGTGCCAGTCCGTGCTCTCGCACTGCGGACCGGAGCTTGCCCTACAGGTGCTTGGCACGTTGGCGCGGGCGTTGGCGCCTCGCGGCCGCATGGCCCTGACCTTTAAGCTCGCTTCTGGGAAGGCAGACACACGGCCAGAGGGCTGGGTGTATCCGTCCTGCGTGCTCTACAACCGCGCCGAGGTGGATGCCATGTTCGCGCAGGTTGGGCTCAAGGCCGCGCCTCTGCGCTGGTTCCATCGCAGCCAAGTCTGGTTCCTCGCGGCCCTGGATGAGGAGCTCCTGCCGTCCGAGGCCCAGTGGGAGGCCGCCGTTTTTGGGGGCGGGCTTGGAGTGCTGCAGCCGCTCGGCAGGGCAGGGGACTGAGGTCGCCTTCGGTGGCAGGGGGGGCGCACCAAGCCATGAAGATCGTCCATGTCTGCGGCAGGGCCGTCGCCGATCCAGCCTTGCGCCTTCACGGTTCGGTCAAGGACATTCAGGGCCGGTCGGAGTACTTCGCCGAGCGAGGTGTGGGCGTGCGCCAAGTGCTGGTGGACGATCCCGCCCGCGCTTTCGAGACGATGGAGGCGACACGGGCCTGGCCTGCGGCTGGAGAATCGGCGATTCTGTTCGAGTCCAGTTTTTGTCCCCGTGCGTTGGAGCATGTGCGCAGGAGCTACCCGCATGTGCGTGTGCTGCTTAGGCCGCACAACGCGGAATTGCCGCACCGGCTGGATTGGGCGCGCGCCTGCGGCCCTGGGCTTGCCGCCCTTGGCTGGGCGCGACACGCGGTTGTGAACGTTCTTCGCGACTGGCGCTCGGCACGCGCCGCGCACCGAGTGCTGCCCATAAGCGACTGGGAAGCGTATGGTTACTGGAGCCGCCTGACACGGCCAGACAAGGTCATCGCTGCACCGTTTTTTCTGCCGAAACAGTTGCGCGAGGTCCTGCCCGAAGTCCCAGATAAAGAACGGCTGTGCGTAAATCTGGGCGCGGCACGTGGCAATCCCCTCGTGTTTCACGCCCTGGGCGCCTTCAGCCGCTGCATCGAGGGTCTGGGGGGGGACGCCCCTGGCTGGTGTTTCGCTTCCAGCGGCGATGCGGAAGGCTATGCTGGGCCGGTTTCCCCCAGGGTTGAGCGCTTCGGGGTGCTGGAGAGCCCATATCCATTGCTGGCGCGGGCGCGGGCCATGGCGTTGCTTTCCCCACTGGGAGGCGGCTTCAAGACCAAGGTGCTCGAAGCCGTGGCCTGCCGGACCTGGGTCATTGTTCCGGCCCCACTGGCGCGCAAACTGCCGCTGGAGCTGCGTCCCTGCTGCATTGTACTGGACGAGATCAGCCCGGCAGGTTTTGCTGCCGCCTTGAAGCGCGCTCTTGAGCCCTTTCCTGAGGACGACCCCGGTGTTCGGTTACGGTCCCGCGCGTTTTCCGCATTAGATGCGGCGTTTTGGCTTTAGGTGTGGGCGGTACTGCCGAGGCGATGCTCACCGGTCTGGACTGGGGGACTGTCGCGTGTTACTTTTTTTGACGTTCTTCGGCGTTGGCCCTTCGGTCGTGCTGGGTAGGACAGTAGAGCGGGAGGAACGGGCATGCGGCGGCCGACATAGCCGTATAACATTGAGGGGGCAGGTGTTCTAGATGCGAAAGGTGGACGTGCTGTACCTTGTGGAGCATACCGCGCGCGAGATGGATGTGGCCTGCGCGGTGAAGGTCCTCGCCGAGGATCGGCACGGACTATCCGTCGAAATTCGCAACATCTATTTGCACGCGCACCAGTCCCTTCGGGAGTTTGACCCGCTGGTGGTGGCGCATCCCTTCTTCTATTTCGCCGCAGGGGCCCTTGCGGTCGAGGACTATGTCGCTAGGTGGCCCGATGCCTTGCACTTCAATCTTGCCTGGGAGCAACTGCACTACAAGGCCCACTGGCAGATCAAGCGACCTTCGGACGAGTTCGCCAGAACAAAGGTCGTCCATCACGCCTGGGGCCGTTTCTATGAGGACTATTTGACCGGTTTCGGCGTTCCTTCCGAGAACATCCGCGTCAACGGACAGCCCGCCTACCAACTGTACCGCGATCCCTACCGTCGCCACTACCGCACGCGGGAGTCTTTGGCTGCCCTGTACGGCCTGGATCCGGCGAAGCGGTGGGTCTTCGTGCCCGAAAACTACCGTTGGGCATTTATCGGCGGTAAGGTGAAGCTTTTTTCGCGTCTTGGCGGCGATGCGGACGAGATCGCCCAACTGCGCGACTTTTCGCGCCATTCACTCAAGCTCCTTCTCGAGTGCTGCAACGAACTGGCCAGGCGGCCGGACGTGGAGGTGGTGTTCCGCACACGGCCCGCCGTTAATTCAGAGGTCATGTTCGACTTCTTTTCCGAGCAGGTGGGCACTGCCGCTCCTCGGCTGCATTTCATCAAGGAGGGCTCGGTGCGGGAATGGGTGTTGGCCGCAGACACGGTGGTGTCGTCGTACAGCACCAGTCTTATTGAGGCGGCCGTGGCCGGGAAGGACCTGTTCATGTTTGAGCCCGTTGCTTTCCCCTGCGGGCTTCACTGCGCCTGGTACGATCTCGCTCCGAAAATCGCCGACCCGGCACGGTTCGTTTCCGCCTGTTTGGAGGGCGGTGGTCAGGGCGGTGCGAGCCCGCTGCACCGCTGGGCCGAAACGGAGCTCATGTCCGGCGGCGACGCCATAGCCAACTTGGCCGGGCTGCTTGCGGAGATGCGCGATATGGCCCGCGTCCGGCGCGGCTCGCCGAAGGGCCACGGCCCTCTCCCTC
Source organism: Humidesulfovibrio mexicanus (assembly GCF_900188225.1). Classification (NCBI taxonomy): domain Bacteria; kingdom Pseudomonadati; phylum Thermodesulfobacteriota; class Desulfovibrionia; order Desulfovibrionales; family Desulfovibrionaceae; genus Humidesulfovibrio; species Humidesulfovibrio mexicanus. The sequence continues at coordinate 559,519 of NZ_FZOC01000001.1, read as the reverse complement.
TCGAGACCAAAATTTTCTTCAACGCCCAGACGCACGAGGCGGACGTGTTCCAGCCTTCCGACGTCGACAGTTGGGTCGCGGCGTGGCGCGGGAGCCTTGCGGGCGCTCATGCGCCGCAGCCCAGCACCAAGCCTGAATTCAACCGCCTTATGCGCGCAGAGGACCTGTTGGACGAGTCTTGGGATGGCCTTGCTGCGGTGTTCCCTCCTCTGGCCGAGTATCGCGTGGCGCATTGGGCGCAGAGCGGCCAGGAAGCACAGGCCGCGCCACTGAGCGGCCTGTGGAGACGGCTTGGCAAGAACCTGGTCCGGGCCGCTTCGGTTGGCGCGGCAGGGGCGCAACCTGTCCCGCCCAGGGATTTGTGGGCCGTGTGCAGTGTGCTCGCCGCGCTGGGGCCGCAGTTGCGGTCCGGGACGCGCCTGCTGGCCCTCGGAGAGTGCGACGAGCTATTGCGCAAGCACTTCGGCGCCCTGGGTGTGGAGATGGTGACCGAGTCTTTGGGCTCTTCGGAGCAGAATCTCCGCGCAGCGCATAAGGACGAAACCGTCCTTGACCATCCGGCAGGGGGCTTCGATGTCGCCTGCTCGATTTTTGGACTGGAGCGCCTTGACGTGGCGGCGAAGCACAGTCTCCTGGCCGGGGTGGCGCACTGCCTCAAGCCTGGTGGAATCTTCGCCCTGTCCTTCGCCTGCCTCGATTTCGACCTGTCCGTCTTGGGCCAGCCCGGCTTTGCCGGGGTGCGCAACGCCATCCGGAACGTGGCCGACATCCGTCGGCATTTTCTTGCCTGCGGCGAATTCGAGGTTTTGGGCAACGAGGCGTTCGCCACACGAGCCGGTCGGTCTCCTATGGATCAGGCCACCGCAGGCGTCCTTGTATTACGACGCAAGGGGGCTGGTCAGGCTGGTGAAGGCAAGGACGCAAAGGCCGCCAACGGCGGCAAGGGGGCGGGGCACAAGGTGAAGGTTCCAAAGCATTGGTCTGTAAATTCCTGGGAGGAGAAGGCCAGGGAGAATCCGCTCTATGCCGTCATGACCATGGAGGAAATGGCGGATGCCGGGCCGGATAATTTTTCCGAGCAGCACCTGGCCCTGTTTTTTGAAAAGGGGCGCAAGCTTGCGGAGAAGTGGGTCCTGCCCTCCCTTGCCCATGCGCCTGAAAAGGGCCTGGTGCTGGAGTACGGCTGCGGGGCCGGACGCATTCTCAAGGCGCTAGTGGACCGGGGCATCGCCTGCGGGGGCATAGACATTTCGCAGACCATGCTGGAGCATTGCCGCAGACTGGTGCCGGGGGTCGCACGGCTGGCCTGCCTCTCACCTGTAGGCGATGCAGTACTGGAGGACGGCTGTGCAAGGATTGTGTATTCCTATGCTGTGGTGCAGCATATCGACAGGCTCTCCGCCTTCGACAAGGCCGTGTCCGAGATGTGTCGGCTGTTGGCCCCCGGCGGAATACTTGTGCTGCAGGTCAACTGTGAGGATTACACCCTTGCGGCAGGGGGTGTCCTGGGGCGTACGGAGAACCATGAAGACCACTCGGTGCACTACCCCCCTGGTTCATCCAGAGGCTCCGTGCACAGGAACAGCACTTGGAGCGGCGTGTACATTGGCCATGACAGGCTCTGTGCCTTGCTGCGCCAGGGCGGAGTGGCTGTTGATAGAGTGGTTCCATTCAACGACAAGAAGCCGAGAGCCCAGGTCTACTTCGGCACAAAGGACGGATAGTCGGGTATGCGTTCTTCACTTGTTGCGGCCACGGTCTGCATCGGGCTTCCCGCATACAACGGTGCGGCGCATCTGCGCCAGGCCCTGGACGCCCTCTTGGGGCAGACCTACCGAGACTTTCGGGTTGTCGTCCTTGACGACGGCTCAAGCGATGGAACCTACAACCAACTTTTAGCCTACGCTGCCGCCGATCCGCGCATCTTATTGCATAGAAACTCCAAGCGCGCGGGGTTAATTCAGGCCTGGAACACCGTGGCTGAATTGGCCGCCGATCCCGAGCCGCCGCGTTACTTCGCTTGGTACTCCGACCATGACTGGGTGGCCAAGGACTGGCTGGAACAGCTTGTGGCGGCGCTGGAGAGCGATCCTGGAACCGTGCTGGCCCACGCGGGCACCGTTCATATAGGCCGGGATGGACGCAGGATCGAGACGCCGCCGCCCTGCCTGGACACTTCCGCCTCCAGCCCGGCCCGGGCGCTGCGTCAGGTGACCCTGGAGACCTTTGGCGCGGGTGACGCGGTCTACGGCTTGTTCCGGTACCAGGCCCTGCGCGAGGCAGGGTTTCTGCCGCAGGAAATTCAGCCAGACACGCTCCTGGTTTCGCGCGTGGCCCAGGCTGGAATTGTGCGGCACGTGGGCGGTGCCAGACGCTTTCGGCGCGTCTTCAAGATGAGCGGCGGCCATGAAAAAGTGGTGGCACGGCAACTGCGCACCCTCTTTGCCGACGAGGCCGAGCCGCTGTCAGCGCCCCACATTTCCCACGCAATGTTCTTTTTTCGTGCCTTGGGCGTGGGTTCGCTTCCTGTTGGTGAAGAGGATGCCGCAGGCAGGGTCGCCCATGCCGTGCTGTATCTGAAGCGTATGGTTGCGAAGTACAGCGAAGAGATAAGGCGTGAGCTTGAGGCAATGGGGCAGGCGTCCGCCGAGGAGTTTTGCAGCGGCCGCGCACTGGCGTTGGTCGAGGCGTTTCTGGAAGACCTGACCGTGTTGCGGCTGTGCCAGGTCAAGCTTGAGAAATTGTACGAAAGGTGCGCCAGTCTCCATAGAAAGCACGAAAGAATACGTGAAAAGTATGAAAGACTGCATGAAGATTATGATAATTTGCATGTGCAGCATGATAATGTGCGTGAAAAGTATGAAAACTTGCGCGTAAAGCATAATAGCCTTCGTGCAAAGCATGAAAATTTACGCGTAAAGCACGAAAAATTGCGTACAAAACATGATCTTTTGCGTGAAAAGCATGAAAGTCTGCGTGCAAATCATGATTAGTATATATGGTGTATTCTGCTTGGAACGAACATATTGTGTTGCGCTTTGAATAAGTCCATGAGCGTGAACGAGCGAAGCGAAAGGCTGCGTGCACAGAATGAATTTCCACGGCTGGAGCCGACTCCCTGTCATGGTGGCCTGGAACCAGGTGAGCATTGTACATGGCGGCGCGGTACAAATTGGTCAGGAGGGAAGGGATTGCGGGGGCGAGGGCCTGCGCCACAGGGCGGAATGGGGGCGATTGAAACGACAGCACGCGGAGCGTAAGGTTTTCTCTTTGGTCGAACGGCGGGGCTGGTTTTTGTGCTGAAAAAACCGGAGAAACATATTTTTACAAGAGGTTTCTTGATGCACAGAGTGTCGATCATTGTCTGCACGTTCAACAGACGCTATCTTTTGAAGCTGTGCTTGAGGGATTTCGCCCTGCAGATGGATGGCTTCGAAGACCGGGTTGAGGTGATTGTTGTAGACAACAACAGCGCCGACGGCACCGAGGCGTTTGTTCGGGATTTTGCTGCGCAGCATCCGTGGCTTCGCTATGTGCATGAGCCCAAGCAGGGGCTCTCCAACGCCCGTAACCGGGGCGCAGCCGAGGCCAGGGGGGAATACCTCTGCTACATCGACGACGACGGCAAGCCTGGGAAGAATTACGTGCGTCTCTTGTTGCACTTACTGGGTAAGCGTGCGCCAGACCTCATGGGGGGACCGGTATATCCCTATTATACCACGAAGCGGCCATCGTGGTTCCGCGACGAGTTTGAAATTCGGCAAAGTGCAAGGAAAAGCGGTTTTTCTCGCAAGTGTTCCATTTCGGGATCGAATTTCATCATCCGCAAGCCCCTGCTGGAATCCCTGGGCGGTTTTTCCCCGAAATTCGGGATGGTGGGCAAGAAAACCCGCCTGGGAGAGGAAAAGGCCGTGCTGCTGGCCTACAGGGCGTCGACGTCCTCGAGCGAACAGAAGGTCTTTTACAGTCTGGACCTTGTCGTGTATCATCACGTACCGTCCGAGAAGATGCGGCTTGCCTACTTCATCAAGAGGGGCTTTTTCAGTGGCGTCTCCCTGGTGAATCTTAAGAACGAGCGTCTTGGCTCCGCGCCAGGGTACGTTCTTGAGTGTGCGAAGAATCTGTTCTGGCGTCTGCCCAAAGCGGTATTCAAGGGCAGGGATGCCAAGCCGCATCCGGTGCTTGTTCTTCAGGCTGCGGCGTTGCAGGTGGGCAAGATTGCGGAGCTTTTGCGCAGGGCCTGGGTCGGTGCGCTTCCTGGCCGCTGCTCCCCGACAGGGAGGGCACAGCCGTTTTTTTGCCTCGTGGGTCCCGGAGCGAGCGGTTCTGCCCAGACGTCTGCTGCGCTTTCCTCGCTGGCGGACTCGGGGTACGCGGTGGAGACGGGCCTGACGCCGAGTCTGCGACCTCGCGCCTATGCCGGGCTTTTTGTGCCTGGAGGCGTGGAGGTGTTGCGCTATCTTGCCATGCGCCCCAAGGCCGATCGGCTCGTGACACCGGAGGTCTCTTCGGTGATCAAGGCCTTCCACCGCGCCAGGAGGCCCATTCTCGCCCCCTGCATGGCCCTCCCGGTGGTGTTGGAGGTGTTGCGCCATGCCGCACCTGCTGAGCCGGGCCTGTACCCGGCAACGAGCGATCCAATACGGACGATCAAGGGGGTGAATGTGGTGACCACGCACAGGCCGCTGCTGGACGCTTCTGATTTGGAGCTTGATGACTGTTTCACGGCGATGTTGAAGACGATCCGAAGGGAACACAGACGGTAGCGAGGTGCATGTGGGTGATGTGAAAGGCAATGGCCTATTGGCTCTTGGAATCCATTGGGCGCACGATGCGTCGGTATCTGTCTGCAATGGCGAGGAGTGCCTTTTCTCCATTGCCGAGGAACGCATCACCAGGATCAAGCACCACTACGGATTTCCAGTCCAGAGCATACAATGCGCATTGCGCTTTCTCGGGCTCACCGGGAGTGACATAGATATTGTCGCCATATCCACGCGCAAACCTCTTTTCCCCCAGCACAAGAATCATCTCTGCGTAGAGGCGGACGGCTCAGTCTCCGGCCCGGCGCTGAAGCTGTTCAAGGATTGGAGGCCAGGGGCGTCCAAGGCCGGGCCGCAGCGCATGGGCGAGGCCAAGCCCAAGAAGTCCTTTGTCGGCACTTCCTGGGAAGGATTCGAGGACAGGCACTGGTCCTGGGCGCAGCAGACCTTGGGCCAGCTTGGGCTCTTGGGCGAGGGGACACGCTATGTCTACGTGTCGCATCACAGGGCGCACGCCGCCGGGGCATTCAGGTTGTGCGGAATGCACGGAAGGCGTGTTTGCGTCATGACCCTTGACGGCAAGGGGGATGGCCTGAGCGGCACGCTCGGCATTGGGCACGAGGACGGGCGGCTTGAGCTTGTGCGCTCCACCCCGGCCGAGGAGAGCCTGGGCTCGTTCTATCAGGCCGTGACCGAGGCCCTGGGCTTCATCCCCGTGGACGGCGAGTACAAGACCATGGGGCTCGCCGCCTTGGGCAAGGCTGGCCTCGCCAATCCCTTCGACGGCATGATCTCCGCCTACGATGGCATGACCAGGAGCAGGACCCGGTGGTCCTTCCGCTCCTTCAACGAGGCCAACCCCTCGCGGCGCGTCCCCAATCCTTTGAGCTCAGTGGCGCAGTCTGTGGACTTCACAAAATATCTTGAGCGGATGGAGCCGACGCAATTGGCCTACTTCGCCCAGGAGCACCTTGAGGACACGATGGTGGAGCTGGCGCGGCAGTCCATGGACATCACCGGCACAAGGAATCTGGCCGTGGCGGGTGGGGTCATGCTCAATGTCAAGGCCAATAGCCGCATTCGCGACGAAATCTCGCCGCAGTCGTACTTTGTCCTGCCCGATTCCGCAGACTCGGGCCTTTCCCTTGGGGCCGCCCTGGAGGCACTGCATGTCTGCGGGACGCCTGTTCGTGCCTCGCTGCCCTCCCTCTACCTTGGCACCAGCTATACCGATGCGGAGGTCATGGAGGAACTCGCCCGGCATGACCGGCTGGCAGTAGAGGAGGCCGGCCCTTGGCTGCCCATGCGTACAGCCAAGGAACTGCGAAAGGGCAAGGTCATCGGCACCTTCCAGGGGCGGCTTGAGATGGGGCCGCGGGCCTTGGGCAACCGCTCGGTCATAGCCGACCCGCGCACGAACACGGTCAAGGACCGCATCAACGCCATCCTGAAAGGCCGGGAGTGGTTCGTCCCCTTCGCGCCCATCGTGCTGGAGGACGAGGCCCACAAGTACTGGTCCGGCTCCGTGGACTACCGCCACATGACCTTTGCCGTGGAGGCCAGCGAATACGCCAAGCAGACCGTGCCGGGCGTCGTGCATGTGGACGGCACCATGCGCCCGCAGGTCGTGAACGAGACCACGAACCCTTGGCTCCATGCCGTGCTCTCGGGATTCCGTCAGCTCACCGGGGTTGGGGTGCTCATCAACACTTCCTTCAACAGGCATGGACTCCCCATCGTGGGGTCCCCCGCCGATGCGGTCGAGCACCTCCTGAACGGCTGGGTCGATGCCCTGGCCATCGGCCCCTGCTACGTCACATTGAAATGAGCGCGCAATGAGCACCATCATCCACATCGTCCCGGACAGCGTGTCCAACGCGGGCAAGGCCTATGTGGGCAGCACCAAGGACGTGGCCTGCCGGACGGAGTTCTTTGCCTCGCGCGGCATCAAGGTTTCGGAGTACCTGTGCAGGCGCTGGGCGGATGCCGACGCCCTTGAGCATCTGAAGGGCGCGGATTTGAGCCGCTGCAAGTATGTGGTGTTCGAGTACGAGACCTTTGTGGAGAGTCTGGCCTACCTGAAGGAGGAGCACCCGCACATCCGGCGCGTGGTCCGGGCGCACAACGCAAACCTCCCGCATTTTGTCGACTACTACCGGGGCATGGGACGCATTCTTCGCGACAAACCTAATTCTATGGCTCCAGAAAGGTTCCCGGGCTGCGGCGAGGCCCTGCGACGCTATCAGCTGGATGTGCGCTGCACCCAGCTGGCGGATGTCATGCTGCCCATCTGCCAATGGGAGGCCACGCACTACTGGTCCCGGCTCCAGGGGGCTTGCCCGGCGGTCTGCGTACCCTACTACCTGCCCGAGAAGTTCGGCAGCCAACTGCCTCGACAGGCAAAGTCCGACCTTTTCGTCTGCTTCATGGGCACCGGCGGCCTCATAACGCCCTTGCTGTACGATTCGGCGCGCAACACCATCGAACTGGTCGAATCCCTGCCGGATCACGAGGCCGATTCATGGGTTTTCTGTGTCACCGGGGTCCTCAGGCCTAAAAATATCCTGGGACGCCTTAATCGTGTCGTTTCTACAGGCAGGCTTCCAAGCCCCATGCCCATCCTGGCACAGGCCCGCATAGTGTCCATCCTCTCCGACCTGGGCATGGGCTTCAAGACCAAGATACTTGAAGCCGTTGAAGCCGGATGCTGGGTGATGGTGACGCCCGATGTGGCCAGGCGGTTGCCTGAAGCGGTGCTGCCGCACTGTCTGGTGGTTGCGGCCGATGACTCCGGGGCTTTTCGCGCCGCGCTCAAGGCGGCCAGGACCCCGCCCCCGGCCTCGCGCGCGAACGAGGAACTCCGGGCCGAGGCCTTTCGAGCCATGGATGGCGTTTTTGCCGAAGCCCTGCCCCTTGGCCGGGTTGCTTCTGTTGCCGTGATGGATGGCGCAACGGCCAGCCCCCTGTTCGAGCCGGAGGACAAGGGCGCGTCTGGGGATCTGCCGCCGTACCTGACCCAGATTGTGGCGGACGGACAGCGCGCCTGGGAGGTCTTTGTGGAGCCTGCGACCCGGCGTTTTAACGGGCAGCCAGGGGAGCGCCGCATGATCCACTATGGCTGCGGCCTTGGCGGGGTTGTTTATGCGGCGGCCCAGGCCGGATGGCGGGTCATGGGCGTGGAACGCTCCCAGACCTTTTTGCGGATCGCCAGCCAGGCCTTCGGCCCTGCGGCAGAGTTCCGCGCCATGGGCGGCCATGGCGAGATTTCATGCGATTCCGGCTGGGCGGATTTGGTCTTCTCCGAGCAGGAAGTGTGCGGCCTCGCCACCCTGGACGAATTGGGAAGCGTCCTCTCCGAAGCGTTTCGGGTGCTGCGCCCGGGGGGGGCGTTTCGCTTCTTCTTCATCCCCTGGCCCTGGGAGGAGAATTCCCTGCGCTCTCGCTGCGCCAATTTATTCTGGAGCACGGCCTCACGCCATTACACCCTGGAGCTTCGTCTGCGGGCCGTGGCGGGGCTGCCGCCCATGGTGCCGCAAATGACACTGCGCTCGTATGACAAACGGACGTTGGGCTACTTGATGCTGCCCTTGTGGGATATGGATAGGCTGCTTATGAAGGCTGGATTTGCGATCATCAAGCATTACAGGACAGAGACCACGCCGCTGGGGTGTTGGATCACGGCGTACAGGCCTGAACTTCTTGCCCGCGATAAAACCTGAGGTGGAAGATGCACTGCCCAATGATGTCCGGAGCATACATCTCGGCAACGGGGAACCTGCATTGCTGGTGTTCCGGCGGGTTGACGCGGATTTTCGGCAAGACCAACGGGGCGGATTTCGCTTCCTTGTACCATTCGGATGCGTTCGTCAGGATACGCTCCGAGATGGCGAAGGGGGTTTTGCCCTGGCCTGAGTGCCAGAAGTGCGGCAAGCTGTGGAGGAAGATTGAGAAGCCGATCTCCTTGTACCCCGATTCGGTGGTCCTGCATCTTGAGCCATCGGCCGCCTGCAACCTCAAGTGCGAAACCTGCCCGGGCACGGCCTGGCGCACAGGGAAGTGGATCATTCCGAAGCCGGAGCGGCTCTATTATCCGTATAATGAATACATCGCCCTTGTGGATGGCCTCAAGGAGAAGGGGATCAGGCTTCAGACCGTCATTCTGGTCGGCCTCGGAGAGCCGTTGATGAATCCTGACTTGTCGCGGATGATCTCCTACACGAAGTCGGTGTTTCCCGACTCTCTGCTCAAGATCGACACCAATGCCGTGTACCCCAAGGCCGATGCCGAAGCCCTCGTGGCATCGGGTCTGGACATCATCCGGCTCGGCATCGATGGGTCCTGCCAGGAGTCGTATTCCCGGTACCGCAAGGGAGGCGACATCCAGAACGCCTTCAAGTTCATGGAGCGCCTGGTTGCGGCCAAGAAAGCCGCAGGCAGCGGCATCTCCATCGTCTGGAAATATATACTTTTTGAACACAACAATACCATGGCGGAGATTGAGGCAGCCTCCGAGTACGCCCAACGCCTTGGGGTTACCCTGCATTTCGAGACCGGCTGGTCCAGCACTCCGTACTCGAAGCAGGACCCTGCCGAGCTCAACGCCCTGATGGAGCGCTATGGCTGGACCTACCGTGTCAAGGCCCGACCGCAGGCGAAAGCTCCAAGGCCGGACCAGGAAACGACTGTCGCGCCGCCTCCGCCCGCTACGCCCAAGATCAACACGGTGACGGACCACACCCTTGAGACAATTGTCGGAGCCTTGGAGAAAGATCCCAAATCCCTTCCGCTGCTCATCCATTATGCCCGGCTGCTCCGTCGACAGAACAGGGGGCAAGAGGCGCTCGGCGTTTATCTGGAATGCTTGGACATTGCGCCGAAGAATCGCAAGGCGCACCAGGGCGCCGGGCTGCTCATGACCCGGTTCGGCAAGCTGGTTGAAGGCGAACGCCACCTCCGGATGGCTCTTTCCCTCGAGCCCGAAGATGTGGTCACAATGAAGAATCTGGTGCTGAATCTTGCGGAGCAGGGCAAGGAGGCAGAGGTAAGGAATCTCTTGGCGCGCCTGTATTCCTTGAATGTAACGGGCAACGATGAAATGCGCGAGCTTGAGAAACGTGTGGACAAGTCGCTTCTTGCAAAGGGCGGCCTTGGCCAATCCGTTGCCCGCTACCCGCGCTACCAGTCCATGTTCGAGGATCTGCCATCCCTGGTCAGGGAGTATGTGCTGCCTGGGTATGAGAAGATCACGCCCTTCATCCACAAGAACACGAAGGTCGTCACCCTGGGATCCTGCTTTGCGCGCAGCGTGTGCGCCGCCCTTGCCGAGCTGGGGGTTCGCTCCGAGTGGCTGTCGTTCTCCGAGGACATCAACACGACACTGATGAACAGGCATGTGATGCGTTTTCTGCTGGAGATGCCGGATTCGGGATTCGGCGAGCAAATCGTCCATGCATACAACGTTCAATTCGAACGGTTCCGGCAGCTCATCCGGGAAGCGGGCTGCGTGGTCTACACCCTTGGCGTCGCGCCCGGCGTATTCGAGAAGGATACGGACCTCCCCACGCTTCGCAGAGGCAAGGCCCTGCTTCAGGGCATCCGCAGCGGGGAGCTCTCTTCCCGCATGAGCAGCGTGGAGGAGAACGTCCGCAACTTTGTGGACATCGTAGAGATGCTCCAGCGCGCCAAGCCGGAGCTGACTATTGTGTACACGCTTTCCCCGGTGCCGCTCACGGCCTCCTTTGGCTCCCCCTCGGCCGTTGTGGAGGACTGCGTGTCCAAGTCCGTTCTGCGCGTGGCCTGCCACGAGATAGCGAAGCTCGGCCTGCCGAATCTGCACTATTGGCCCTCCTTCGAGATCGCCAAGTGGCTGGCAGCCAACACCGCCCCCACCTTTGGCGGCGATGGGAATACGCACCACATCAATCCGAACATTGTGCAGTGCATCGTGCAGAGCTTCATCGGAACGCTGACCTCCCTGGGGCGGAAATGACGCGACAGGCCCTGCCCGGCGAACCCGCCCGGCCTGCTTTGTCGGGCGTTGGCCCCTGCGACCACACTGCATGGGCAAGGAGTGCATGTGATTGAATCGATCCTGAGGCGCTTCCGGAAGCCTTGCCGAATCCCTGCCAATACGCACGATTCACTCCTGCAGGTTCTCGCCAGAGACATGGACCTCTGGGCAAAGGCTCTGCGCACGGCAAGCGGGCCGCGCTACCTCATCGCCACCAGCATGTCCAACTACAACCACGCCTGCGTGGTGGAACGCTCCCTGGCCGTGGCTTTGACCCTCCGGGGCGCGCGGGTGGAGTTTTTGCTCTGCGACGCGGCTCTGCCGTGCTGCCAGATGACCAAGCTGCACGGCTGCGAGCCAGAGGCGCTTCTGGCCATGCCCGCCACCCTGCGCTGCCCGTCCTGCGTGCAGGAGGGCAAGCGCCTGTTCGAGCCTTTGGGCCTGCCGGTACGCTGGTTCGGCCAGCACCTTTCCGATGCGGCCAGGGCGCGGGCGGCGTCCGTGGCGAATACGCTTCCGGTGGAAGACATTCCCGGGTATTGTCCAGGTGAGCTGGCCATAGGTGAGCACGCCCTGGCCGGGGCGCTGCGCTACTATGGCCGTGGCGACTTGTCCGGCGAACCCTGTGGCGAGGCTATTCTGCGCCGCTTTCTGGAGTCCTCCCTGCGCGTGGCCGCAGTCATGGACGACCTGCTGGACAAAGAATCCTATGACGCGGCCATATTCCACCATGGAATCTATTCGCCGCAAGGGGTCATCGGCGAATCCTGCCGCACCAGGGGATTGCGGGTGGTGAACTGGAACCCCTCGTACCGGAAAAACACATTCATCTTCAGCCACGGCGACACCTACCACCACACCATGGTCAGCGAGCCTGCTGAAGCCTGGGACGCCATCCCCTGGACGGAGCGCCTTGAGCGTCTGACTATGGACTACCTGGACAGCAGGCGGTGCGGCAGCGCCGACTGGATTTGGTTCCATGAGCGGCCGGAAAACGACATGGATGCCTTCGCCAGGGAGTTCGGACTTGATTGGTCGCGGCCGGTTGTCGGCCTGCTCACCAGCGTCATGTGGGACGCCCAGTTACATTACAAAGCCAATGCTTTTCCCTGTATGCTTGCCTGGGTACGGCACACGGTGGAGGCTTTTCGCAGCCGCCCGGATCTGCAACTGCTCATCCGCATCCACCCGGCGGAGGTGCGCGGCATGGTGCCTTCACGCCAGAAGATGGCCGAGGAGATCCGCCGCATGACGCCCCAACTGCCACCCAACGTCTTCGTTGTGCCGCCGGAGCATCAAGCCAGCACCTATGCGCTCATGGATCGCTGCGACAGCGTCATCATCTTCAACACCAAGACCGGCATCGAACTCTCGGCCGCTGGCATTCCCGTGGTCGTGGCCGGAGAGGCCTGGATACGCGGCAAGGGCTTTTCCCAGGATGCAAGTTCCCCGCAGGATTACGACCGCATTCTCGCCAGTCTGCCCCTTGGCGTCCGCCTCTCCCCGGAAAAGACGGCCAGGGCAAAACGATATGCATTCCATTTCTTTTTCCGCAGAATGCTGGAACTGCCGTTCATCGGCTCTCCGCAGAAGTTTACCTTTTCTGTGGAGCTGGAGAGCCTGACGGATTTGCTGCCGGGCCGCTGGCCGGGGCTGGATTGCATTTGCGAGGGCATCGCCACGGGGCGGCCATTTATCGACGAATATGAACTGCGGCCAGAAACGCGCTGAGGAAGGGGGGGGACCGAGTCCGGCCCTATTCGTCCGGGGCGGCGAGGATGGGCGTGCCTTCCACTATGCCCTGGCAGACCAGATCCAGGTTGGCGTTCTGGCCGGGGGCCAGCCGCCGCACGGAATCGATGTCCAGCCGGAATTGCGGATCGCCTCCGGTTGGGCGGAGCATGGGCAGTTCAACCATGCGCTCAAAAAAGAAGTGGTAGGCGTACTTTCGCGCCAGGAGCAGCCGCGCCTCGTCCAGGGGCGCGTCCACCGCATCGTCCAAGAGCGCTTTGGCGTAGCTTTTTGGGCTGTCCACATCAATGGAGAAGCCCTTGCCGCGTATCCAGGCCTCTCCCGCTACCACCACCTGTTTGCCCATGGCCGAAAGTTCCACGCCCATTTTGGTGTTGTAGATGAGGATGCGGCGGCACTGCTCCAGCAGGGCGTAGGTGCTTACCGGATGCTCCGGCGGCACAAGAATGACGTTTTGTGGCAAGGGGCCGTGGCGTTGTGCCAGCTCCACATCCACCCGCTGCCGCGAGGGCAGGGTTCCGCGAATTTCGGCCGGGTGCACGCGGATCACCAGTTGGCGATCGGGATGCTCTGCATAATGGTGCACCGTGGCCACGATCCACTCCAGCATGTTGGGGAATGCGTTGGACTCGTAATGCAGCACGGCATCCCAGACCACGCTTGTCAGAAGCCCATCGCAGGGCAGGGCGGGATTTGCGCCTAACTGGCGCAGGGCCTCGGCCGCCGCGAAGTTTGGCCTGTCGAAGAACCATATCCAGTCGCCGGTGCCGTGCCGTCTGCTTTCCAGGTAGTCCAGGAGCCGTCGCTGACGGGTCTCGGTCCAGGGCATGTTCCGCCACTGCGATGGAGGGTCCGTGAGCATGGTGCGGTGGTAGGTGTCGCCGTGGCTGAAGACGAAGGTTTGGCGTCTGTAGGTGGCTGTCCAGTTCACCTGAGGTACGCCGTGTGCGCGCAGCGCTTCGCCAACGATGCCCTGGGGGACGTAGATGCCGTGGTTGAAGACGGCGGCGTCAATACGCTCACGGACGAGCAGGCGCTCCATGGCTGCCGAGGTGGTCAGGGCCGACTGCAGGAACTGCCGGAGCACGGGCTCGCCGCCAGGCTCGCCGTTCAGGTCGCCACGGGCGAAGAAGCGCAGGGTCCCGGCCAGGGCGTGTTCGCCTACTGCAACGCCGTTTACGTGGAGCGAGGCGATGTCTCCAAGGGGAGTGTCCCGCGCCAAATCCCTGGCCCGGATTATGTCTTTGGTTTTAAGGAATTCTCCGTAGCGCAACACGGACAGGCCGAGCCCCTGGTAGCTGGCCAAGGCCGGTGCGAGGCAGGCGCGGCAGGAACCACGCGAAAGCGGCCGGGATGTGGAAAAGGACGCGCTGTACCACTCCCGCTGGCAGGCCATGCAGGCATCGAGCACCCCATCGCATAGCAGCAGCGACACGCGGCAGCCGCGCAGGGTGAGGGCAGCGGCTAGCGTACCCTCCAGGGTGGTGGCGGCCATGTTAGATCCCACGCTGGTGGGGATGAGTACATGTGGGCCGTCCTGGGCCTCGCACAGGGCCTTTTGCCAGTATGCTGCGTCCGGGGCAAGCAGCGTTCCCCAATCCGTGTGGCCGGAACGGAGCACCCTGTCGCGCACGGCGCGGCGCACCGGCGCGAAGCGCAGCAGGTATTCCTTCAGGCGCTCGATCGCGTCATGCATGAGACTCCGCCCCCCTGGCCCGAAGGCTCGGCCTTGCGCCGGTCCATTGTCGAGTTGAACAGCCGCATCGTTGCGTCGGCAGTGCCACGCCAGGGGAATTTGCTCACCTGCGCCAGTCCTGCCTCTCCCAGCCCCTGGCGCAGGTCCGGGTCCGCGTCTAGGCGCCGCAGCAAGGAGGCAAGTGCGGCCGGGTTCGTCGGATCGTCCAGATACAGGGCCGCGTCGCCCGCCACCTCCGGCAAGCTGGCCAAGCCTGTCGTGACCACAGGGCAGCCGCAGGCCATGGCCTCCAGGATGGGGAGGCCAAAGCCCTCGTAGAGGCTGGGATACACAAACGCCAGGGCCCCTGCGTACAGGGCTGGCAGGTCGGCATCGTCCACATAGCCCAGGCGCAACTCCCTCCCGTCGGCTGGTGGCGCGTTGTCCCAGCCGGACCATCCCGCAATGGCCAATGGCGGCAGTTCCGGCGCGAGCTTCAAGGCCTGGCGCACCAGATGCACATTTTTCCTCGGGTCGCCGGAGCCCACGAACAGGAAATAGCGCTCCGGCAGCGAGTATCGCTCCCGTACGCTCCGGATCTGGTCAGGGGCTGGACGGCTGAAGCTGTTCAGGTCAATGCCAAGTCGGCTCACTGCAACCCGCCCCGGATCGATGCCCAGCAACTCGCCCATCTCGCGGCGCGTGAACTCAGATACGGCAAGGAAGCCGTCCACCTGTGGCAGGCGCTTGACGAAAAACCTGTCGAAGAAGCGGGCGCGCTCTGCCGGATGCCACTGCGGATGGCGCAGCAGCCCCAGGTCGTGCACGGTGAGCACGGTCTTGGTGCCTGGCGGCGTGCGGAAGGGCAGCAGCGCGGTTTCGTGGTAGATGTCGAACCCTTTGCAAAGGCGCAGGAACCTGCGTTCACGCAGATGGTGCAGCATGGCCCGGATAAGCACGGCCACAGGGCTTGGCAGAAGCCAGAAGGCTTTGGTGAGCAGCGACCAACCCGCAGTGGAGGCTGGAGAGGCGGGAATAACCCGCGTGACCCGCGCACCGTCGAAATAGGCGATCTCGATACCCGGCCGCTGGGCGAGTTCGCGGTAGAGCATGTCCACATAGCGCCCGATGCCTGTGCGCACGTTGACCAGGGGCAGGGCGTTGACGACGATCCTCATGGAATGAGTGTAGCGCGTGGCCGGGGGAAAGTCATCCGCAGACCTGGCGGAGCGCAGAGAATTCCGCGTGAGCCCGCGCCCCAGCCCGCGTCCGTCATGGAACGGGCGCATGGACGAAGGGGCGCGCCGGATCCGGCTTGAGGGTGCCCTTGCCAGGGAACATGGCGTCGTATTTGCTGTTGTCGCCGGGAACAGTGAAATAGCCATCGCGCACGGCCTCGGGGCGGCCCAAGGCCAGCAGCTCGCCTACCGTGGCAGTGCTGAAGCCCTTGTTGCGCAGGCCGGGCAGGAGCAGCTTCAGCAGCTCGTAAGTCTTGTGCGGCACGGCGTTGGCGTGCAGCAGAACGATGGACCCCGGCCGCGCCAGCGTGAGGATCCTGTCCGCCAGTTCGCGGGGGGAATGCCGTTCCTCGTCGCGTTCGCCCTCCACGTCCCACTGGATGACCGCATAGCCCATGTCCGCGAGGGTGTTCAGCGCAAGCTCCGAGCTGCGGCCATAGGGCAGGCGCATGAGCGTGAGGGACTGCGGCACGCGGGCCATGCGGTCGGCAAGCCCAGCGGTCACGGCCTTGCCGCCGAGTTCCGCCAGGAGGTTGGCGTGCTGCTGTTCGGTAAGCAACATCTGCTTGCCGATCTCCTCCCGCGTCATGAGGGCCAGGTTGCCGTGAGTCCAGGCGTGGTTGCCTATTTCGAAGCGCGGGTCGGCCATGAGCTGCATTGCCGCTTCCGGGTGCGAGCGCATCCATTTGCCGCCCGCGAAGAATGTGGCGCGGGCGTTTTCGCGGCGCAGCAATGCCACGATGCGGTTTTCAAACCCTGCGATATTGTTGGCCCGCTCGCAGAGGTCGAAGGTGAGGGCCACGAGCTTCTTTTCCGCCGGAAGCGCCACGCGGCGGATGCATCCGCGCATGTGCCGCGGCGTTGGGGCGGGCCGCGGGGGCAGGGGGGACAGGGGCTCGGGAGCTGTGGCGTCTGGCTCGCCCACAGGGCCGACGACACGGTCGGCGTCGGTCCCGGCAAGCTTCGCTGGCGTCCACAGGCCGAGGAGTCCCGTCTCGTTGAGCATGTCTGCGGCGAGACCGTTTCCCGGCATGGCAAAGGACGCAAGCAGGGCTGCGAGCAGGAGCGGGTACAGTCGGCTGCCGATGCTGGGCATGGTGGATTCCTGTTTCTGAGATCGGCCGCTACTCGACCTGCTCCGCCGGGATGGCGATGGTCGTGGCGGCTGGCGGTTCTTCGGGCGTGGCCTTGGCGGGAGGATTCGATTGCGCGTTGCCCTTGAACTCCGGTCGCAATGGCTGGCCGGTTGTGCGCTTGTGTTCAATTTCCGCCGCGCCTGCCTCCAGAGCCACAAAGCGCTTGCTGGTGCTGGGGTGGCTGCTGTCCATGGTTATGGCTTGGGGACAATCAAGGGCCATGCGCCGCCAGATGGGGGCCACCTGCCGGATGTCGTATCCTGCGCGGGCGGTGTAGTAGAGGCCCACGTAGTCGGCCTCGAATTCGAAGTCCACGCTGTACATCTGCCTGCCGATGGTCCCGCCCACATTGGGATTCCTGCCGGTGAGCACGGCCACGGGCAGGTCCACCAGAAAACGGCCGAGCACGGCGTTTCGCTGCATGGCGATGAGATGCCCGCCGGTATTGTGGGCCATTTCATGGCCGATGATGGCCGCAAGTTCGTCATCGGAGCGCACGAAGCGCATCATGCCCATCTGTACGATGATGTTGTCGCCGTCGGCGTAGGCGTTCACCTCGGCGTTGTTGCCCAGAATCGCGGGATAGTCGCACAGTCGCTCGGGTGTGAGGGTCGCGGCGATGCGTTGGCCCTGGCGCTCCACCTCCAGGGAAACCTCTCGCCCGCCCTTGATCGCCTCGTGCAGGAATTCGCGGGCCTGCTTTTTGTTTTCCGGCGTGCGTCCGGCGATGGAGAGCACGATGTCGCCGCGGCGCAACCCGGCCCTGGCCGCAGGGGAGTCGGGCGGTATCTGGAACGCCGTGGGCCGCCAGGCGACTCCCATGACCTCGGCGGCCATGTCGCGCTGCTCTTTTTTGTAATCGTCCAGTTCCAGGAAGGTCAGCCCCACCGCGTAGACTACCTGGTTGCCGCAGAGTTCGGCGTTTTTCGCGCGCACGTTCCAGGCCACGCGCGAGAGCTGGTCCAGCTTGTCCACGCGGTCCTGCAGCACCAGGCGTTGCTGTGTCCTGGCCTCGGCATCGGCGCACAGGTCATCCACGCGGGGAACGTTGGCCTGGGGCGCACAGGCCCACAGCGCCGCCACGCATACAAGCCAGGCCGCCATGAGGGAACGGGACATCTTGGACCTCCAGGCCGCCCGGAAGCTGTCCGTCCCGGTCGGGACGCGGCGGCGCATACCGACTACACGAAGGCCGCGCCCCGTGGCAAGGGGCCGTGCCGCATCCGCGCTATTTTGCGCCGAAAACCTTCTTGAGCAGGGCGGTGGTGCGCTCCGCCGGGTTGGTGCGGATGTCCTTTTCCTCCTTTGCGATCATGGTGAACAGGCCATCCTGGGCCTTGGCGTTCACGTAGGCGTCCAGATCCAGGCCGTAGGACTGGGCGAGGTTTGCGGCCAGCGGATTGGCCGTGAGCCTCTTGTAGGCCTTGGCCACGCCGACGGAATCGGTCGCCTTGGAGATGATGGGCTGCATGAGCGTGCCGATCTTGTCCCCGCTGGACTTGCGGAAATACTGGGTGGCGGCGTCGTCGGGGCCGGTGAGGATGGATTTGGCGTCGCTGACGGTCATGCTTTTCACCG
This sequence comes from Humidesulfovibrio mexicanus, assembly GCF_900188225.1. Classification (NCBI taxonomy): domain Bacteria; kingdom Pseudomonadati; phylum Thermodesulfobacteriota; class Desulfovibrionia; order Desulfovibrionales; family Desulfovibrionaceae; genus Humidesulfovibrio; species Humidesulfovibrio mexicanus. Next base: position 541,367 of record NZ_FZOC01000001.1, on the reverse strand, counting down.
CGTCGCCGAGGATTCCCGCAGCCTGGGGCACGGCCTTTTCGGCCGCCCGGTTCATGGCCAGCACCAGGTCGTCGAGGAGCTTGCCCTGCCCGGCCAGGCGCAGCGGGGTCTCCAGTTTCTGCAACTGCTCCGGCAGCAGGATGCGCACGGCCTGGTTGCCGAAGTAGCCGTCGGTCTTGCCCAGGCTGGTTATGGAGGTGGTGACGCCCTTGGCCAGCGCCTCCTTGAGGCCCTTGGTCACATCGGCATCGGAGAGTCCGGCGGCAAGCCCTGTGGCGGAGGATTTCGTCGCTGCGGGCTGGCTGGTTTGCGTGGTCTGCTGCTGCACGGCGTCGAGCACATCGGACCAGCCGGCGTGGGAATGCCGCGGGATGAAGACCGCGGCGGCAAGACACAGGGCGATGGCGGCAAAACGTTTCATGTGGGGCTCCCGGGTTTGGAGGTGGTAGGGGGCAGGTGAAGCGTACCCCGTCTCGCCGGGGTGGGCAAGAATATCCCGTTTCGCCCTGGCCTGGATGATGCATATCGGCGGGCAGGAGGAAATAAAGTCATGCGCATCAACCCCCGCATCGCCAACCAGATGTACCTGAACTCCGGAAATGAGGAGAGTTCCTGCCTGCCCACCGGAACTTACACCACGCTGGCCGCAGCCAAATACATCAAGGACAACGACAAGGACGGCGACAAGTGCCTCTCCGCCGACGAGGTCAAAATTTCCGCCGCGGCCTATGCCAAGCTCGATGCCGACAGCGACGGCAAGGTGACTCTGGACGAGATGAAGAAGTCACTGGCAGGCCAGGATGACGCCATTTTCCAATACTACAAGAACGGCGGCTCCAACACCACGGACATCACCTCGTCTCTGCTCTCTGGCTCGAACACCAGCACCAGCACGTCGGGCACGTATTCCACCCTGGCGGCCAGCCGGTATCTGAAGGAAAAAGACAAGGACGGCGATGGCGTGCTTTCGAGCGAGGAGGTTTCCCTCGACGCCTCGGTGTTCAGCGAGATCGACGCCAACGGCGACGGCAAGATTTCCAAGTCCGAGCTGAACAGCGTGCTCGCCAGCCAGGACAGCTCCATCCAGAAATACTATAAGAACGGTGGCACCGGTTCCATCACCGACTTGACTTCGCGCCTGCTTGCGACAATCTAGCAGGCATGAAGCCAACGGACAAAGTGGAGTATCCCCAGGGAGCCAGTTGCACCATCGGCAAGGGCGCTGCATCGCAGGAGGCCGACCTGGGAATCGGCGCGCGCATCTACGGCAAGGAGGGCTGCCCGCACACCAGTCGGGCCAGGGCCGCCTTGCCGCGCGCCCGTTTTGTGGATGTGCTGGCCGATCCCGCCTCCCTGGAGGAGATGCTCCGCCTTTCTGGCGGAGTGCGCCGCGTGCCGGTCATTGTGCGCAAGGACGGCGTGGAGATCGGCTTCCGCCGGGGCTCCTGACACGTCTGAACGACCGGGCCGGGCGCCCGGAACGCCGCCTTGTCCTCCTTCCCCCTTGGCAGCCGCTCCGTATTGATGCTACGTAGCGACAGGGCCTGTTCCTCCCCGCGCCACGGCCCAAGGAGGATCTCCATGCTGTCTCCCATCCTGTGTCGAGCCGTCTTGGCCATCGCCCTTATCATCCTGTCCGTGCCGCAGGCTTTGGCGCAAGACATGGTGACAAGCGACGACATTGTGCGCCAGCTTGAGAAAAAGCCCCAGCCTCCGGGCGGGGCCAGCCGTAGCTTCCGGGGCGTGCGCATCAGCACCACGCCGGAAAGCGCAGCCCAACCTGCCGGGCAATCCTTTGGCCAACCTGCCGGGCAAGCGGGCCAGCAGGCCCAGCCGCCCACCCGCGATGCCGCCGCCCCGGCCACCCCGGCGGCCAAGCCGCAGGCCACGGTGTATCTGTACTTCAAGTCCGGCTCGGCAGAACTGGCGGACGAGTTTTCCGCGCGGCAGCTGGCCGCCGTCGGCAAGGCCCTGGCCGCCTTGCCTGGAGCCCATTTCGAGATCGGCGGGCATACCGATTCCATTGGGTCGGATGAAGCCAACCAGTCGCTTTCCGAGCGGCGCGCCCAGGCCGTGCGCACGCGGCTCATCGAAAGCTACGGCCTGAAGCCCGAATCCGTGGCGGCGCGCGGCTACGGGGAATCCCAGCCCCTGGCCGACAACGGAACCGAGGCCGGGCGCGCCAAGAACCGCCGCGTGGTCATCACGCGTCTGGACTAGCGCTCAGGCGAAGCCACACACACCCAGAGGGCGGCATGGACGGCAATGGACAGAAGGACGAATGCGGCACGCTGCGGGGGGTGATCGACCAGGAGCACAAGGCCCTGGAAGCCCTTATCGCCAAGGTCCAGGGGATATGCGGCCAGCCCGATGCCGAGTTGGGGCTCATGCACGCCCTGACCGACATGTATCTGTACGCCAAGGCGCACTTTTTCGACGAAGAGTGGCTCATGGAGCGCCTGGGCTACCCGGAGCGCGTGGGGCACGCCGCCCGGCACAGGGAGTTCCTGGAGCGCACGCACGACTTGGCCGATGCCTGCCTGGACGGACGGCTCGATTACAGTGAGCTCGCGGTCTTTTTGTCCGACTGGCTTGCGCGCCATGTGGAGGGAGAGGACGCGCGCATCATGGCCTATGCGCGGCAAACCGGGCAGGAGCAGTATGCCGGGTGAAGCCGCCCGGCGCGGCGACCATGCACGGGGCACGTGCCGCGCCGGGGGGCGGAGCGTCAGCCCTCTCGGCTGGCGCGCACGGGGTAGGGCGGGGCGTTCTTGATGGCCCTGCCCAGCCAGTCTATGGCTTGGCCCAGATGGCGCATGTTGGCCAGGCCCTCGGCGTCCGCCGCCACCTTGCCCGGCTCCAGGCCGTAGCCCATGTTCCAGTAGGTCGATCCTGGCAGCACCATCTGCGAGATCTGAAACAGATGGTTCATGGAGTCGAACACGTGTGTGGCCCCGCCCCGGCGCACCGCCACCACGGCCGACCCGATCTTGCCCGCCAGCAGGCAGCCGTTGGCCATGGCCACGAACCCGGCCCGGTCCATGAACGCCTTCATCTCCGCGCTGACGTCCGCGAAATAGGTGGGAGAGCCGAGCACGATAGCGTCGGCCTCAAGCGCTTTCTCGAAGACCTCGTTGAAGACGTCCTTGCCGAAGACGCAGCGCTTATCCTTCTTTTCCCAGCACTTGAAGCAGGCCCGGCAGCCCTGGATGGTCCTGCCGCCCAGTTGCACCAGCTCCGTCTCCCACCCTGCCAGGGCCAGGGGTTCCAGCACCGCCTTGAGCAGGTGCTCCGTGTTGCCGCCCTTGCGCGGGCTTCCGTTGATGGCCACCGCTTTCATTGTCTTCCTCCGTGTTCTTGGTTGACGCCCAGATTTGGGACGGTTAGTGGATAGCCAGCGCCTGCAAAAAGTGCAAGTACGGTATTTTTTGTCAGGTACTATCAGTTTGTATAGCTAAGCCTGGGGAGGGCACATGACGGGCCAGTGCGCCACAAAGCAACTGCAAGGCCGGACGTACCGGTGTTATTTCGAACTGGCTCTTTCGGTCATGGGCGGCAAGTGGAAGCCCATCGTGCTGTACCATCTGGGCCAGGAGGGGGTGCGGCGCTACAGCGAGCTTAAGCGCCAACTGCCCGAGGTCACCGACCGGATGCTGACCCGACAATTGCGAGAACTGGAGGCCGACGGACTGGTCCTGCGCGAGGTGTTCCGGCAGGTGCCGCCCAGGGTGGAGTACAGCCTGACGCCGCAAGGCCTTGGCCTGTTCCCCATCCTGCTGGCCATGCGGGACTGGGGCGCGGGGTATGAAGCGGCCATGGGCGGGGCCAGCGTGGTCTCCGCTGGAGAACCCGAGGGCGAGGTGCCGGCCAGCCTGCATCCTCGCTACCAGGGTCGGGCGTTCCAGGGGGAGTGAGGCCCTCGGGCCTGTACAAGCGCACGGGGGCGGCATAGGATTCCAGCCCGCCCCGGCGCCGTTGGCCGGGAACACCACATGGCGGTTCCGGCCGCCCGGAGCGTGCATGTCCGATATCTCCGCGGCCATACAATGGGCCGCTCTTGTCATTCTTTCCGTTCTGCTTGCGGCCGCGCTTGAGTGGGCCTCGTTTCCTGCGGCCATGCTCCTGGGCCCCATGCTGGCGGGCGTGGCCTTCGCCTTGCGCGGGGCCAGCCTTTCCGTGCCCCGCCAGGCCTTCATCGGCGCCCAGGCCGTGATCGGCTGCCTGGTGGCGCTGACCTTTTCCCCCGCCACCCTGGTGGCCCTTGCGCGGGATTGGCCGCTGATGCTGCTCGTCATCGCGCTGGTGATCGTTTTCGGGGCGGCGGTGGGCATGGCGCTCATGCGGTTCGGCAGCTTGCCGGGGAACACCGCGGCCTGGGGAACCTCGCCCGGCGGCGCGGCCGCCATGACCGCCATGGCCGAGTCTTTTGGCGCGGACATCCGCATGGTGGCCTTCATGCAGTACCTGCGCGTGTTCATCGTCATTCTTACCGCATCGGCGGTGTCCTGGCTGTTGCTCGGCCACGCGGCCGCGCCGCCCGCGCGTTCCTGGTCGCCGGGGTTCGACGCCCCGCTGCTTCCGCTTGCCCAGACCCTGGCCCTGGTGGGGGCGGGTGTGCTGGCGGCGCGTTGCAGGCGCATGCCCGCCGGGGCGCTTTTGGTGCCCATGCTGGCCGGGGCGGGTCTCAACTCCCAGGGGATCATAAGCATCACGCTGCCGCCGTGGCTGTTGTGGTGCGCCTACGCAAGCCTCGGCTGGTACATCGGCCTCAAGTTCACGCGGCAGACCGTGGCCTACGCCCTGCGCGCCGTGCCCCAACTGTTGTTGGCCACCTTCAGTCTCATGGCCCTGTGCGGCGGTGCGGCATGGATGCTCCACGCCTGGGCCGGGGTGGACGCGTTGAGCGCATATCTGGCCACCAGCCCGGGGGGGCTGGACTCCGTGGCGGTCATCGCCGTGGGCAGCGGCTGCGACGTTGGGTTCGTGTTGGCCCTGCAAACCCTGCGACTGTTCGCAGTGGTGCTTGCCGGACCGCTTGTGGCGCGCTTGGTGTGCCGCGTCAACGGCCGCAGCGCGCGCGGCATGGTCCAGGCGGCAAGGCAATGAAAAAGGACGGCGGTCGTCCCGTCGTCCTTTTTACATATTGATATAATTTTGTGCCCATGGCGGGGTGTCCGGCCCAAACGGGGGCAACTCCACCATCCCACCAGAAATATCCAAACGACCTTCCCGAGATTTACCGAGGCGTTCGTGGATTACTGCTGAAATCAACAAGGGCGGACCCAAACGATACGCCCTTGTCGCCTTCAAACCGCCAGCTACGGTAACTCAGGCAAAGGGACCACGAGTACCGGGATCTTCGTGTTCTTGATCGTCTGTTGGGCGACGCTGCCAAGCACTAGGCCGAGCAGTCGGCCATGGCCATGCGTTCCCATGACGAGGAGGTCGTATCCGCCCTTCTCAGCTTCTTGGAGAATCTGCTCCGCCGGGTTCCCGGTGATGATCTTGATTTCGGCTTCGGCAAAATGGCGCGCCGAGCGCTCGGATGAAAAATCTTCGGCGGCCATCGCCTCCAGCCGCTGCCGCATGGCCTTGTCTACGTTGACGTACTCTCCTTGGCTGATCCAATGAGCGCCGTCCTCGCCAAAGGCCTGCTCAAGGTCTATCCCCGCCTGCTCGCTGAATAGTTCCAGCGGGTCAGGGAGGACATGCAACACGGTCACGACGGCGTCAAAACGCTCTTCTAACGCAGCCACATGGCGCAACGCCTGACGAGCCGTTGCGGACAAATCCGTCGCGTATAATATTTTTCTGTATTGCGGCAGCATGGCTCCCTCCATATGGATTATGCTTCAGGCGGTCACAGACTTTTCGGAGGACACGCCGAACAGGCGACCGGTCAAACGTACATACCAAGCCGCAGACTGCACCTGGATGATGTAGGCCGCAGCCACAACGAGCGCAGCGTCAGCTCCCTGCTCTCCAAATGCATTCATGGCGATGGCCAACGCGATGGAGAGGTTGCGCATAACGGAACCGTAAACCATGGCGATGGCGTCGTTCCGAGACAGGAATCTCTTGCCCACAATTGTGCTCAAGGTGAAATTGATGGCGTACAGGAGCGCCAATGGCGCGAGAATGGCCAGCAACACTTCCGGAGAGTTCATAATTGTCCTGGCCTTGAGCGCCAAGGCCACAAATACGACGCCAAGGACGCCAAGCGTGGAAAGCGGAGGAAAACGCGGACCGAATTGTGTCTGAAATGTTTCCTGGCCATACCTCTTTACCAGCATACGCTGGGTCGCATACCCCAAAGCCATGGGAAGGAAGACAATGACGCATATCTGCTTGAAAACCGCCGCGACATTAACCTCAATGGCCGTCCCCATCAGCGCTTGGACATAAATCGGCGTCGCCAGCGAGCCCACGACAAGGCCGACAACCGTCATCTTTACAGCGGCTGCGACATTTCCCTTGGCAAATCCCGTCCATGAAATGGTCATGCCGCTGGTTGGCAAGAGCCCAGCCAGCAGCAGGCCAAGCGCCATAAAAGGCCTGTGCTCGAAAAACACCTGGCCGATGGCCCAGGCAAGAAAGGGGATGACGACAAAGTTCACGGTCTGGGCAAGGACCTGCGCCTTGGTGTCGCCTCCCTGGAAAACCTGTTGCACCTTGAGCGTCACCATCATGGGATACACCATGAGAAACGTGAACGGGATAATCAGATTACGCAACCAATGGACATCGGCGGTGAGACCGAAAAGAAAACCCAACAGCATTGTGGCCGGGATGGCCAGAATGAGATTTTTGGTAATTTTTTGCAGTAAGCGCGTCATGCGGCATCTCTCCATAATATGCTTATCATGTTGAAGATCGGCGCGTTGTTATGCGCGATGAGGCCTGTGAACCGTTGCCCGTCAACATTCAAACGGGCTGCGCCTCCCTGCCGGGCGCGCCGCGTTGCTCCTCGCCGTTTTCCGATCCGGCACGTTCGGCACCAAGGCAATCGGGGGTGAAACAGGGCGGCGCATCCTCGATCCTGTAAACGGCGACGCCATATCGTTCCGGCGCCAGGACAAAACGCTTGCCGCAAGACTCACAGCCGACAGAGATTGGCTCATAGCCGCCCTGGTGGACAACGGCTTGATTTTTATGGCAATAGGGGCATAAGATCATATGTGTCATGGTCGAAGACCTCCTCACGGTTCGACCTCACTATGCCCCATACGCGTCGCGCGGACATTGATCGCGATCAACGGAGGGATAATAATGGGAAAAAATGGAGGACACGGTCGAACCACGGTATCGGCCGACGAATTGGAGGCCATTCCGCTTTTCGCATCGCTTAGCGAAGCCCAACGGGAGCGCATCGCTCAAGAGGCGTCCGTGGAGTCCATTGCGGTCGGGGGCCTATATTTCAGCGAACGAACAGCCTCAACCGGATTCCATATCCTTCTTTCGGGAAGGGTGAAGCTTTTCAAGGTTGCGGAGGACGGCAAGGAGCAAACCATCTACATCTTCGGGCCTGGGGAGCCGTTTTGCCTGTGCTCGGAATTTTCCGACGGCCAGCTTCCAGCCAATTTGACGGCTCTTGAATCAAGCCGGGTGCTTGTCCTGGCGCCGCAACCGTTCGAACGGCTGTCTCAAAAAGACCCGGCCATACTGCTTGCCCTGTTGAGGATTGTGTCGAGACGACTCAAGGAAGCCATGGAGATGATCGACGCGCTATCCCTGAAACAAATCCCGTCCCGCATTGCCGCCTACCTTCTCACGCACGCGCAGGGCGAATCGATCCGTCTCGGAATTACGCACCGCGAATTTTCCAAGATCATAGGCGTCACCCCGGAAGCCCTTTCGCGGACGCTGACGAAGATGACGAAAAGTGGGCTGATCAAACAGGGCGATGGCGAAATCCGTATTATAGAGAGACGACTTCTTGAAGATTGTCGGGACGGATCATGCGCAGTTGTCACCAAGGAATGAGCAGGAGCCTTGGCCGCAAACGCAGCACCTGGAGAAAGAGAAGGAACAGTTGTAAAATCAGGTGGCTGAATACGATATCGGCTACCATGGGACGACTTTGGCAGAAGATGCAGGATGCGCGCTGTGTGCCACGTTGTGTCCCAAGCGCTTCCCCCTCTAGCCTTCCAGTGCCTCTTTCTGTACAGTCCCGCCAACTAAGGGGATTGCCGCGCCATGCCTGATTCCAACGCCGTTGCCGCCTTCATCAAACGCTGGTCCGCGTCTGGCGGCAACGAGCTGGCCAACTCGCAGCTTTTCTTCGGTGAGTTCTGCGCGCTTTTCGGCTTCCCTCCGCCTGATCCGGCCACCGCCGCCAACGAAACCAACGCCTATTGCTTCGAGTGAAAGGTTTTCGTTCCAATCGGCGGCGGCAAGACGGAAATGAAGCGCCTGGACCTGTACAAGCGCGGCTGCTTCGTGCTGGAGTCCAAGCAAGGCCAGGAAGTCGCCCTCAAGACCTCGCTTACGCTGCCCCTTCAGGGCCTCACCAAGTCCAGCGCGGTCAAACGCGGCTCCCGCGCCTGGGAAGACCTTATGGCCCGCGCCAAGCGCCAGGCCGAAGGCTACGTGCGCGCTCTGCCCGCGAATGAGGGCCGCCCGCCCTTCATCGTCGTGGCGGACGTGGGCTGCTGCTTCGACATCTACGCCGAATTCTTCTGCACGGGTGGCGTGTACATTCCTTTCCCAGATCAGGCGCGCAGCCGGATCACGCTTGAAGGCCTGGCCAAGCCGGAGGTGCAAGCCTTCTTTCAGGCCCTTTGGGCAGACCCGCTTTCGCTCGACCCCTCGCGCCGCGCCGCCCGCGTCACCACAGAGATAGCAGGCTACCTTGCCGCCCTGGCCAAGAGCCTGGAGGCGGACGACCACGACCCGGCCAAGGTTGGCTCCTCCTTGCTCCACTTCTTGGAGCGAGTGGAGCAAAATTGGAGCAAGACGGCAATGAAAAAGGACGGCGGTCCTCCCGTCGTCCTTTAATCTGTAGATTTTCTTGGTGCCCAGGGCGGGGGTCGAACCCGCATACCCCGAAGGGTGAGGGATTTTAAGTCCCTTGCGTCTACCAGTTTCGCCACCCGGGCAACCGGGCACTCTCCTACATGCTCGCAGGGCCGGGAGTCAATGAATCGGGCCTACGAGCGCCCGAAATGACGCAGATAGTTGGCGTACAGCCGGGGCGGCAGGCGCGAGAAGCGGTCGAAGTCGCCCAGCATCTCCAGCCCAGGCACCAGGGCCCGCACAACCGGAATGCCCAGGTCGCGCCGGGTGAGCTCCGCGTACACGGGCTTGAGGCCGTTGGCCAGCAGGGTTTCCTCCAGCACCAGCAGATCGCCCTCGGCGCTGCCGGTGGAAAAATCGGGCAAATCCTCCAGCCTGCGCACGGGCAGCCCCTCCGGAGCGGGGGCGGAGGCCGGGCCGGGGTACGGGTAGGGAATTTCGGTGAGCGCCGAAACCAGCGCGCGCGGCCCGCAGAGTCCGGCGCCCATGCCCTTGTTCACGTCGCCGTGGCGACCGGTGAGGATGGCCTTGTAGCAGGGCACCCCGAATTCTGGCGTGCAGTCCATGAACCACACGCTCATGCCGCAGGCCTCGATATCGGCCAAAAGCTTGGCCACGCGCTCGTCAGCGGCCTCCAGGCGGAAGCAGCGCGACAGGGCGAAGGGCGTCACCGCCTCGGCGTCGCGCTCAATGACTTCGCACAGGGCGTGGACTTTGGCTTCCTCCAGCGTGTTGCCCGAAGCCAGCCCAGTGGATCCCAGGGCGCTGACCAGGCTCTGCTCGTCCAGGTTGGCGAAGAGGTATACCAGTTGCACCGGGATCAGCGCAGGCGCGATTCCGGTTGCCGTGCGCTCCTGCGCGGGCATCCAATGAAGCGTTTGGCCTCGGTAGGGGGCCTCCAGCCGCAGGCGCGAAAGGTCAAGGGCGTTCTGGCCGGCCAGTTCCGCCTGGGCGCCGCGCGTCACGGGGCACTCGAAGGCCAAGCCGCTAATGGCGCGTTGGCCCAGGCTGGCGTAAGAGGACACGCGCTCGGCCACCTCCATGGCATAGGATGCGCGCGCGGAGTCCAGGTCAAGCCCCCGGCCGTAGCTGGTTTGCAGCCCCGAGAGGGTGTAGGCCATGCGGCCGCTCTTGATCGACACGTCCACCATCCAGTGCCGCAACAGTGCCTTGGGGCTCAGGCAAGCCTTGTGCGCCATCTCCGGCCCCAGGAAGACGTTCTTGGCCGTCAGCCGCTCCAGGGCGTGGGCGCAGGTCTCGGCGGCCGGGCGGCGGGGCTTGGGCTCTGGCAGGCCAGGGGCCAGGCGGGCGCGGATTTCGGCGGCGGTGATGGCGGGTCCGGGCAGGGACTCGCGCGCATAGGGTTCGGCCAGGTCCAGGGTCTCCGGCGCGGGCAGGGGCTCGTGCCCCACGATGTTGCGCTGCATGAGCATGGTCCACGCGTTGTGCAGGGGCTGGTCGGGCAGAATATGGGAGCGCAGGTGCAGGGCCGGAGTGTGGGCGGAGAGCGCCTCCGCGTCGCACCGCGCCATGCGCGGCAGCAGGTGGGCCAAGCGCTCGTGCCCCAGGCAGGCCTCGTACAGAAGCGCCGCCAGCACCGGGTCCGTAACCACGCCGTCCCGGCAGGCCTCGTCCATGAGTTTTTCGACCTTTTTGGTGCGGTGCTCGCCCAGCTTGGCGAGCAGGTGCTGGTGCATGAAGTCATCCAGGGGCTGCGCCCGCAGGTGGTCCAGCATTTCGTTGAAGCTGAGGTTCGGGCCGGGGTGCGCGGCAAAGCAGCCGACGCCCGAGACGGTGTCCATGAGGCGGAGTTCATAGCGCATGGGGGCTCCAAAGGGCGGCGGATGAATGCATACTTTCTTGGACTGATTATATGCCGCCCGAGGGACTGTAGGCCAAGCCGGGGGCGTGCACAAGCGGACCGGCGGGGAAATCAGGGGCAGCGGTCGGGCGAGTCGGGAAAGGGCCAAGTCTCCACGCGGTTTCTGCCGCATTGCTTGGCGCGGTACAGGGCCTTGTCGGCCTTTTCGATCATATCCTCCAGCAGATTGGAGCCGAAGGTCGGTTCGGGGTCGTATTCGGCCACGCCGATGCTGACCGTGTTGTCCAGAACGAAGTTGCCCAGGCGCAAAGGATTGGCGGCCACGTCTTCGCGCAGGCGCTCGGCCATGAGCGAGGCTTCGGACAGGCTGGCGTTGGGGGCGATGACCACGAACTCTTCGCCCCCGTAGCGCGCGGCCATGTCCGAGGCGCGGATGGTGGCCTGGATGCGTCCGGCGATGTGGATGAGGAACTTGTCGCCCACGGGGTGGCCGTGGGTGTCGTTGACGTTCTTGAAGTGGTCGATGTCGAGCATGAGGCAGGAGCAGGGGCTGCCCGCCCGCAGGGCCACGCCGAGGATGCGGTACCCCTCGGCCATGAGGTGGCGGCGGTTGAACATGCCGGTGAGCTGGTCCGTGCGCGAGGTGGTCTGGATGGTCTCGATGTGTTCGAGCAGCGTTGTGGACATGCGGTTGAAGGCGCGCACCAGCTGCTTGAACTCCGTGGGGGCGTCGCGCGTGGCCTCCGGGTCGATGACGTGGCCGTATTCGCCGTCCTGTATTTTTTGCGCGCCCTGCACCAGCAGGCGCAAGGGGTCGAGGATGGTGCGGGCGATGGCGTGCCCAAGCCAGGCCGAGACGCAGACGGCCAGAACCAGGCAGAGCAGCAGCAGCACGCCCATGTTGACGGGAAGCTCGCCCAGATACAGGGATAGCCAGTAGATCGACTGCGGCAGCAGCGGCAGCAGCAGCAAAAGCGCGCTGTACAGCCGCAACAGTCCGACCACTCCCAGGCCCTTCAGGCGCAGCGGCAGGAGATTCTTGCGCGCGTCCACGGCCGAGCACCCCTTTGTCGGATATGAAGATACATGTTTTGTATATCAGTTCCAGTTCATGAGCGCAAGGTGCGGAACAGGGCGTTGCGGAAGGTCTATGGCCCGCGCACGGCGGGGAATGCGGTCAGCCTTGGACCAGCGGCGCAGGAGGACGGGACTTGAACGCGCGCAGGCGTTCGCGGATGTGCTCCGCGGCCTGGGCGGCCTTGTCGCCCTGGCCTGTGTAGGAGACCGCCTCACCCGAGGCCGTGGTCATGGTGAGCACCGCGCCGGAAAGCTCCACCGCGCTGATGTCGGCATAGAATACATCGCGGGCCCCGGCGTCCTGGGTGGCGTAGGCCACGGGAAAGTACCCCTTGAGCGGGAAGATGCGGCCCGTGCGGCTGGCGATGACCACGAAATCCTCCTTGGGAGCCATCATGGTATAGCGCACGCCATCCGCATAGTCTTTGAGCAGCCAGTGGCCGATGCCCCCGCCCACCTCGGAAAAGGCGTAATGCGGTTGGGTGGTGTCGATGCCGCAGGCACGCAGGCATTCGGTTTCCAGGTTCTCCAGCACATCCTCCCGGAAGGCCTTGTGGTTGTCCTTCACTAAAAAGGCTCCATAGACATCAAGGCCGAAGGGGATGAGCAGGAAAAGGAAGCCGGAAAACCCTCCTGCGAACAGGGTGACGAGAACGAGCGTGAGCAGATAGGCCATAAGCTTGGCCTTGGGGTTGGCGCAGAACATGATGGGCAGGGCTTCACGCGGGTCCATGGGCGACAGGTAGGCAATGGCGGCGGAAATGGCAAGGCCTGTGTGTGCTTCTCCCGTTCGCCTCAGGCCATGAGGTGCAGGGCGAAGGAGGCCGAGAGCAGGTCTTGCAGCTCTCCCACCAGCTTGAAGGCCGCCCGCAGGCGTTCGGCTTCGATTTTTCCCAGTTCATCAGGACGAATGGTATTGCCGGGCGTCTCCCCTTGCGCCAGGGATTCGGCCTGCGCGCGCATCCGCAAGGTTTGCAGCAGGGCGCAGCCTTCGCATAGCCCGCGCGCCAGGGATCGGGAAAGCGTCCCGGCCCGTCCGAGGGCCTCCAGGCGCTCCAAGGTGCCGGTCTGCTCCAGCCCGTGCTGCAGGCCAAGGGCCTTGGCCCCCTGGGTGACGGGAAACACGCCGCCCCGCTTCAGGTCCAGGCGGCCATCCTTGTCCGGGCTGAAGCCCCGGAACAGACCCAGCGGCGGGCTGAAGCGCACGGCCTCGCGGGCCATGCATTTGAGGAGCAGGGCGCTGTCACGGAAGCGGCGGTCCAACTCGCGGCGCAGCGCTGTTCCCAGCTCCGGGAGGCAGCACTTCGCATCTGACAGCGCGGGCGCGTCCAGGGGGCGCAGGTCGGCCAGCAGCGAAGCCGTGACCACGCCCTCGCCCTCGGGCTTGGCGGCGATGCCGTCCGCGAGATCCAGCCAGGAATCGACGCTGCGCCGCCAGTCTGGATTGTCCAGCATGATGCGCCGGGGGCAGGGCGGAAAGCCGACGGCGAGCAGAATCCGCGTAAGCCGGGCGCCAAGATCGCCGAACCACGCGCCAGCGTGCTCCGGGGCCGCCTCCGGGCGCTCCCAGACCAGGGCAAGGTCCTGGTCCGTGGCGAGGTACTGCTCGCGCCGGGCCTGGCTGCCCAGTACGCACACGGCGTGCCGTGCCGGGGCCGGGCCGTGCGCGGGCAGTGTTTCCAGCAGGGCCAAGTCCCATGCCTGGGTCATGATGCGGTCGTGCATGTGGCTGATGAGCCGACCCACGGCCTGGGCGTCGATGCCTTCGGCCACGGAGCGGGCCGCCAGGCGCGAGAGCCGGAGAAAGGCCCTCGCCAGAGCCGCTTCATCTTCGGCGGCGTTGATTTCCGCAGCCAGTGCCAGGGGGCTTTCCCCGCGTGCGGCGAGCATGTCGCCTTCGCCCAGAATGCCCGCGGCCGCGCCTGCGGCGTCCAGGATAACCAGCCTGCGCACCCCGCCCTTGAGCATCCGCGAAAACGCCTCGATGAGCGGGTCGGTTGGCCGCACGGTGATGAGCCGCGAGGTCATGACCTGGGCCACGGCGGTCGCGGCGGGGTCGAGCCCGGCGGCCACGACTCGGGCCAGCACGTCGCGCTCGGTGAGGATGCCCAGGCGTTCCGGACGGGCGTCGTCGTCCCCGCGCCCGTGCGGCCGCACCAGCGCGGCCGTCGCCCCGGCGCGCGCCATGGCTCTGGCTGCGTCGGCCACGCTGTCGTCGGCCTGGACGAACACCGGGGCGGCGCAGGAAACATCGGCGGCGGTAAGCCGCAGGAAGGGGTCGGGCAGATGCTGGGCGTCCTGGCTCATTTGTGCTCCCTAGTGCGCGGAGCCCCGCCCCGGCGTCTGCACACTGAGGACGCCGGGGCGGGGGGATGGTCAATGGCGCGACGCGGGGCTAGTCCACGCTCACGCCGAGGTAGTTGCGCACCTTTTGTTCCGCATAGCGCGCTTCGGCCGCCGGGTCAGCCTTCATGAGCGAGCCGATCCAGCCCGCCAGGAAGGCGCCGGTGATGGAGATGAGGGCCGGATTCTTGAGTGGGAACACGGCCGCCGGGTTTTTGAGGATATCCACCCACACGGTGGGGCTGAAGATGATGAGCACCACGGCGAGCGTGGTTCCAGTGACGATGGAGCACACCGCGCCGAAAGTGCTGAACTTGCGCCAAGTGATGGACAGCAGCAGGGCCGGAAAGTTGGCGCTGGCGGCGATGGCGAAGGCGAGTCCAACCATGAAGGCCACGTTCTGGCCCTTGAAGGCCAGGCCCAAGGCCACCGCGAGAACGCCAAGGCCCAGGGTCGCCGCCTTGGCCACGCGCACCTCCTCCTGCTCGTTGGCGCGCCCGCTGCGGAACACGTTCACGTACAGGTCGTGGGAAAGGGTGGTCGCCCCGGCCAGGGTCAAGCCCGCCACCACGGCCAGGATCGTGGCGAAGGCCACGGCCGCGATGAAGCCGAGGAACATGGTGCCGCCGCTCACCTCGGCCAAGAGCAGGGCCGCCATGTTGCCGCCCTTGTCCACGCCGGAGATCACGTCCTGGCCCACCAGCACCATGGCTCCAAAGCCGATGATGAAGGTGAGGATGTAGAAGAAGGCGATGAAGCCGGTGGCCACGAACACGCTTTTGCGTGCGGCCTTGGCGTCGGGCACGGTGTAGAAGCGCATGAGGATGTGCGGCAGCCCCGCGGTGCCGAACATGAGGGCCAGGCCGAGGGACACGGCGTCCCACGGGTTGGACACCAGCCCGCCAGGGGCCAGCACCTGGGCGCCGTACTTGGCCTGGGCCGCGGCGAAGAGGTTCACCGGATTCATGCCGAACTTGGCCAGCACCATGAGCACGAGCACGGTGGCCCCGCCAAGAAGCAGCACGGCCTTGATGATTTGCACCCATGTGGTGGCGAGCATCCCGCCGAAGAGCACGTAGGCGATCATCACCGCGCCCACGAACACGATGGCCACTTCGTAGGGCAGGCCGAACATCATCTTGATGAGCGAGCCCGAGCCCACCATCTGGGCGATGAGGTAGAAACACACGGTCATCAGCGAGCCCACCGAGGCCGCGATGCGGATGGGCTTCTGGCTCAGGCGGTAGGCCACCACGTCAGCAAAAGTGTACTTGCCGAGGTTGCGCAGGGGTTCGGCGATGAGGAACATGATGAGCGGCCAGCCCACCAAGAAGCCGATGGAATAGATGAGGCCGTCGTACCCCTTGAGCGACACGAGCCCGGCGATGCCCAGAAACGAGGCCGCGCTCATGTAGTCGCCCGCAAGCGCCAGCCCGTTCTGGAACCCGGAAATGCCGCCGCCGGCGGTGTAGAACTCGGCCGTGGTTTTGGTGCGCTTGGCCGCGTAGTAGGTAATGCCCAAGGTCACCGAAATGAACACGAAAAAGAACAGGATGCTGACGAGGTTGGGCTCGCCGATCGTCGTGGTGAAGGTGTCCATTATTCGCTCCTTTTGAGGGCCTGGCGGATCGCGTTCACCCTGCCGTCGTATTTGTCGTTGGCCCAGAACACGTAGACCCCGGTAAGGCCCCAGGCGAGCAGGATGACGAAGAGGCCCACGGGAATGCCCACGGACAGGCCGTCGGCCATAAGTGTGGACAGCAGCGCCTTGTTGAAGGCCAGGACCAGGATGAATCCGAAGTAGGCTCCCAGCATGACGATGGTCAGGATTGCCGAGACCGTGCCCTTTGTGGCCACAAGGTGCTTGAATTCGGGCGAGTCGATGATGGCTTGCGCATCGCGTTTCATGCTGGTCCCTCCTGTTGCTCGTTTGGGCGGTCGCCTTGCCGACGGCGCATCCGCGGCCTTGGCTCCGCCACCGAGCCCAACAGATACCATGTTGTGTCGCCGACACCAGCCCATTTCGCCAAACGGCGGGTTTGCGGCGGTGAGTACGCGTATGTGGCGGTTGAACACTCGCCCGCGTTTTTCCGCCGTTCACCGCAGGCGAGCGGCGGGAATGGCCGCAGTGCGCGTGGCCAGCGGCAGGATTCTTGCTATCCGAGCAGGCATGACGCACCCATCGGAGCAGGCATGAACGTCCTTGTGCTGAACCTGACCCGCCTGGGCGACCTGTTGCAGTCGCAGCCCGCCGTGAGCGCGCTTGCGGCCAACGGGCACCGCATCGGGCTCGTTTGCTTGGAAAATTTTGCAGAGGCCGCCGGGCTGATGCGTGACGTGGCGCGGGTGTACCCCTTGCGCGGCGCGCGGCTGCTGGCCCGCCTGGATTCAGACTGGCGGCAGGCGCTTGCCGTGCACCGCGAGTTTGTGGACACGGTGCGCCGCGACTTCGTGCCAGATCTCGTCATCAACTTGACGCCTTCGCAGCCAGCGCGGCTGCTGGCGCGGGGGTTCGGCGCGCCGCGCATTGCAGGCTTCGCCCTGGACGAGTACGGCTTCAACGCTGATACCAGCCTTTGGGCGGCCTTTTTGCAACTGGCGGGCACCACGCGGGGGGCCAGTCCGTTCAATATTGTGGACATGTTCCGGCGCATCGCCGGGCCGGAAGCGGTCGGCGGCCCGGTTTCCTCCGGGCTGCGCGGGCCGGAGGCCGTGGAGCGCGAGAAGGCGCGCGAGCGACTGCTCGCAGGGCTGCCCAGCGCTCCGGAACGGGGCTTCGTGGCCGTGCAACTGGGCGCAAGCGAGGACCGCAGGCGTTGGCCGGTGGAGTCTTTTGTACATGTTGCGCAAGGGCTTGCACGGCAAGGGTTTGCGCCCGTGCTGCTGGGAACGGCCGTGGAGCGGCCCCTGGCGGAGCGTTTCATGGCCAAGTGCGCCGCGCCCGCAGGGGACCTCGTCGGCGCAACGGGCCTGCGCGAGCTGGCTGCGGTGCTGGCCGAATGCTCCCTGCTCATCACCAACGACACCGGGACGATGCATTTGGCGGCGGGCCTGGGCGTGCCCTGCCTGGCGGCGTTTTTGTGCACGGCCCAGCCCTGGGACACAGGGCCCTATCTGCCTGGCTGCCTGTGCCTGGAGCCGGATGTGGATTGCCATCCCTGCTCCTTTGGGCGTGATTGCCCGAACGGCCATGCCTGTCGTCACGCCATGGACCCGGACGGCGTGCTCGCCCTGGCCGAGGCCATGCTCGGGCTGCGGCCTTTTGAAGCCCTGCGCACGCAGGGAACACGCGTCTGGCGCACGGTCATGGGACCGGATGGCCTGCTGGACCTGGAAAGCATCTCCGGGCACGAGGCAAGCGACCGCGCCCGGCTCATTCGCGTGCAGCGCGCGCTGCTGCGTCCATATCTTGACGGCGATGCTTTGCCCGAGGCGCGGCGCGAGACGGCCCTTTCCCCTGTGGCGGCCCAGGAGCTTTCCGCCGCGCTGAACGAGGCCTTGAGCCTGCTTGTGCTGCTTGAGCGGCAGGGCGAACTCCTGCTGCGCGACCCCATCGCGTCCATGAAGACCAAATTTTTGGGCACCTGGCAGCGGGTGCGCGCAAGCCTGGAAAATTGCGAGCGCCTGGCCCAGCTCGCCGCCTTGTGGACCTTCGAGGCCGAGCGGCCGGGGCTCGACTTGCCGGGCATTCTGGCCCTCGCGTCGCGGTTTGCCCACCTGCTCCGGCGGTTCAATGACTCAATTGCTGGCACGGGTATTGCATAACGAATCGACAGCGGCCGTGGGCTGCAGTATCCGCCGTATACATACCACCCAAGGAGGGGGACGCATATGATTCTCATCGATGGACGCAAGCAGGACCTGGATGTGACCGGCCTTCAGAATCTCGACCAGATCTTTGTCAAGGTCATGGAGAAAGGCGCCCTGGAGAACCGGGTGGTCACCGATGTTTTCGTGAACGAGAAGCCGTTTTCCGAGATCTACCCGCACCAGGCCGAGGACATCGACCTGAAGGACGTGCGGAGCGTGGACATCCGCACCCTGGGCGTGGGCGAGGTGGCTGTGGAGATCACCCGCGAGCTGTACAAGGTCGTCACCCTCATGGGCGAGGGCGCCACCCGCGTGGCCGAACTGTTCCGCCAGGCCGACGACGCCGAGGCCCTGGAGACCTATCAGGACCTGCTGGACGTGACCCGCGACTTCATCGGCATGGTCAGCGTGCTGCGCGGCGAGTTCGCCCTGAAGGACCACAAGGAATTTCTGGAGGCCAGCGACCAGCTGTCCAGCCTGTTCACCGAGATGACCGATGTGCTGGGCAACGAGGACTGGATTCTGCTGGCCGACCTGCTGGAATACGAGTTCATGCCCGCCGTGAACCGCTGGAAGAAGGTGGTGGCCCTCCTGCGCGAGGACGTCCGCACTTCCGGAAGGGCCTAGCCATGCATGCCGCCTTCATGTTGCTGGACCAGGCCATAGAGCTGGGCCGCCAGGAACTGGCGCATCTGGTGGCGGGCGATCTGGACAAGGCCGAGGCCGTGGCTTCGGGCCGGGAGGGCGTCATCGACAAGGCCCTTGCGGACAAGGGGCTAGCGGAATCCCGCGATGAAAACCTCGATGGCCTTTTGGCGAGGCTCAACGAGCTCAAGGAACTGCAGGCCCGGATCATCGACGAAGCCAGTCGGCTCAAGCGCGAGGTGGGCGATGAACTCCGCCGCGCAGGGCAGGAGCAGAAGCGCCATGCCGGATATGGCCGGGCCGCCCGGCCCACGCCACGCATCCAGAGCCGCTTCATCAGCCAGAACAGCTAGCCCCTACGGGCGAATCTGGAACGTGTCCACAACGCGGATGGTCAGCCTTGGCGGACCGTCCGCGTTGTTTCGTATTCTCGCCGGTCCCCGCTGAACACGATGCGGCCACCCTTGAGGCGCAACACCTTGCCCACCTCGTCCGGCAGATCGCGCGTGTGGTGCGTCACCATCACCAACGGCACGCCCGCGCGCGCCAGTCGCGAGAACAGTTCCCGCACATCGCGCCGGGCGGGCGCATCCAGTCCCGACATGGGCTCGTCCAGAAGCAGCAGCGACGGATTACCCGCCAGGGCGCGGGCCAGCATCACGCGCCGCAGTTGCCCGCGCGAAAGGGTGCGGATGCGCCGCGCGGCCAGGGCCGCAAGCCCGAAGAATTCCAGCAGCGCGCGTGAGCGTTCCTGGAGTTCCGGCCCGGCCTCGGCGTACAGGCCGATGCTGCCGAACGCGCCGGACCACACCGCCTCGTCCACGCGCAGGTCCCAGCCGTAGTCGCGGTCGATTGCCGCGCCCACCCGGCCAATGCGCCTGCGCGTCTCGTCCAGGTTCTCGCCGGGTTGGCCGAAGCCGTACGCCACCTGTCCCGGCGGGCCGTCCACGGCGGAAGGCCAGATGTCCCCGGCCAGGAGCGCCAGCAAGGTGCTTTTGCCCGCACCGTTGGCGCCCAGCACGGCCCAGTGTTCGCCGGGCCTAATGGTCCAGTGGATGCTGGAGAGCAGCGTCCGTCCGTCCACCACCACATCCGCCCCGTTGATGCGCGCCAGGAACGGGCCGGACACGGCCCGAGGGGGCGGGCACAGCGCCGGAAAGGGCGGTGCGTTCCCTTCCGGGGCGAACGCGTGGTTTGCAGAGCAGCCCGAAGCGGCACGGTCCCACTGGACGGGCTGACTCATATGGTTTGTTCGGGCAGGCTGGTGTTGGCAACCCAAGCGCTGCAGAACCTCCGGCAGGGGGCCGCTGTCCGCCATGCGACCGCCGGTGAGCACAAGGGCCAGGCGCAGGCAGGCGGGCAGTCCGTCCGCCTCGGCGGCGCGGTGGCTGGAAAAAACCATGGCCAGGCGCGGGTCGGCGGCGGCGGCGCGATCCAGGGCGGCCAGAAAGGCCGCGCGCGCTGGCGCGTCCAGGCCTTCCAGGCATTCGTCCAGCAGCAGGACGTTCGGGCGGCAGGCCAGGGCCCGGGCCAACAGCACCGCGCGCGCCTGCCCGGAGGACAGGCGGGACATGCGCTTCCCCGCAAGTTCCAAGAGCTCCAGGCGCTCCATGACGGCGAGCGCCGCGTCGCGCTGGTCGGCTGTGGGGGCGCAGTAGAGCAGGGCGGAGTCGAAGAAGCCGCTCTGCACGACCTCAAGACCCGTGGCGGCCCAGTCGTGCACGGCGTAGAGGTCCTGCATGTCCCCGGAGACCAGCGCCAGGCGCTGGCGCAGGCCCAGCGGGGAGTTTTGCGCTCCGCCTGCGCCGGGCAGATCGTATGTCCGCGTGCCGTGTGTGGGCGGGAGGTCGCCGCGCAGCACGCGCAGAAAGGTGGTCTTGCCCGCGCCGTTTTCGCCCAGAAGCGCCCAGCGTTCGCCCGCCCGCAGGCTGAAGCCGATGTCGCGGAGCAGGTCAGCGCCGCCGCGCGTGACGCCGACCCCGTCCAGGCGCGCCAGGGGCGCGCCGCAGTCGTCCGATTCGTGCATGGTTCCCGTCCTTTTGCCGTGCCGGGGCGCATCATGCCCAGCGCGGGGCCAAGGCGCAAGGGGCGGCCTTGCCAGCGCGGCGGCTTCGGGCTACCCCTTGGGCCATGCCGGATCAAGCCCCCAAGCTTCTCCCCGTCCCTGTGGCGTTGCTGCGGCAGGACAACTATGCGCCCGCCTCCCTGCGCGAGGCCATGGAGCGCCTGCTCGACGCTTGCGGGGCGCGCTTTTCCCCTGGCCAGATGGTGCTGGTGAAGCCGAACCTGGTGTCCCGGGCCAACGCGGGCCTGTCCTGCACGCATCCGGCTGTTGCGGCGGCCCTGTGCGGCGTTTTGCTGGATCGCGGCGCGCAGGTGCTGGTGGCCGATTCCCCGGCCTTTGGCAGCGCGGAGCGCGTGGCCCGCGCCTGTGGCTTGGCCGAGGCCCTGCTTCCCCTTGGCCTGCGGGTGCGGACCCTGGACCGACCCGCGCCGGTGGCGCTCACGCGCGGGGGAAGCATCGGGGTCTCGCGCGCGGCCCTTGAGGCCGACCGCATTGTGAGCCTGGCCAAGGTGAAGGCGCACGGGCAGTTCCGGGCCACGGCCAGCGTCAAGAACCTGTTCGGCTGCGTGTGCGGCTGCCGCAAGGCGCTGGCCCACATGCGCCTGGGCGAGCGGCCTGGGGACATGGAGTCCATGGTGCTGGACGTGTTCGCGGCCCTGCCGCCGGTCGTGGGCATGGCCGATGGGGTGGTGGCCATGCATCGGGGCGGACCGGTGCACGGCGAGGCGTTCCCCCTGGGGCTCCTCGGAGCCTCGCAAGCGCCCATGGCCCTGGACGCGGCTCTGTTCTCCCTGCTGGGCCTCGTTCCGGGGGACGTGCCCCTGTGGGCCGAGGCGCAGCGCCGCGCTTTGCCCGGAGCCGTGCCGCGCGACGCCGCGTTTCCCTTGGCGCGGCCAGAACATTTCGACGCTGCGGGCTTCGTCACCGCCAGCCAGTTGGATCCCATGCGCTTCGAGCCCCTGCGTTTCGTGCGGGGGCGCATGAAGAGCCTGCTGCACCGGCTGGCCTAGGCGGGAGTTCTGTTTTCGCCGAAAGGCGTGTTTGACCGCCTCGGCCCTTGCATCGGCGGGCCGCCTTGGCTATCACCACAAAACGTCTGGAGGGCAAGGAGCGACCATGGCAAGCGCCGATATCCGCCGCCGTCTTACCGTCAATGGCCAGGTTCAGGGCGTGGGGTTCCGGCCTTTTGTCTTTCGCCTGGCGGATGAACTGGGGCTTTGCGGCGCCGTGCACAACGCGCCTGAAGGCGTGGTCATAGAGGTGCAGGGCCAGCCCAGGGCCCTGGACCAGTTCGCCAAGCGCCTGGAGGCCGAGCAGCCGCCCCTGGCGCGCATCCTGCGCGTGGGCGTGCAGGACATCGCAGCCATTTCGGGCGAAGAATGCTTCAGCATCCGCAAGAGTTCCGGCGGCGCCGGGCATCAGGTGCTCATCAGCCCGGACGTGGCCACCTGCCCGGAGTGCCTGGCCGAGCTCTTCGACAAGACCAACCGCCGCTTTTTGTACCCCTTCACCAACTGCACCAACTGCGGGCCACGCTACACCATCACCCGTGGACTGCCCTACGACCGCCCCAACACCTCCATGGGCTGCTTTCCGCTCTGCCCGGACTGCCAGCGCGAGTATGAGAACCCGCGCGACCGGCGTTTCCACGCCCAGCCAAACGCCTGCCCCGTGTGCGGGCCCAAGGTCTGGCTCTCGGACCGTTCCGGCACGGTGGTGGCCCGGCGCGACGAGGCCATGCGCAAACTGGCCGCCATCCTCATGCAGGGGGGCATTGCCGCGGTGAAGGGCCTGGGCGGCTTCCATCTGGTGTGCGACGCCACCAATCAGGAGGCCGTGCGCGAATTGCGCCGCCGCAAGCGCCGTCCGCACAAGCCGCTGGCCGTCATGGTGCCCAACCTGGACACCGCCCGCGCCCTGGCCCGCGTCACCAAGGAGGAGGAGCCGTGGCTCTCCGGCATGGTTCGGCCCATAGTGCTGTGCGGCAAGGTGCGCGGCGCGCCTCTGGCCGAATCCGTGGCTCCGGACGTGGACCACGTGGGGCTGATGCTGCCCTACACGCCTCTGCACCATGTGCTGTTTCAACGTTTCGGGCGCCTGCTCGCCCAGGAGCGCCAGAACATGCCCGCCGCCCTGGTCATGACTTCCGGCAACCTGAGCGACGAACCCATCTGCCTGGGCAACCGCGAGGCCCTTTCGCGCCTCAACGAGGCTGCGGACATCTTTTTGTTCCACAACCGCGACATCCTCATCCGCGTGGACGACTCCGTGCTGCGAGTGCTGCCGCAGACGGGCGAAACCCAGTTTCTCCGCCGGGCGCGGGGCTTTGTGCCGCAGCCCGTGTTTCTGGCCGCGAGCGGCCCCTGCGTCATGGGCCTCGGGCCGGAGCTCAAATGCACCCTCACCCTCACCAAGGGCGACCAGGCCTTTGTGAGTCAGCACCTGGGCGACATGGAGAACATCGAGACCCTGGGCTTCCACCATGAGATCGCCGAGCATTTTCAAGACATCCTTGAGGTGCAGCCGGAGCTGGTGGTGCGCGACCTGCACCCCAACTACCTGACCACCAGCGTGGCGCAGGAGATGGCCCGCACCTCGAACGTGGCCATTTGCGCCCTGCAGCACCACTTCGCCCATGCCCACGCCGTGCTGGCCGAGAACCGGCATCAAGGACCGGCCCTGTGCCTGGCGCTGGACGGCACCGGCTTCGGCACCACCCAGCCCAGCGTGGGCATGGGCCTGGGCGCCAACTGGTCCATTTGGGGCGGGGAGTGCCTGCTGGTGGACACGGACACCCTGCGCCACGAGCGCCTGGCGCATTTCGCGGAGTTCAATTTGCCCGGAGGCGAGGCCGCCGTGCGCGAGCCCTGGCGGCTGGCCCAGTCCATGCTCTGGGAGCTGGACATCGAGCGCAGCGGCCAGAACGGCAGCCCTCCCTGGCCTTGGCTTCCGGAGTTCGAGCAGGCCAGCGCCTTCTTGCCGCAGATTTTGCGCAAGAACCTCAACTGTCCGCTTACCTCCAGTTGCGGGCGGCTATTCGACGCGGTCTCGGCCATGCTGGGCCTGTGCCTGCGCATGACCTACGAGGGCCAGGCCGCCATTCTACTGGAGCGCGCCCAGGACCTGTCCATCCCCCTGGCCGAGGCGGCCATGTACCCTTGCGGCCTCATCAAGACCGACGCCACTGCGCGGCTGGAGACCAATCTGGTCCCGCGCCAGTTGGACACCTATTCCCTGTTCCGGGCGCTGCTGGACGACATGGCGGCTGGAACGCCCGCCGCGGTCATCGCCCGGCGTTTTCACGCCAGCCTCATCACCGGTCTGGCCGACATGGCCCTGCGTTTTTCCAAAAAACACGGCGTGGCGCATGTGGCGCTCTCCGGCGGGGTGATGCAGAACCTCACCTTTGCCCAGGAACTGCCCGCCGCCCTTGCCGAGAGAGGACTTCTGCCCTTGACGCACAAGCAGCTCCCCCCCAACGACGGCTGCATCTCCCTTGGCCAGGCCGCCTACGGCCAGCGTTTGTTGACCCTGCGCGGGAGCTGTCCCCTGTGAGCGCCGCGCCCGCCTCGAATGCCGTGGCCATGCGCACCCTGGCCCTGCGCAAGGGCGAGGACCGCCGCCTGGCCGCCGGGCACCTGTGGATCTTCAGCAACGAGATCGACGTCGCGAAGACGCCGCTCACCGGCTTTGCACCGGGAGAGTGCGCCCGCGTTGAGTCGCCCCAGGGCCGCCCCCTTGGCTGCGCCTATGTGAATCCGGCCGCGCTCATCGCCGGGCGCGTGTACTGCCAGGACGCCACGCGCCCCCTGGACGGCGAACTTGTGCGGGCGCGGTTGGGCCAGGCCCTGGCCCTGCGCGAGGCGCTTTTCGACGCCCCCTTCTACCGCCTGGCCTTCGGCGAGGCCGACATGCTGCCCGGCCTTGTGGTGGACCGTTTCGGCCCGGTGCTGGCCGTGCAGATCGGCACGGCGGGCATGGAGCGCCTGCGCGGCGAGATCGTGGATGCGTTGACGGAGCTTGTGGAGCCGACGGGCATCCTGTTCAAGAACGACCTGCCCGGCCGCGAGCTGGAGGGGTTGGCGCGCACGGTGGAGGTGGCCGCCGGGACAGTGCCCGACGAGGCGGAAATCGAGGAGAACGGCTGCCGCTTTGTGTTCCCCCTGGCGGGTGGGCAGAAGACCGGCTGGTTCTACGACATGCGTGCAGCCAGGGCCATGGCGGCGGGGCTTTCGCGCGGGCGCGCCGTGCTCGACGTGTTCTCCTACGCCGGAGGCCTGGGCGTGGCCTGCGCGCGCGCCGGGGCCGAGAGCGCCCTGTGCCTGGACGCCTCGGGCCAGGCGCTGGAGCACGCGGCGAGGAGCGCCGCCCTTTCCGGTGTGGCCGACCATGTGGAGACCTTGGCGGCCGACGCCTTTGCGGGCTTGAAGGAACTGCGCGCCGCAGGACGCCGTTTCGGGCTGGTGAGCGTGGACCCTCCGGCCTTTGTCAAGCGCCGGAAGGATCTGGACAAGGGACTGGCCGCCTATCGCACGGCCAATCGACTGGCGCTTGAACTGGTGGAGGACGGCGGGTTTCTGCTCGCCTGCTCCTGTTCGCAGCACGTGGGGCGCGACGACCTGCGCAAGGTCCTTGCCGGGGCCGCGCGCGACGCCGGGGTGCGCCTGGCCCTTGTGCGCCAGTGCCACCAGGACGCGGACCACCCCATCCATCCGGCAATGCCGGAGACTGAATACCTCAAGGGCTTCCTGTGTCGGGTCATCCGCCCGGGCAGGGGGCTGTAGGAGCACTGCTGCATGGACGATGCGAACGGCATCCAGACCATTGATTTGCGTCACGTGGTGTGTGGGCTGGTGCCCGCCATCATCGACGCCTTGAAGACCGTGCCCGGCGAGCAGGCGGACGTGCTCGTCCGCGCCGGCATAGAGACTGAGATCATCAACGGCTTCGGCACCGGCGGCGATTGGAGCTTCCAGTTCCTGCCGAGCTTCGGCCACGGCACCGCCCGCTTCACCCGCAAGGCCGACGACCACCTGAAGCGCGCGCGCCTGGACCTGCTCGACTATTAGTCTTGAGCCAACCTCTGCGCAGGAGCGAAGCGCCGCCTGGAGGCTTTCCCCGGCGGCGCTTTGCGGTTTCGCGTGGCCCGGATGCGCGGAATGGCTGCTCGGCTTAGAACCCCGGAAGTCTGCCCAGCATCAGCATGTGCATACGCCGCACCATGGGTGCGGGGATGGGGGACTGCCAAAGGCCCAGAGCATCGGCCAGCACGGATGCCCCGACAATGACGGCCAGACTTCCGGCCGCCAGCGTCCACCAGGGAATCGCGCGTCCGGCAAGGCGCAGGGTCAGGCAGCCCGCAACCGGGCAGGCGTTCAGGCACTCCGCGCAGCCCTGGCACTCCGGCGAGGAAACGCGCAAGGAGCCGTCCACCGGCAATCCGGCCGGGCAGGCTTTGGCGCAGCGCCCGCAGGCTACGCACGCCCCGGCGTCGCGCGTCACCGCCGTGGGCGAAAGCCAGGAGAACAGGCCCAAAAGCGCGCCATAGGGGCACAGCGCCCGGCACCAGAAGGCCGGAATCACCACGGACGCCGCCGCAAGCACGCCCAGCACGCCCAGCGTCAGCGCGTTCGGATTCTGGAAGAAAAGCAGCATCTTGGTGTCGGCAACCATGTTGTAGGGCGTGCGCAGGAAGCCTTCGATGTCCTCCACGCCCATGCCCAGGGCGACGTAGAGGAACCCCGCCAGCAGCAAGTATTTGGGCGCGGCGATGATTCTGCGTGCGATCGGGCCGGGCCGCCAGACGACGCCGAGCGTGCCGCCCAGGCGCTCCAGCAGGTTGGAGGCGAGGCCCACCGGGCAGAGCTGCCCGCAGAAGGCCTTGCGGAAGAGCAGGCTCATGGCGATGATGGCCAAAAAAATGGTCAGCCCGGCCGGGTGGATGGGGTCGAATTCCCCGGTGAGGGCCAGGCGCTTGGCCGCCATCAGCGCGCTGATGGGCAGAAAGCCTTCCACCGCGGGCGGTTTGGGAACCCACATGTCGCTTTGGCCCATGGCCCAGCGCACATGGTCCAGAAACCGCAGGCAGGTCCAGGCGAGGAACGCGGCGAAGCCTCCCTGGGCCAGCAGGCGCAGGGTCGGCGGGCTGAGGCGGATGCGCATGGGGGGACGCGCCGGGGCCTAGGCCCAGCCGCGGACCTCCGCCGCGAGCAGTTCCAGGTTGTTGGGCTCGCCGGGCTTGTAGTCGTCCGGGTAGAGCAGGGCGGACATGTAGAACACGCTGCCGATGCGCAGGGCGTTCTGGGCGTTGCGCGAGAATCCGGCCAGCCGCTCGGAGGCGGCCGACAGCATCCCCGTGCCCAGGGCCGAGACCAGGGGCGCGGCGTCCGCCGCCAGGTCGGCCAAAAGCTGGGCCTTGCGGCGCATAAGCGCCTCGTATCCGGCCTGGTCGTTCTGGCCGTGGATGGCCGTGTCGGCCTCGGCCTCCAGGGCCCGAACCGCGCGGGCCTTCTCGTCAAGGTAGTCCGCCAGCGCGGCGGTCGGACTGGCTGATGCGGCGCGACTCATGGATATCCTCCTTGCGGGCGTTGCCCACCCCATGTTCGCAAGCATAGTCGCGCCGGGGCACGCTGGCAAGGCCCGGCGCGGCAGGATTCCGGGCCGCTCTGGACAGAACGCGTCTTTCCCGGTACCCCTTGGCCCCGCACAGCGTAAGGAACCCTTTCAAGGAGGCGACCGTGCCCATACTCTCCGCAAGTCTCGGCATCACCCGCTACCGCGTGGTGGGCGACATCCCCGACTCGCTCTGGCGCGAGGCCCCGGAACGGCTGAAGGGCGGCGACGTGGTGTTCCGGGACATCGACGCCAGCGTGGAGGAGCGTTCCTTCGGCTGGTGCAACCTGGACAACATGCTCGACCTGGACTGGGCCGAGTCGCCGCCGGAAAAGGGACATTACCTGTGCTTCAGCCTTCGGCTGGACACCCGGCGCATTCCGCCCGCCGTGTTCAAGAAGCATTGCCTCATCGCCCTTACCCAGGAGCTGGCCCAGGCCAAGGCCGAGGGCAAGGCCTTCATCTCCAAGGACCGCCGTCGCGAGATCAAGGACCAGGTGATGCTGCGCCTGCGCGCCCGCAGCCTGCCCATCCCGGCCGTGTTCGACGTGGTGTGGAACACGCAGAACGGCCGCGTGCTGCTGCTCACCACCAATTCCAAGGTCAAGGCCATGTTCGAGGAGCATTTCGAAAAGACCTTCGGCCTGGAGTTGGAGGCCCTGACCCCCTTCGCCCTGGCTGCGGAAATGCTCGGCGAAGCGGCGGTATCCCGTCTGGAGAACATCGAACCCACGGCCTTCGTGTAGGAGCCGCCTCATGGACCGCACCCTCACCGAACGCGAGAGCACCATCCTTGGCCAGGATTTTCTTACCTGGCTGTGGCACGCCACAGAGGCGCGCGGCGGCCTGTTCCAGGACAAGGACGGCCGCCCCTTCAACCTGCGCATGGAGGAACGCCTGAGCGTCCAGGGCGGCGACGGCGAAGGCCTGGAGTCGGCCTCGGTCAAGAGCCCCAGCGGCGAGCTAACCGAGGCGCGCAGCGGCCTGCGCACGGGCAAGAAGGTCAACCGCGCGCAGTTGCGCTTCGACCGCGACCCCGAGGCCTGGCAGGTGACCTTGAAGGACACGGATTTTTCGCTTTCCGGCCTCAAGACGCCCAAGATCGAGACCAAGGACCGCGAGGACGACGACCCGGACGCCCGCGTGCTGGAAAAAATGTTTTTGGTGGAGCAGTGCCTGGAGCTGCTGGACGGCGTGTACCGCGAGTTTCTTTCCTTGCGCCTCTCCCCCCAGAAGTGGGCGGACGAGGTGAAGTCCATGGGCGTGTGGATCGCCAAGGGCTAGCATGAACGCGATGCAGGAGAACGAATCCAGAGTGGTCCTGGCGGCCTACGGCGACAGCCTTGTGGCGGGCTGGGGCCTTGCGCAGCGCGACGGCCTTGTGCCGCGCCTGGAGGCCGAGCTTGCCGCCTCCGGCCCCTGCCATGTTCCCGGCGTGCGCGTGCTGGACTTCGGCGTGTCCGGCGACACCTCCCTGGACGGGCTGGAGCGCCTGGACGCGGTGCTGGCCGCGCGCCCCCGCGCCGTGCTGCTGGAGTTCGGGGCCAACGACTGCTACCAGGGCATTCCCGTCAAGGAGACGCGCGCCGCCCTGGAGCGGATGATCGCCGCTCTGCTGGGCGCTGGCGCGGGCATTTTTCTGGCGGGCTGGCGCACACGCGCCGACATGTTCTCGCCGTGTTCCGACGATCCGGACTTGGCGGGCCTGACGCCCATAGCCCCGCCGGAGTTCAACAACGGGTACGTCAAGCGTTCCAATGCCCTGCACGGGGAACTGGCCGCGAAGTTCGGCCTGCCGTTCATGCCGCACATACTGGATCCGTTGGACGGCCAGCCCGGCTGTTTTCAGGCCGACGGTGTGCATCCCAGCGCCAAAGGCGCGGCGGTGTTGGCCGGTTTTCTGGCCCCGCTGCTGGCCCCGCTGCTGCTGTCCCCGTCGTCGAAATAGCCCGGTTTCAGCCCAGGCCCACGGCTTCCAGCACGGACCGGACACGGTGCGTGTACGTGTGCCGCGTCCTCAGCTCCTCCCGCCACGCGGCCTTGAGCCCGTCGGCTCCGGAGGCCGAAGACCAGAGCGCGCGCAACAGGGGCGCGATGTCTCCGGGCGCGCGGAACGTGACCGGCCGCGTCAGCTCGTTCGGAAACAGCGCCAGGCCGGGCGTGGCGTCGGTGACGAGCAGGCCGTCCCAGGCCCACACGTCGAAGTGCCGCTGGGTAAGCCCGTGCGGCAGAAGCGGGCTGGTGCAGTTCAGGCAGGCCCCTGCGCTGGCGCAGATGTCCGGCAGGGCGGCGTAATAGTCCACGGGCGGGCGCAGGTCCGCGTTGGCGGGCAGCAGGTTCCGCCAGTCCTCGTCGCCGTGGACCGTAAGCCCGCCGCCCAGGCCCGCGTGCGCGGCGTTTAGGCAGGCCGCGCGCCAGGCCCGGCCCGTCTCCTCGGCGCAGAAGCCCGCGCGCCGGGCATCCGTTCCCGGCCAGAGTCGTTCAACCCCCAGACGATCCACCCACCAGCCGAAGTGCGGCCTGTCCCCCCGCGCCAGCATGGCCTGGGCCTCGGACCAGGCGCCCGTGGTGCCCGGCGGCAGCGCGCAGCCCGCGAAGAAGCCCGCCTTGCCAGGAAAGGCGCTGCGGCCAGCAAAGACAAGCCGCCCGGCAAGGTGGGCCAGGGCCGGGGCGGGCCTGCGCATGGGGCCGTCCAGGTCCGCCGCGCGGGCCGCCAGGGGCAGGTGGTGAACCTCCTGCGCTCCCAGGCCGCGCAGTACGGGCGGGAACCAGTCGTCGGTGACGAAAAGGGGTAGCCGCGTCCAGAAGCGGCTCTTCAGACCGGAGAGCAGGTGCAGGGGATTGTCCACGCACCACACGGCCACGCGCGCCCCCATGGCCGAGAGCAGGTGCGCGGTCTCGCCGAGCTGGTCCAAGCCGGAGAAGTTCACGCTGAAAACGAGAGCCGGGCATTCGCCTTGAGCAAGAAGCCCCCGGGGGGAGTCCTGGGCGGAAAGCAGCCGCACGGCAAAGCCCAAAGCCTCGAACGCCTCGCAGAGTTCCAGCCGCAGCAGGTCGGACGCGCCGCCGGGCAGCCAGACCAGGCGGCTTCGCGCAGCAGGGGGCGAGGGCATGAGCGCGCGCGACACCTCGGCCAGCAGCGGCCCCCAGAAG
The DNA here is from genome assembly GCF_900188225.1 of Humidesulfovibrio mexicanus. Classification (NCBI taxonomy): domain Bacteria; kingdom Pseudomonadati; phylum Thermodesulfobacteriota; class Desulfovibrionia; order Desulfovibrionales; family Desulfovibrionaceae; genus Humidesulfovibrio; species Humidesulfovibrio mexicanus. The sequence continues at coordinate 510,825 of NZ_FZOC01000001.1, read as the reverse complement.
TCTGGGAACAGGCGCGCACCAGGGCGGTACAGCAGCACCGCCGAACCACGGGCCAGGGACGGAGCCTGGTCCGGGGGCGCGGGTCCAAAGTCCGCCGGGATGCGTTCCGGCCAGGACTCGCCATATTGCGCGGCGAGTTCCGGGCATTCCACAAAGCGCACGCGTCCAGCAGTATTCAGGACGGGCGACAACTCCGGCAGGCGCTCCGGCTCCGGCCCCAGGCCAAGAAGCAGGGTGTCCGGGCCGCCAGGGGCGACAAGCTGGAAGTCCGCGGCCGCGCAGGAGAGCGTTTTGGTCCGGCCCAGGGCGTCCAGCACGCGGGGTCGGCTGGGGCGGCTGGCCTGTGCTCCGGAAGATGGTGTGCGCATGAACACCGTTATGTGGCGCGGGGGGCGGTCTTGGCAAGCCCGTTCTTGGCAAGCCGGGCGCTTTGCGCTAGGGATGCCCTATCCCCGCAACGCAAGCGAGCCCCATGAAACAATACCGCGACCATTATTTCAAGCGCGCCAAGGCGGAACACTACCCCGCGCGCAGCGTGTACAAGCTGCAGGAGCTGGACTCGAAGTTCGGGCTGCTCAAGCCCGGCATGAAGGTGCTGGACCTTGGAGCCGCGCCCGGCTCCTGGACGCTTTTCGCGGCCAAAAAGGTCGGCGAGCGCGGCTTTGTGCTTGCGCTGGACATTCAGGATACCGAGCAGCAGTTCCCGGCCAACGTGCGCTTTCTGGTGCACGACGCCTTCGAGGACTCGCCGGAGCTGCTTGCCCTTATGGAGCCGCTTCTCCCCTTCGATTTCGTCATGAGCGACATGGCCCCCAAGACCACCGGCCACAAGTTCACGGACCAGGCCCGCAGCCTGGAGCTGTGCGAGCGCGCCCGGGACGTGGCCGCCCGGCGCCTCAAGCCCGGCGGCTTTCTTGTGGTCAAGATCTTTGAAGGCCCGGACGCCAAGGGCTTCAAGGAGTCGTTGCGGCCCCTGTTCGAGGCTGTGCGGGTGTTCAAGCCCAAGAGCTCGCGCGCGGAAAGCAAGGAGATCTTCATGGCCGGCCTCGGCTTCCGCGGCGGGCCGCCCGAGGACCCCGGCGGCGCGGCGCTTGGCAACGGAGGCGATTTGAAGTAAAGTCATCTGTTTCGGAGCAGCAGGCTCCACATCATACATTTCTTTGGAGGGTTCATGTCCGGACACAGCAAATGGGCAACCATCAAGCGCGCCAAGGCCAAGACCGACGCCAAGAAAGGCCAGGTCTTCACCAAGATCACCAAGGACATCATCCTTGCGGCCAAGGGCGGCGGCGATCCGAACATGAACGCGCGGCTGCGCGCGGTCATCGCCAAGGCCAAGTCCGCCAACATGCCCAACGACAAGATCGATCAGGCCGTCAAGAAGGGCACCGGCGAGCTGGCGGGCGGCGAAATCTTCGAGATGATGTACGAGGGCTACGCTCCCGGCGGCGTGGCCATCCTGGTCGAGGTCGCCACCGACAACAAGAATCGCACCATTGCCGAGGTGCGCCACATCATCGGCAAGGGCGGCGGCAACATGGGCGAGCCCGGCAGCGTGGCCTGGATGTTCGACAAGCGCGGCGTGCTCTCCTTTGACCCGGCCAAGTACACCGAGGACCAGGTCATGGAGGTGGCTTTGGAGGCCGGAGCCGACGACGTGGTGGCCGAAGAGGGCACCCTTGAGGTGCGCGTGGCCCCGGAGAACTACTCCGCAGTGGAAAAGGCCTTCGAGGACGCGGGCATCGCCGTGGAGAGTTCCGAGCTTACCATGCTGCCCAAGAACCTTACCCCGGTGGACGCGGCAACGGCCCGCAAGGTCATGAACCTCATGGAGAACCTTGAGGAAAACGAGGACGTTTCCAACGTCTACGTCACGGCCGACTTCACCGACGAAATCATGGAAGAGCTGGGATAGCATGGGCGCTCCCCTGGCCGTGCTCGGGCTCGACCCCGGAAGCCGGGTCACCGGTTACGGGGTCGTGCGCGAGCAGTCCGGCCGGGCCGAGCTGGTGGCCGTGGGCGCCATCCGCACGCCCTCCGGCGGGGACATGGCCGAGCGCCTGGGAATCATCTATTCCCGCGTGGCCGAGGTCATCCGCGAACACGGTCCGGCCGAGGCGGCCATCGAATCCGTCTTTGTGTCCAAGAACACGGCCTCGGCCCTGAAGCTTGGCCAGGCGCGCGGCGCGGCCATGGCCGCCTGCGCCGTGGCCGGTCTCCCGGTCTCCGGCTACCCGCCCACCCTGGTCAAAAAAAGCCTGGTGGGCGCGGGCCGGGCGGAGAAGGAGCAAGTGGCCTTCATGGTGGCGCAGATCCTGGGCGTACGGAATCCCGGCTGGCCGCTGGACGCCAGCGACGCCCTGGCCGTGGCCATCTGCCACCTGAACGAGCGCAGGCTGCGCAAGCTGACGGGGACGCCATGATCGCCTATCTGGAAGGACGCCTGCTTGACCTGACCGCAAAGGGCTGCGTGCTTGTGACCCCAGGCGGCGTGGGGTACGAAGTCTCGCTGCCGTCCTCGGCCCTTGTCCTGCTGCCGCAGAAGGGCGGGGAGGCGCACCTCTACACCCACATGGTCGTGCGGGAGGACGCGCTGGACCTCTACGGGTTCATCACCAGCGACGAGCGCGACCTGTTCCGTCTGCTCATCGGCATCGACAAGCTGGGGCCGAAGAAGGCCCTGGGCATCCTCTCCCACTTCCGGCCCGAACACCTGCGCGAGCTGGTGCTGCGCGAGGACGCCGACATGCTGGCCACGGTGCCCGGCATCGGCCCCAAGAGCGCGCGGGAGATCATGTGGAAGCTCAAGGACAAAGTCACCGGCATCAAGACCGGGCCGACCCTTGCCGCAACCCCGCAAAACGCGCCGCAGGGCGAGTATTTCGATGCCGTGGCGGGCATGAAGGCGCTCGGCTACACCGAGGACGAGGCCCGGCCCATGATCAAGGAGATTTTCGAGGCCGAGCCGGACATCGACGCCAGCTCGGCCATCCGCGTGGCCCTGAAAAAGATCGCGGCGGCGCGGTCCTAACCCGATGGCGGCCCGGAGGTTTTTGTGAGCGCACCCACGGAGGACGCGGCCAAGCGGCCCCAGGCGGACGACAGCATCCGCCCGCAGCGCCTGGCCGACTTCATCGGCCAGGGCGACGTGCGTTCGAACCTGGGCGTGTTCATCCAGGCGGCGCGGGAACGTGGCAAGGCCCTGGACCATACGCTGTTTTCCGGCAACCCCGGCTTGGGCAAGACCACCCTCGCGCAGATCATGGCCAGTGAACTGGGCGTGAACATGGTCTCCACCAGCGGCCCAGTGCTGGAGCGCGTGGGCGACCTGGCCGCCATCCTGACCAACCTCTCCCGCCACGACATCCTGTTCATCGATGAGATCCACCGTATGCCCGCCACGGTTGAGGAAATTTTGTATCCCGCCATGGAGGACTACAAGATCGACCTCATCATCGGCCAGGGGCCGGGCGCGCGAACGGTCAAAATTGATTTGGAGCCCTTCACCCTGGTGGGCGCCACCACGCGCATCGGCCTCTTGACTTCGCCACTGCGCGACCGTTTCGGCTGCGTGTTCCGTTTGGAGTTCTACTCGCCGGAGGAGCTTTCGCGCATTGTGCTGCGTGCTGCCGGCATCCTGGGCGTCACCGTGACGGAAGAGGGGGCCTGGGCCATTGGCCGCAGGTCGCGCGGCACCCCGCGCATCGCCGGGCGTCTTTTGCGGCGCATCCGCGACTACGCCGTGGTGCAGGGCAGCGGCGTTGTGGACAAGCGCTTGGCCGAGGAGTCGCTGGACAAGCTGGACGTGGACCCGCATGGCCTGGACCAGATGGACCGCAAGATCCTGTCGCTCATCGTCAACCAGTTCGGCGGCGGACCGGTGGGCGTCAAGACCATCGCCGTGGCCTGCTCAGAAGAATCGCGCACCATTGAGGATATTTACGAACCGTTTCTCATCCAGTGCGGCTTCATCAAACGCACGCCGCGCGGACGGGTGGCCACGGCCAAGGCCTACCAGCATCTCAAAATGCGGCTTGACGCCGGCGACGGTTCCCTGTAGACAAGCGCATGGACTGGGACGGGCCGAATTCCTGTCCCGGCTGTGGCCTTAGACTCGGTACACGCGTTCGTTTTTTCGAATGAAGTCCCGAACCGGATGACGCCGCCAAGCGGCGCAACACCTCCCCTGGACCTGGATGCGACTTCGGGCCGCCCGCTCCACGGGAACACGGAGGAACCGCCATGTTCGGACAGCTTTTGCAGCCTACGCATCTGCTCTTGATTGTCGTCATCGCCCTGCTTGTGTTCGGCCCAAGCAAGCTCCCGCAGCTCGGCGCCAGCATCGGCAAGGGCATTCGCGAGCTCCGCAAGGGGCTTGACGGAACCCCTGACCAGCCCGCACAGCCTTCCCAGCCCACCCAGAGTACGGATACACGAAAGTAGCGCGCCGCCGCGCCATGGCCGGTTCCCCCGCGTGACCGGCCGTTTCGCTCGGCGGCACGCAGGCCACCGGAGCCCGCTTTTTTGCGGGCTGCCGGTTTTTTGTGTTTTCCGATCGTCGCCAGCGCGCCTGTTGCTCAAGGGAGGCCGCCATGTCCCAGCACGCAAAGGATCTGTTCCTCTCGGCCGTACTCGACCGCCCGGTCATCAGCCGTTCCGGCCGCGAGGTGGGGCGGCTTCATGACGTGGCCATGAGCCCCGGAGACCCCTTGCCCGTGGTGCACCATGTGCTGGTGCGCCATGGCCGCGGCACCCGGCGCGTTGCCTTTGCGGACCTGTCCATGTTCAACGACGTGGTGGTTTCGCTCACGGGCGAGCCAGAAAACTTGCCCGACCTGCCGGAATCCCAGGACGAAGTGCTTATGCGCCGCGATATTCTGGACAAGCAGATCGTGGACGTGGATGGCGCGCGCGTGGTGCGCGTGAACGACCTGAAGCTGGCCATGGAGCGGGGCGGGGTCTGCCTTGCCGCTGTGGATGTGGGCTTTCGTGGCATCCTGCGGCGGCTGGGATACTTGAGGGCCTGGGACTTCCTTGGCGGCGTGCTCAAGCGCAGGCTGGCCCCCAAGGAGATCGACTGGCTGCTGGTGCAGCCGCTTGAGACCAACCTCTCCAGGCTCACCCTCACCGTGACGCGCGACAAGCTTTCCGATCTGCACCCGGCCGACCTGGCCAACATATTGGCGCAACTGCCGCACAGCAACGTGGGCGCCGTTCTCAGCTCGCTTGACGCCGAGGCCGCAGGCGAGGCCATGGGCGAAATGGAGCCCGAGGACTCCAGCCGTCTGCTCTCCCAGATGGAAAGCGCGCACGCAGCCGATGTGCTGGAAGAAATGCCGCCGGACGAGGCCGCGGACGTGCTGGCCGAACTGCCGGACGACAAGGCCCAGGAACTGCTGGCCCAGATGGACCCCGAGGATGCGGAGAAGGTGCAGGAGCTCCTTGAGCACGAGGACGACACCGCTGGCGGCCTCATGAACAACGAGTTTCTTTTCGTGACCCCGGACGCCGCTGTGGACGATGCCCTGCGGCAGGTGCGCCTGCTCGGCGCGGAGACGGACTCCATCTATTACATGTACGTTCTGGATCCCGAGGAGCGCCCGCTTGGCGTTGTGAGCCTGAAGCGGCTGCTGCTGGCCGAGGGAGACGATCCTGTCACCGAGGTCATGAGCCGCAACCCCAAGACCGTGCGCGTGGACTCCCCATTGGAGGACGTGCTGGAACTGGTGGTGCAATACAAGCTGGCCGCCGTGCCCGTGCTGGACGAGGACGGCAAGATGGCGGGCATCGTCACGGCCGACGACATCATGGAACATTTCCTGCCTTTCGCCCTGCGCTGGAAACAGTACAAGGCCACGCGCAACTTCTAGCCCGCAGGCGGCCCGGCACATGACGTTTTCCTCCATTTTTTCGCCCTTGCGCAGGCTGAACAGGAAGAATGTCCTGCTCTTTCTGGCTTTGCTGGGGCCGGGCATCATCACCGCCAACGTGGACAACGACGCCGGCGGCATCACCACCTATTCCCTGGCTGGCGCGCAGTTCGGCATGTCGCTTTTGTGGATGATGTTGCCCACCACCGTGGCGCTGGTGGTGGTGCAGGAAATGTGCGCACGCATGGGCGCGGTGACGGGCAAGGGGCTCTCCGACCTCATTCGCGAGCGTTTCGGGGTCAAGATCACCTTTTACGTCATGATCGCCCTGCTTTTGACCAACATGGGCAACACCGTGAGCGAGTTCGCGGGCATCGCCGCCAGCATGGAGCTTTTCGGCGTCAGCAAGTATGTGTCCGTGCCGCTGGCCGCCGTGGCCGTGTGGCTGCTCATCGTCAAGGGCTCCTACCGCATTGTTGAGAAGGTGTTTTTGCTGGCCTGCGTGGTGTACCTCGCCTATCCCGTGGCGGCCTTCATGTCCGGACCGGACTGGGGCGAGGTGCTGCGCGCCACGCTTGCCCCGCGCCCCAGCGACATCGTGGTCACGCCGGCCTCGGTGACCATGATGATCGGCGTCATCGGCACCACCATCGCGCCCTGGATGCAGTTCTACCAGCAGGCCAGCGTGGTGGAGAAGGGCATAACGCGTGAGGACTACGCCTTTTCCCGGCTTGATGTCGTGGTGGGCTGCATCATGGCCATCGTGGTGGCCTTCTTCATCGTGGTGGCCTGCGCGGCGACCATCTTCAAGGCCGGGGTGCCCATCGAAACCGCGGCAGATGCGGCGCAGGCCCTGACCCCGCTGGTGGGCGAATACGCCACCGGGCTTTTCGCCATCGGCTTGTTCAACGCCTCCATCTTCGCGGCCTGCGTGCTGCCGCTGTCCACCGCCTACTACATCTGCGAGGGCATGGGCTGGGAGCTCGGCGTGGACAAGGACTTTCGCGAGGCCCCGCAGTTCTTCTGGCTCTTCACCCTGATCATCGCCGTATCCGCGTGCGCCATCCTCTGGCCCGAGGCCCCGCTCATCGCCATCATGTACGTGTCGCAGGTGGTCAACGGCGTGGTGCTGCCCTTTGTGCTCATCTTCATGCTTCTGCTCATCAACGACAGGCGGCTCATGGGCGAGTACGCCAATGGCCCGGTGTTCAACGCCATCGCCTGGGCCACGGTGGCCATCGTGCTCGGCCTCACCCTGGTCATGACCGCCGACATTGTGCGCCCCGGCTTCATCGCCGCGCTTATGGGCGCGTAAGCCGCGTTGACGCGGTGCGACGCGGCAGCGCGCCTCGCTGTTTCTCGGCCCCGCCAGGGCAATCGGCGTTGCCTGTTTTTTCCCCGCTGCAATTCTGCCGCCAGAGGCTGGCGCAGATGTTTCCCCGAGGAACAGCAAACGCCCGGACCTCCGTGAAGAGGGCCGGGCGTTTGCTGTTGAAGCCGTGCAGAGCTAGGCGTTGGCCGCCTCGGCGATGCGGTTTTTGATGAGGTCGGCCGCGCGGCGGGCCACCTGGGTGATTTCCGGCTTGCTGATCTGGTCGTCCGCGCCCACAGCCTCGCCCTTGTGGCGGAGCTTGTCGGTGATGATGGAGGAGAAGAGGACCACGGGCAGTTGCTTGAGCACCGGGTCTTCCTTGATGCGCTTGGTGAGGTTGTGGCCGTCCATGTTGGGCATCTCGATGTCGGAGATGACCACCTGCACGTAGTCGGTGACGGGGCGGTTCTCGCTCTCGGCGATCTGCTTGATGTGCACAAGACGGTCCCAGCATTCTCCGCCATGGTTGGTCTTTTCCACCAGGAAGTTTGCCTTGTGCAGCAGGTCGCCGATCATCTCGCGGATGAGAGTGGAGTCGTCGGCGATGAGGGCGCGGTACTGCACCCCGGATTCCCAGACGACGTTCTCGTCGAAGCGCAGGCCAAGCTCCGGATTCAGCTCGGCCACGATCTTTTCCAGGTCGAGCAGGAAGATGATGCGGCCTTCCAGCCGCACCACGCCGGTGATGGAGTTGGAGGCGAGCGAGGACATGTACTTGTTCGGGGCTTCCACCTCCTCCCAGCTAATGCGGTGGATGCGGTTCACTCCGGAGACGAGAAACGCCGTGGTGACGTTGTTGAACTCGCAGACGATGACCTTGGGAGGTTCGGATTCGCTACGCTCTTTTTTGAGCCACAGGCTCAAATCCACAAGGGGGATGATCTGCGAACGCAGGTTGAAGGCGCCAAGCACGGAGGGGTGCGAAACCTGCGGCATCTCGGTGATGCGCGGCAGGCGGATGATTTCCAGCACCTTGGCCACGTTGACGCCGTAATAGCCGCGGTATGGCTCGCCCCCGCCGGGGTTTGGCTCCTCCAGGTAGAATTCGACGATCTCGAGTTCGTTGGTGCCTGCCTCAAGGAGGATGTTGGTCATGTTCGTGCTCATGGCGGCTCCATATGGCGATTGTCCAGGCTACAGGCCAAGAAGAAACGTTTCAATGCGGTCAATGATGCTTTTCGGCGTGGAAGCCCCCGCAGTTAAGCCCACTCGCTTATATTGTATTACGGCATTCGGGTGGAGATCGTCAACGGTTTCCACAAGCAGGGCCGGGGTGCCTGCCGCTTCGACGACTTGCGCCAGACGCCGCGTGTTGCCGCTGGCCTTGCCTCCGGCCACCACGACGCAGTCGCATTGCCCGGCAAGCCCGATGGCTTCGTCCTGGCGCAGCCGCGTGGCGTCGCAGATGGTCTCCAGCACGGCCAGGCCGCCGGGCAGGCGCTCCTCGAGATCCTGGCGTATGCACTCGAAGGCCTGCCGGTCCTGGGTGGTCTGGGCGGCGAGGCAGTACGACCGGTCCGGGTCAAGGGCGTGGGCGGCCAACTCCTCGCGCGATTCGAAGACAAACGCATCGCCGCACGCGTAGCTCAACAGCCCGCGCACCTCGGGATGGTCGTCCTCTCCGAAGAGCAGGAGCGACCGCCCAGCCAGCGCCTCGGCCTGGATGAGCAGTTGCGCCCGCTTGACCTTGGGGCAGGTGGCGTCCACAACGTCCACCCCGCGCGCCATAAGCGATTGCTCCTCGTGCCGGGGAATGCCGTGGGCGCGGATGACCACCCGGCTGCCTGGAGGAAGGTCCGTGGCGTTGTTTGCCAAACCCACGCCGCGAGCGGCGTAATGCTTCAGCACTTGCGGGTTGTGGATGATGGGGCCGAGCATGAAGGTGGGCTGTGCCGCTCCCGCATCGTCTTCTTCAAGCAGGGCGTCGAGCTTCTTGAGCGCCAGGCCCACGCCCATGCAAAAGCCCGCAAGGCGGGCGCGGATCACTTCCATGCGAGTCTCCTGTGCGTCGATTGGATTCCACGGTATGCGCCAGGGGGGCGGCGGCAGTCAACAGCGGCTATGCGCCGCAGCCCTGGGCGAGGTCCGAAAGGTCCAGGGGCGCGGCATCGGCTGTAAGCTGGGAGATGTCCGCCGCCGTTCTGGTCAGCGTCTCCCAGTCCTCGCAGCAGAGCAGGGCGTGCCGGAGCGCGCGGATGCCCGTGAAGCCCTTGGCGTAGCGGGGAAGAAAGGCGCGCAGGGCGCGGAAGGCGCGCGGGGTGGCGTCCAACTCGCGCACCAGGCGGATGTGGGTCAGCGCCGCCTCCGCCAGTTCGTCGGCCGTGCGTGGGGCCGACCCGCAACCGGCAAGGATGTCGCGCAGGCGGCGGAAGATCATGGGGTCGGTGAGTGCGCCGCGAGCGAACATCACCCCGGCGCAGCCTGTTTCGGCGAGACAGCGGGCCGCGTCCTCGGCGGTGAACAGGTCGCCGCTGGCCAGAACCGGTATGGAAACCGCCTCGGCCAGCTCCCTGATGGCGCTCCAGCGCGCCTGGCCGGTGAAAAGCTGCTTTGCCGTACGCGGATGCAGCGTCAGCCAGCCGACCCCCTGGTCCTGCAGCGCGCGGCCAAGGTCGAGATAGTTCTCCTCGCCGGGGGTGAAGCCCAGACGCAGCTTGACGCCCACGTTGCCCGGCCCTGCCGCCCGAACCATGACCGCGACGATGCGCCGCAAAAGTTCAGGGCGGGACATGAGGGCCGAGCCGGAGCCGCTCTTGTTCACCTTGCGCACCGAGCAGCCTGCGTTCAGGTCGAAATGCCGGAATCCCCGCTCCAGCAGCAAGGGCATGGCCTGTTCGTAAATTTCCGGCTCCGCGCCGAAAAGCTGCACCACAAGGGGCGTGTCCGCGGCCGTGGTGGCCAAAAGCCGCTCCGTTCCGTACCCGCCGAACACCAGCCCCTTGGTGCTGACCATCTCGGTTTCGGAGCAGGCCGCGCCGTAAATGCGGCACAGGGTGCGGAAGGGCAGGTCCGAGTACCCCGCCAGGGGGGCGAGCCAGGGGGCGTCCGGGCTGAAGGGCAATGAAGGATGATTCGCTGTCATGGCAGGGGTGAAATAGGGGGCATCCGTCCGTTCGTCAAACGGGAAACGAAGGGGATTGCAATTTTTTATTCCGTTCCACGCGAAAACATGTTGACAACAAGGGGCAAAACAAAATAGTCAGAGCGGCCTCGGAAACGAGGGATTGCGGATGGCCCGGCGCCAACCGGGAGAACAAAGTCCTTGCAATCCGTGGACGAAAAGCGTAAGCATCTTCGTTCACGCGCTGGCGTAGCTCAATGGCAGAGCAGCTGACTTGTAATCAGCAGGTTGCGGGTTCAAGTCCCATCGCCAGCTCCAGTGAATGGTGGGGTTCCCGAGTGGCCAAAGGGAACAGACTGTAAATCTGTCGGCGTCAGCCTTCGGTGGTTCAAATCCACCCCCCACCACCACTTTTTGCGCGGCAAGCAACGCTGTAGGAGGCAGGGCGTGTCCCTGGCCGCAGGGACTACGGATTCTGCACGCGGGAATAGCTCAATTGGCTAGAGCATCAGCCTTCCAAGCTGAGGGTTGCGGGTTCGAGTCCCGTTTCCCGCTCCAAATCGCGCCAACGGGGCCTCCTAAAGCGACGCTTAAGCCCATGTAGCTCAGTCGGTAGAGCACTTCCTTGGTAAGGAAGAGGTCAACGGTTCAATTCCGTTCATGGGCTCCACAACATCTTTCCAGACAACCGAGAGAAGACACCAGGGGGTTAGACATGGGCAAGGCCAAATTTGAGCGCAAGAAGCCTCACGTCAACATCGGCACCATCGGTCACATCGACCACGGCAAGACCACCCTCACCGCGGCCATTACCAAGACCGCGTCCCTGATGGGCAAGGGCACCTACGTGGCCTTCGACCAGATCGACAAGGCCCCGGAAGAGAAAGAGCGCGGCATCACCATCGCCACCGCGCACGTGGAGTACGAGACGGACACCCGCCACTACGCCCACGTGGACTGCCCCGGCCACGCCGACTACATCAAGAACATGATCACCGGCGCGGCGCAGATGGACGGCGCGATCCTGGTTGTGGCCGCCACCGACGGCCCCATGCCCCAGACCCGTGAGCACATCCTGCTTGCCCGTCAGGTCGGCGTGCCCCACATGGTCGTCTTCATGAACAAGTGCGACATGGTCGACGACGCCGAGCTGCTGGAGCTGGTCGAGCTGGAAGTGCGCGAGCTGCTCTCCAAGTACGGCTTCCCCGGCGACGAGATCCCGGTCATCAAGGGTTCCGCCCTGAAGGCCCTTGAGAGCGACGACCCCAAGAGCGACGACTGCAAGTGCATCCTTGAGCTCCTGAACGCCTGCGACACCTACATTCCTGAGCCGCAGCGCGACATCGACAAGCCCTTCCTCATGCCCATCGAGGACGTGTTCTCCATCTCCGGCCGCGGCACCGTTGTGACCGGTCGTGTTGAGCGCGGCGTCATCACCGTGGGTGACGAAGTCGAAATCGTGGGCATCAAGGACACCGTGAAGAGCACCTGCACCGGCGTCGAAATGTTCCGCAAGATCCTCGACCAGGGCACCGCCGGCGACAACGTTGGCGTGCTGCTGCGCGGTGTCAAGCGTGAGGATGTCGAGCGCGGCCAGGTCCTCGCCAAGCCCAAGAGCATCACCCCCCACCGCAAGTTCAAGGCCGAGGTGGTCGTGCTCTCCAAGGATGAGGGCGGCCGTCACACTCCGTTCTTCTCCGGCTATCGTCCGCAGTTCTACTTCCGCACCACCGACATCACCGGCGTGGTGACCCTGGAAGAGGGCGTCGAGATGGTTATGCCCGGCGACAACGCCACCTTCATTGTCGACATGATCCACCCCATCGCCATGGAGCAGGGTCTGCGCTTCGCCATTCGCGAAGGCGGCCGCACTGTTGGCGCCGGCGTGGTCACCGAAATCCTGGAGTAATCCATGCGCGTCAACATCCAGCTCGCCTGCACCGAGTGCAAGCGGCGCAATTACGCGACGGAAAAGAACAAGAAGAATACTACTGGCCGTCTTGAGGTGAAGAAGTACTGTCCCTTCGACAAGAAGCACACAGTGCACCGCGAGACCAAGTAGTTTTCATAAGCGCAGGCCAGTAGCTCTAACGGTAGAGCGCCGGTCTCCAAAACCGGATGCTGGGGGTTCGAATCCCTCCTGGCCTGCCAACCACCCCCAACTGGGGAGAGAAATGGCGAAAAATACAGCGAAAGGCTCCGGCGGCCAGCAGGGCGGCGAGACTCCCGAGACAACTTCGGGCGTTGCCTCCAAGGCGCAGGAATTGAAGGTCTTCTTCGAAGAGGCCCAGGTCGAGCTCAAGAAAGTCACCTGGCCCTCCCGAAAGGAGACCGTCACCACTTGCGCGGCGGTGATGATACTTGTTGCGGTCATGTCGCTGTTCCTCGGCCTCGTGGATCTTGGTTTGTCCAAGGCCGTCGAGATCGTGCTGTCCTAAAATCCCTGGCAAGGTGAGCGCAAGTGATTGAAGAAAGCGCCGTTGGCGGGGAGAGACCGGCCCGCTGGTACATCGTCCACACCTACTCGGGATTCGAGCAGCGTGTGCAGCAGACCATCACCGAGATGATGCGCACGGGCCAGGATCATGGCCAGGTGCTCGAAGTTGTGGTGCCCACTGAGAAAGTGGTGGAAATGGTCAAGGGCGAGCGCCGGACGAGCACCCGGAAGTTCTATCCGGGGTATGTGATGGTGAAGATGGTGCTCACGGACGATTCCTGGCACCTCATCCAGTCCATACCGCGCGTTACGGGGTTTGTGGGGGGCAAGAACCGTCCCACGCCCATGCGCGACAGCGAGGCCCAGACCATCCTCTCCATGATGGAGAGCAGGCAGGAACAGCCCCGTCCCAAGTTCAACTTCGAAAGAGGCGACGAGGTTCGGGTTATCGACGGCCCCTTCAGCGGGTTCAACGGTGTCGTCGAGGATGTGAATTACGACAAGGGCAAACTCCGCGTCGCGGTCTCCATTTTTGGTCGTCAGACCCCGGTGGAGCTCGACTTCGTCCAGGTGACGAAGGGCTAGACGGACCCTTGACCGACTGCGGCGGGAGACCGCCTGCGAGGATATACTAAAATGGCCAAGAAAATCACAGGTAAAGTCAAGCTGCAGATCCCTGCTGGCGTGGCGAATCCGTCCCCCCCGGTGGGACCGGCGCTGGGCCAGCATGGCGTGAACATCATGGAGTTCTGCAAGGCCTTCAATGCGAAGACCCAGGACCAGAAGGGCATGATCATCCCGGTGATCATCACCGTTTACGCCGACCGGACCTTCTCCTTCATCACCAAGACTCCGCCCGCTCCGGTGCTCCTGCTCAAGGCCGCCAAGATCGAGAAGGGATCCGGCGAACCCAACAAGACCAAGGTCGGTTCCGTGACCATGGCCCAGGTTGAGGAAATCGCCAAGTTGAAGGCCCCGGATCTTACGGCCAAGTCCATCGAGACCGCCAAGAACTGCATCATCGGCACTGCCCGCAGCATGGGCCTTGAAGTGAAAGGGTAGAGGGTACAGTCATGCCGAAGCACGGAAAAAACTACAACAAGGCCTCCGAGAGTTTTGACGCCACGCAGCGCTATGCCGTTGCCGATGCCGTCAAGTTCGCTCTGGAGAGTTCGTTTGCCAAGTTCGACGAGACCGTCGATGTGGCCATCAACCTTGGCGTTGATCCCAAGTACTCCGACCAGATGGTCCGTGGCGCGGTTCCGTTGCCCAACGGCCTGGGCAAGACCGCCCGCGTGGTGGTCTTCTGCAAGCCGGACAAGGAAGCTGAGGCCAGGGAGGCCGGCGCGGACGAATGCGGCGGCGATGAACTGGTGGAGAAGATCAAGGGCGGCTGGCTCGATTTCGACAACGCCGTCGCAACCCCGGACATGATGGCCAAGGTCGGTCAGATCGGCCGCCTGCTTGGCCCCCGTGGCCTTATGCCCAACGCTAAGACGGGCACAGTCACCTTCAACGTTGGTGAGGCCGTGCGTGAGCTCAAGGCCGGCCGCGTTGAGTTCAAGGTCGACAAGGCGGGCATCCTGCACGCCCCCATCGGCAAGAAGTCCTTTGGAGCGGAGAAGCTCTGTCAGAATCTCTCCGCCCTGCTTGAGGCCGTGAACCGCCTCAAGCCGTCCACCTCCAAGGGCACGTACCTCAAGACCATGGCCGTGGCCACCACCATGGGGCCTGGCGTCAAGGTGGACACTCTGAGCATCCGGAAGTTTCTGGAAGGCTAGACCCGGTGCGGACGGGTTGGCCGTCAGCGCTGGAATGAATAGATAGCACGGGAAGTTTAAGTCGATGAAAGCAGGCGGGGGCGACCCCTTAATTTCCTGCCGAGACGGACTTTGCTTTCCGGGCCAAAGAACGACGAGGAGCGAGACACGGTGAACAGGCAAGAAAAAGCCCAGATCATCGAGCAGCTGCACGAGAAGGCTGCGCGGGCGAGCATCGCCGTCGTCACCGACTTCAAGGGCATGGAAGTGGAGGAGATGACCATCCTCCGCGCCAAGCTGCGCGAAGTCGGAGTCGATTACCAAGTCGTCAAGAACACCCTGGCCCGGTTGGCGCTCAATGAGACGTCGCACAGCGTCCTCAATGATCGCCTGAAAGAAAACTGCGCGGTCGCTTTGGGCTACGAGGATCCCGTAGCCCTGGCCAAGGCCCTTTCCGATTTCGTCAAGGGAAGCAAGAAGCTTGCCTTGCGTTACGGAAGCCTTGAAGGGAAGTTCCTTGACGAGGAGGGCGTGAAGCAGCTCGCAACGCTGCCCAGCAAGCCCGAACTCCTGGCCAAGATGCTTGGCACCATGAACGCGGTGCCGACCAACTTCGTCAATGTGTTCGCGGCGGTGCTGCGCAACTTCCTCTACGCCTTGAATGCCATCAAGGAGCAGAAGGAAGGCGGAGCCGCCCCGGCTGCCGAGGCTTAGGCCAAGGCCCCTTACCCACAGGTCAACTTCAAAGCACCCAAACTTTCCCAGGAGGAATATACCATGTCCGTGACCAAAGAGCAGGTTGTCGAGTTCATCTCCAACATGACCGTTCTTGAGCTGGCCGACTTCATCAAGGAACTTGAAGAGAAGTTCGGCGTTTCCGCTGCCGCTCCCGTGGCAGCCTTCGCCGCCATGCCCGGCGCCGCCGCCGCCCCGGCCGAGGCCGCCGAGGAGAAGACCGAGTTCGACGTCATCCTGAAGGAAGCCGGCGCCAACAAGATCGGCGTCATCAAGGTCGTGCGCGCTCTCACCGGCCTGGGCCTGAAGGAAGCCAAGGACAAGGTCGACGGCGCTCCGCAGACCATCAAGGAAGGCGTGAGCAAGGCCGATGCCGAGGACGCCAAGAAGCAGCTCACCGAAGCCGGCGCCACCGTCGAGGTGAAGTAGCTTTTTGCCCACACATTGAGATATACCGGGCGGAGGGCGCACCCCTGAACGGGGAGCGTCTTCCGCCTGGACTTGCTTTTTTCCAGAACCCGTTGCCGCCACAGGCGGTGCGGGTTGTGCTGCGCAGGAGCACCGGCAGCAGGGCAACCGCAGCCGCAAGGCGCGACGCCCATTGAAATTTTTCCCACCCCCCTCCGGAGATCTGATTCCATTTGGGGACGAACGAGACGTGACGCAACGTGACCCGCAGCAACCATTTTGACTCTGAGATACGACCAAGGGATTAGTGCGCCCTGGCATATTTCGTTACCGAGAACACCAACCGACTCGCTCGATGAGGTGACAATGGCCCAACTCACGAAACACTTCGGCAAGATCGCCAACAGCCTGCCCATCCCGCATCTGCTGGAGCTGCAGGTGGACTCCTACCTCAAATTTCTGCAGCGGGACGAACCGCCGGCCAGCCGCGCCGATTTCGGGCTGGAGGCCGTGTTCCGCTCCGTGTTCCCCATTGAGGACTTCAACCGCACCGCCAGCCTGGAGTACGTGAGCTACGTCATCCAGGAACCCAAGTACGACGAGGACGAGTGCCTGGCCAAGGGACTCACCTACGAAACGCCCCTGCGCCTCATCGTGCGCCTGGTGGTCTTCGATGTGGACGAGGAGTCCGGCTCCCGCACCATCCGCGACATCAAGGAGCAGGACATTTATTTCGGCACCCTGCCGTTGATGACCGACAAGGGCACCTTCATCATCAACGGGACCGAGCGCGTCATCGTCAATCAGCTCCAGCGCTCGCCCGGCATCATTTTCGAGCACGATTCCGGCAAGACCCACTCCAGCCGCAAGGTGCTGTATTCCTGCCGCATCATCCCCATGCGCGGTTCCTGGCTGGACTTCGACTTCGACCACAAGGACATTCTGTACGTCCGCATCGACCGCCGCAGGAAAATGCCCGCCACCATCCTGTTCAAGGCCATGGGCATGACCAAGACGGACATCCTCGACTACTTCTATGACCACGAAGAGTACATCTTCAACGGCGAGCGCGTGCTGCGCAAGATCCGCGAGGATCAGTACCGCAAGGAAGACGCCTACGTCGACATCGAGCTCTCCGACGGCAAGGTGCTGGTCAAGCGCGGGCGGCCCATCACCAAGGCCAACTGGCGCAAAATGATCAAGGACGGTTTGTCGGCCATCGAGGTCGCCCCGGACACCTTGATTGGCCAGTACCTGGCTCACGACATCGTTGACGCCGACACCGGCGAGGTTGTGGCCGAGGCCGCGCAGGAGATCTCCGCCGACCTCATTGAGCGCGTTCGCGGCCAGAACGTCAACGAAATCAGTGTGCTTTTCACCAGGGGCATGGACGTGTCCTCGTCCATGCGCGACACCCTCGCCGCAGACAAGACCACGGACATGGCCAGCGCGCAGATCGAGATCTACCGCCGCCTGCGCCCCAGCTCGCCGCCCACCGCTGAAATCGCCGCGAGCTTCTTCGAGAATCTCTTCCGCAACGCGGACTACTATGACCTGTCCACCGTGGGACGCTACAAGCTCAACATCCGGCTGGACATAACCGAGAGCCTGGAGCTGCGCACCCTGACCAACGAGGACATCCTCAAGGCCGTCAAGCTTCTCGTGCGCTTGAAAGACTCCCATGGCCCGGCCGACGACATCGACCACCTGGGCAACCGCCGCGTGCGCCCCGTGGGCGAATTGGTGGAGAACCAGTACCGCATCGGACTGGTGCGCATGGAGCGCGCCATCAAGGAGCGCATGAGCCTGCAGGAAGTGTCCACGCTCATGCCTCACGATCTCATCAATCCCAAGCCGGTGGCCGCGGTGCTGAAGGAGTTCTTCGGAACCAGCCAGCTCTCGCAGTTCATGGACCAGACCAACGCCCTGTCCGAGGTGACGCACAAGCGCCGCCTTTCGGCCCTGGGCCCTGGCGGCCTGACCCGCGAGCGCGCGGGCTTCGAGGTGCGCGACGTGCACACCTCCCACTATGGCCGCATTTGCCCCATTGAAACGCCCGAAGGACCGAACATCGGCCTCATCGTGTCGCTCACCACGTATGCCCGCGTGAACGACTACGGCTTCATTGAGACCCCCTTCCGCGTGGTGCAGGACGGTCGGGCAGGCGACGAGATCGTCTGGATGGACGCCAGCCGCGAGGCTGGCGAGGCCGTGGCCCAGGCCAGCCTGCCGCTTGACGAGAACAACGAGATTCTGCCCGCGCTGGTGCAGGCGCGCCAGGCCGGCGACCCCAACTTCGTGCCCAAGGAGCAAGTCACGCTCATGGACATCAGCCCCAGCCAGATCGTTTCGATCTCCGCCGCGCTGATCCCCTTCCTTGAGCATGACGACGCCAACCGCGCGCTCATGGGCTCCAACATGCAGCGCCAGGCCGTGCCGCTGCTCAAGTGCGAGGTGCCGCTTGTGGGCACCGGCATGGAAGGCGTGGTGGCCCGCGATTCCGGCGCCTGCATCCTGGCCAAGGGTGACGGCGTGGTCCATTTCGCCGACGCCGAACGGCTCATCGTGAACTATGACGAGGCCGTGGCCCCGAACACCGGTGGCGCCATCCACTACGAGCTGCAGAAATGGCACAAGTCGAACCAGAACTCCTGCTTCGGACAGCGTCCCTGTGTGCACGTGGGCCAGCGCGTGAAGAAGGGCGAGGTCATGGCCGACGGCCCCGGCATCCGCGACGGCGAGCTTGCCTTGGGCAAGAACCTGCTGGTGGCCTTCACCCCCTGGTGCGGCTACAACTACGAAGACTCCATCCTCATCAGCGAACGCGTGGTGAAGGAGGACGTGTACACCTCCGTACATATCGAGGAGTTCGAGGTGGTCGCCCGCGACACCAAGCTCGGACCCGAAGAGATCACCCGCGACATTCCCAACGTCTCCGAGGAGATGCTCCGCAATCTTGACGACTGCGGCATCATCCGCCTGGGCGCCAAGGTGGTGCCCGACGACATTCTGGTGGGCAAGATCACCCCCAAGGGCGAGACCCAGCTTACCCCGGAAGAAAAACTCCTGCGCGCCATCTTCGGCGACAAGGCGCGCGACGTGAAGAACACTTCCCTCAAGGTTCCGCCCGGAATCGAGGGCACGGTGGTGGATGTGAAGGTCTTCAACCGCCGCAGCGGCGAGAAGGATGACCGCACCATCCAGATTGAGCAGAACGCGCTTTCCGACTTCGACATGAAGGAGCTGAAGCACGTGGCCGCCCTGACCGACAACGTGCGCGAGCGCGTGTGGTCCGTGGCCGAGAACAAGCAGATCGCCCAGCCCATCATGGGCAAGAAGAAGGGCGAGGTGCTTCTGGACGCCGGGCATCCCCTCACCCGCGAAGTGCTCGACGACCTGCCCCTCAAGAAGCTGTCCGGCATGTTCTCCTCCAAGGACGTGAACGACGCCATCCGCGGCATCCTGGCCGACTACGAGCGCCAGGTGAAGTTCATCAAGGCCGTGTACGACAACAAGCGCGAAAAGGTCACCGAGGGCGATGACCTGCCCCCGGGCGTCATCAAGATGGTCAAGGTCTACGTCGCCGTGAAGCGCAAGCTCTCCGTGGGCGACAAGATGGCCGGCCGTCACGGCAACAAGGGCGTCGTGTCCTGCATCCTGCCCGAGGAGGACATGCCCTTCTTCGCCGACGGCACGCCCATGGACATCGTGCTGAACCCGCTGGGCGTGCCCTCGCGCATGAACATCGGCCAGATCATGGAGACCCACCTCGGCTGGGCCGCCCGCGAACTGGGCGCTCAGATCGCCCAGATGGTGGAGAGCGGCCAGGCCATGGACCAGGTGCGCAAGGACATCTCCGCCGTGTTCGGCTCCAAGGAGATCGACGCGCTCATCCAGGGCATGGACGACGAGGAGCTCAAGGCCGCTGCCAAGACCGTGGCCAAGGGCATCATCACCAAGACCCCGGTGTTCGACGGCGCGGAGGAAGAGGAGATCTGGGGCTGGCTTAAGCACGCCGGCCTGCCCGACGACGGCAAGATCACCCTCTACGACGGCCGCACCGGCGAGCCCTTCCACAACCGCGTCACCGTGGGTGTGATGTATATGCTTAAATTGCATCACTTGGTCGACGAGAAGATCCACGCCCGTTCCACCGGCCCATACAGCCTGGTGACCCAGCAGCCGCTTGGCGGCAAGGCCCAGTTCGGCGGCCAGCGTCTGGGCGAAATGGAAGTGTGGGCGCTGGAGGCCTACGGCGCAGCGTACCTCTTGCAGGAGTTCCTCACCGTCAAGAGCGACGACGTCTCCGGCCGCGTGAAGATGTACGAGAAGATCGTCAAGGGCGACAACTTCCTTGAGGCCGGGCTGCCCGAAAGCTTCAACGTGCTCATCAAGGAGCTTATGTCGCTGGGCCTGGATGTGAACCTCATCCAGGACGAGAAGAAAAAGCCCGTGAGACGGCCGCAGTAGGGCAGGGCGGGGGCTTCCCCGGCCCCCTTGCCCGACCCGCCGCCTGATTCGGGTGGCCCGCTTGCGGGCCCATAAAGGGAACTCTCAAACTTACGAGGGAACTTCATGACCTTGGACGAATTGTTCACCCAGCGTGGAGCGCCGAGCCTTGGCATTGCCGGACGCAATCTCAAGGCTATTCAGATATCCATCGCCTCTCCCGAAAAGATCCGTGAATGGAGCTTCGGCGAGGTGAAGAAGCCGGAGACCATCAACTACCGCACCTTCAAGCCGGAGCGCGATGGCCTGTTCTGCGCCAAGATCTTCGGACCCGTGAAGGACTACGAGTGCAATTGCGGCAAGTACAAGCGCATGAAGCACCGCGGCATCGTGTGCGAAAAGTGCGGCGTCGAGGTCATCGCCTCCAAGGTCCGCCGCGAGCGCATGGGCCACATCGAACTGGCCGCTCCGGTGGCGCACATCTGGTTCTTGAAGACCCTGCCTTCCAAGATCGGCACCCTGCTCGACATCACCATGGCCGATCTGGAGAAGGTGCTGTACTTCGACTCGTATATCGTGCTCGATCCGGGCGACACCAGCCTGAAACGCTTGCAGGTGCTTGGCGAGGACCAGTATCTCCAGGTCATCGACCACTATGGCGAGGACGTGGTGAAGGTTGGCATGGGCGCCGAGACCGTACGCAAGCTGCTCGAGGCCATCAACCTTGAGGAACTGCGCGCCAGCCTGCGCGAGGAGAGCGCCACCACCCGCTCCCAGACCAAAAAGAAGAAGCTCACCAAGCGCCTCAAGATTGTTGAGGCCTTCATCGATTCCGGCAACAAGCCGGAGTGGATGGTCATGGAGGTCGTCCCGGTCATCCCGCCCGAGCTGCGCCCCCTGGTGCCCCTGGACGGCGGCCGTTTCGCCACCTCCGACCTGAACGATCTGTACCGCCGCGTCATCAACCGCAACAACCGCCTGAAGCGGCTTTTGGAGCTCGGCGCGCCGGACATCATCATCCGCAATGAAAAGCGTATGTTGCAGGAAGCCGTTGACGCTTTGTTCGACAACGGCCGCCGCGGCCGCGCCATCACCGGCACCAACGGCCGCCCGCTGAAGTCCCTGTCCGACATGATCAAGGGCAAGCAGGGCCGCTTCCGCCAGAACCTGCTGGGCAAGCGCGTGGACTACTCCGGCCGTTCGGTCATCGTGGTGGGCCCGAGCCTCAAGCTGCACCAGTGCGGCCTGCCAAAGAAGATGGCGCTCGAACTCTTCAAGCCCTTCATCTACTCCGAGCTTGAGAAGCGCGAGATCGCCACCACCATCAAGAGCGCCAAGAAGATGGTGGAGCGCGAGGACCTTGTTGTCTGGGACATTCTGGAAGACGTTGTGCGCGAGTACCCCATTCTGCTGAACCGCGCGCCCACCCTGCACCGCCTCGGCATCCAGGCCTTTGAGCCGCAGCTGGTGGAAGGCAAGGCCATCCAGCTGCACCCGCTGGTGTGCGCCGCGTACAACGCGGACTTTGACGGCGACCAGATGGCCGTGCACGTTCCGCTCTCCGTTGAGGCGCAGATCGAGTGCCGCGTGCTCATGATGAGCTCCAACAACATCCTCTCGCCGGCCAACGGCAGCCCGGTCATCAACCCCAGCCAGGACATCGTTCTTGGCTTGTATTACTTGACCACCGCCCGCAGCTTTGAGAAGGGCGAGGGCATGGTCTTCACCGATCCCTGGGAGGTCACCGCCGCCCACCACGCCGGGCACCTGGGCCTGCACGCCCGCATCAAATGCCGTGTGCACGGCGTGCTCACCGAAACCACCTGCGGCCGCATCATCGTGGGTGAGCTTCTGCCCGAGAAGCTGGGCTTCGAGAACGTCAACCTTGTGTTGAACAAGAAGAATATCGGCCGTCTGGTGACCATGGCCTACCGCACCGCCGGGACCAAGGCCACGGTCATCCTCTGCGACAAGCTGAAAAGCCTGGGCTACGAATACGCCACCCGCGCCGGCATCACCATCGGCGTGAAGGACCTCAAGATTCCGGACAAGAAGCCCGCCCTCATCCAGGCCGCCCAGCAGGAGGTCGAGGACATCGAGGGCCAGTACCGCGAGGGCATCATCACCCGCACGGAGAAGTACAACAAGGTCGTGGACGTGTGGACCAAGACCACCAACGAGGTCTCCCTGCAGATGATGGAGGAGATTTCGCGCGACACGGTCATCGACGCCAAGACCGGCGAGGCCGAAGTCAACGCGAGCTTCAACCCCATCTACATGATGGCCACCTCCGGCGCCCGAGGCAACCAGGACCAGATGCGCCAGTTGGCCGGTATGCGCGGCCTCATGGCCAAGCCGTCGGGCGAAATCATCGAGACCCCCATCACCGCGAGCTTCCGCGAGGGCCTCTCGGTGCTCCAGTACTTCAACTCCACCCACGGCGCACGCAAAGGTCTTGCCGACACCGCGCTCAAGACGGCGAACTCCGGCTACCTTACCCGCCGCCTGGTGGACGTGGTCCAGGACGTCACCGTGTGCGAGATCGACTGCGGCACCGTGGACGGGCTGGAGCTCACGCACTACATCAAGGACGGCGAGATCAAGCAGCGCCT
This sequence comes from Humidesulfovibrio mexicanus, assembly GCF_900188225.1. Classification (NCBI taxonomy): domain Bacteria; kingdom Pseudomonadati; phylum Thermodesulfobacteriota; class Desulfovibrionia; order Desulfovibrionales; family Desulfovibrionaceae; genus Humidesulfovibrio; species Humidesulfovibrio mexicanus. The sequence goes on along the minus strand of NZ_FZOC01000001.1, from coordinate 488,121 downwards.
GGCCGAGCGCGTGCTTGGCCGCACCACCATGTTCCCCGTGTACGATGAAGACACCGGCGAGCTCATTGTGGACGCCTGCACGCTCATCGACGAGACCATCGCCGAGAAGATCGACAAGAGCGGCATCAACTCCATCACCATTCGCTCCGGCCTTACCTGCAAGAGCCCGCAGGGCGTGTGCGCCATGTGCTACGGCCGAGATTTGGCGCGGGGCCATCTGGTGAACGTTGGAGAAACCGTGGGCATCATCGCCGCGCAGAGCATCGGCGAACCCGGCACCCAGCTCACCATGCGCACCTTCCACATCGGCGGCACGGCGAGCCGTGAAATCGAGCAGTCCAGCGTCGAGGCGCAGCACAACGGCCGCGTGGTCTTCTCGCGTATGCGCAACGTCACCAACTCCGAAGGGCAGGTGATGGTGCTGGGCAAGAGCTGCCAGGTGGGCGTGGTGGACGACCAGGGCCGCGAGAGGGAGAAGTACACGCTGCCCTCCGGCGCGCGTCTGCTCGTCACCGAGGGCGAGCCCATCAAGAAGGGCCAGCAGATCGCGGAATGGGACCCCTTCAACGAGCCGTTCATCGCGGACGTCGAAGGCATCGTGCACTTCCGCGACATCATCGAAGGCAAGACCTATCAGGAGCGCGTTGACGACATGACCCAGCGCGCCACCTATACCATCATCGAGTACCGCACCACCAACTTCAAGCCCATGCTCTCCATCACGGACGAGAAGGGCAACGTGGTCACCCGGCCCGGCAGCCAGCTCAAGGCCGAGTTCCCCATGCCGGTGGGCGCCATCCTCATGATCAAGGACGGCGACGAAATCAAGGCCGGCGACATCGTCGCCCGCCGCCCGCGCGAGTCCTCCAAGACCAAGGACATCGTCGGCGGTCTGCCGCGCGTCGCCGAGCTCTTCGAGGTTCGCAAGCCCAAGGACCAGGCCATCGTCAGCGAGATCGACGGCATCGTGACCTACGGGGCCGAAAGCAAGGGCAAGCGCAAGATCGTGGTCATTCCCGAAACGGGCGAGAGCAAGGAATACCTGATCCCCAAGGGCAAGCACATCACCGTCCAGGAAGGCGACTTCGTGGAGGCGGGCGACCTCTTGACCGAAGGCTATCCCGAACTGCACGACATTCTCAAGATCAAGGGCGAGAAGTATCTGGCCCGCTATCTTGTGGAGGAAGTGCAGAACGTCTACCGCGTGCAGAGCGTTAACATCAACGACAAGCACATCGAGATCATCGTGCGGCAGATGCTCAAGAAGGTGAGCATTCTTGATCCGGGCGATACCAGCTTCCTCATCGGCGAGCAGGTTGACAAGGTGCGCTTCATGGAAGAGAACAGCGCCGTCATCGCCAAGGGCGGCGCTCCCGCGACTGCGGAAACGCTTGTGCTGGGCATTACCCAGGCGTCGTTGTCCACGGATTCCTTCATCTCCGCCGCAAGCTTCCAGGAGACGACCAAGGTGCTTACCGAGGCCTCTCTTTCCGGAAAAAGCGACGCCTTGCGCGGCCTGAAGGAGAACGTCATCGTGGGACGGTTGATTCCGGCCGGCACCGGCTATCGCCAGTACGCCGACGCCGAGATCACCGTGCCCGACCAGCCGGAGCGTCCCGACAAGTTCCTTGAGGACTTGGAAGACGACCCGCTGCTCATTGAACCGATTTAGGACGCCTGGCGATCAGGCGTAGAACGACAGAAAGGGCGGGCCCTTGCACAGGCGCCCGCCCATCTTCCCGCCCCCGGGGAAGTGGCGAGGGGCTTGACAACGGGCCGCTTCCGGAATAAGAGCGGTCCTCTTGCATTGTATTTAAGCAATTTTTCGGAGGGTTCATGCCTACTATCAGCCAGTTGATCCGCAAGTCGCGCAAACAGATCGGCAAGCGCAAGAAGACCCCGGCACTGCTGGAATGTCCGCAGCGCCGCGGCGTGTGCACCCGCGTGTACACCACCACGCCCAAGAAGCCGAACTCGGCCTTGCGTAAGGTCGCCCGCGTGCGCCTGACCAACGGCATCGAGGTCACCGCGTACATTCCCGGCGAGGGTCACAACCTTCAGGAGCACTCGGTTGTGCTCATCCGCGGCGGCCGCGTGAAGGACCTTCCCGGTGTCCGTTACCACATCATCCGCGGCACGCTCGACACCGCCGGCGTGTCCGATCGTCGCCAGGGCCGTTCCAAGTACGGCGCCAAGCGCCCGAAGTAACGCCAGGGAAGGAGAGAGAACATGCCCCGCAAAGGTCCCGTCACCAAGCGTCAGGTCCTGCCTGATCCGGTCTACGGCAGCCGCATGGCCGCCAAGTTCATCAACCGCCTCATGTACGACGGCAAGAAGAGCACCGCTGAGCGCATCTTCTACAGCGCCCTCGAAATGCTTGGCGAGAAGAGCAAGGAAGATCCCATCCGCGCCTTTGAAAAGGCGCTGGACAATGTGCGCCCCCACACCGAGGTGAAGAGCCGCCGCGTTGGCGGCGCCACCTACCAGGTGCCCATGGAGGTGCGTCCCGACCGCCAGAGCGCCCTGGCCATTCGCTGGGTCATCAGCTACTCCCGCTCCCGCGGCGAGAAGGGCATGGTCGACCGTCTGTCCGGCGAGCTGCTGGACGCCTTCAACAATCGCGGCGGCGCCGTGAAGAAGAAGGAAGAAACCCACAAGATGGCCGAGGCCAACAAAGCCTTCGCCCACTACCGCTGGTAGTCACGGAGAGCACACGTGTCCAAAGTCGTCCCCAGCGAGAGGCAGCGCAACATCGGCATCATGGCCCACATTGACGCCGGAAAGACCACGACCACCGAGCGCATCCTCTATTATACCGGCGTGTCCCACAAGATCGGCGAAGTCCATGACGGCCAGGCCACCATGGACTGGATGGTGCAGGAGCAGGAGCGCGGCATCACCATCACCAGCGCCGCCACCACCTGCTTCTGGCGCGAGCACCGCGTCAACATCATCGATACCCCGGGCCACGTCGACTTCACCATGGAAGTCGAGCGCAGCCTCCGCGTGCTCGACGGCGCCGTGGCCGTGTTCGACGCCGTGGCCGGCGTGGAGCCCCAGTCCGAGACCGTGTGGCGCCAGGCCGACCGCTACCGGGTGCCTCGCATCGCCTTCGTGAACAAGATGGACCGCGTGGGCGCGAACTACTTCCGCTGCGTGGACATGATCCGCGATCGCCTGGGCGCCAAGCCCGTTCCGCTGCACATCCCCATCGGCAGCGAGGACCAGTACACCGGCATGGTGGACTTGGTGCGCGGCAACGCCATCGTCTATGGCGACAACACCGATAAGGGGGCGAGCTTCGACATTGTTGAGGTTCCCGCCGATCTCAAGGACAAGTACGACGAACTGCGTCAGGTGATGCTGGAGGCCGTGGTCGAGGAAGACGAGGCCCTGATGGAGAAGTACCTCGCCGGGGATGAACTCTCCGTCGACGAGATCATCCAGGGCATCCGCAGCGCCACCATCGCCATGAAGATATGCCCGGTGCTGTGCGGCACCGCCTTCCGCAACAAGGGTGTGCAGCCCCTGCTGGACGCCGTTGTGGACTACCTGCCTTCGCCCATCGACATTCCTCCCATGGTCGGCGCCAATCCCGACAACGAGGAAGAGAAGATCGAGTGCCCCTGCGACGCGGGCAAGCCCCTGGCCGCACTGGCCTTCAAGCTCATGACCGACCCCTTTGTCGGCCACTTGACCTTCCTGCGCGTGTATTCCGGCCGCATCGAGTCCGGCGCCACCGTTGTGAACGCGGGCAATGGCAAGAAGGAGCGCATCGGCCGCCTCTTGAAGATGCACGCCAACAAGCGTGAGGAAATCAAGGAAGCCCTCGCCGGAGACATCGTCGCCGCCGTCGGCTTGAAGAGCGTCTCCACCGGCGACACCCTGGCCGACCTCAAGGCCCCCGTGGTCCTTGAGTCCCTGGATGTTCCCGAGCCGGTCATCGAGGTCGCCATCGAGCCCAAGACCAAGGCCGACCGCGACCTGCTCTCCCAGAGCCTCGCCAAGCTGACCAAGGAGGACCCCTCCTTCCGCGTCAAGGGCGACGAGGAAACCGGCCAGACCCTTATCGCGGGCATGGGCGAACTGCACCTTGAAATCATCGTTGACCGCCTGCTGCGCGAGTTCAACGTGAACGCCAATGTTGGCGCTCCCCGCGTGGCCTACCGCGAAACCATCACCAAGCCTGCCAAGGCTGACATGAAGCACGCCAAGCAGACCGGCGGCCGTGGCCAGTATGGTCACGTCGTCATCGAGATCGAGCCGAATCCGGCTGGCGGCTACGTGTTCGAGGACGAGATCAAGGGCGGCGTGATCCCCAAGGAATACATCGCCCCTGTTGACCGCGGCATCCAGGACGCCCTCAAGAATGGCATCCAGGCCGGATTCCCCGCCGTGGACATCAAGGTCCGGCTCGTGTTCGGCTCCTACCATGAGGTGGACTCCAGCGAGCAGGCCTTCTACGTCGCCGGTTCCATGGCCATCAAGGAAGCCTGCCAGAAGGCCGGCCCCGTTCTGCTTGAGCCCATCATGAGCGTCGAGGTCGTCACTCCCGAGGAGTACCTCGGCGATGTCATGGGCGACTTGAACGGCCGTCGTGGCCGCGTGAGCAACCTGGAGGCGCGCGTCTCCTCCCAGGTCATCCGCTCCCAGGTGCCCCTGTCCAACATGTTCGGCTACGCCACGGACCTGCGTTCGCGCACCCAGGGCCGCGCCACCTTCACCATGCAGTTCGACCACTACGAGCAGGTGCCGGGCAGCATTGCCGAAGAGATCATGAAGAAGAAATAGCGTGTTCCGTGCCGCGCTCCGCTTTTCCCCTTGACAGGCGAGAAGCGGAGCGCGTATGGCAACGTTCCGCGTCAAGAAAAATTTCCGGGGGCTGTCCCCGGGCCCATATGTCGAGAACCAGTTAACCCCCAGCATTTCCGCAGAGCCGAGGGCGCATGGGCGCCACTGGCGAGGGGCCTACAAGCCCCCGGAAACGAAGGAGAGTTTATGGCTGCGATGACGAGCGACCGTATTCGGATCAAGCTCAAGGCCTACGATTACCGCATCCTGGACAAGGCGGTGACGGAAATCGTCGATACCGCCCGGAACACCGGAGCGGCCATCGCTGGTCCTGTGCCTTTGCCCACCAACTTCCACAAGACCACAGTCCAGCGTTCCGTTCACGTGGACAAGAAGTCCCGCGAGCAGTTCGAGATGCGCATCCACAAGCGCCTGCTCGATATCCTGGAGCCCACCCAGCAGACCGTCGACGCCCTTGGCAAGCTTTCCTTGCCTGCCGGTGTTGACGTTGAGATCAAGCTGTAGGGAGGTGCGAGACATGGCAAAAACTCTCGGACTCCTCGGACGCAAACTTGGCATGACCAGGATTTTCGCGGATGACGGCACGGTTGTGCCCGTCACCCTCATTTCCGCCGGTCCCTGCCCTGTGCTCCAGGTCAAGACCTCGGACAAGGAAGGGTACAACGCCCTGCAGGTCGGTTTCGACGCCATCCCCGAACGCAAGGTGAACAAGCCGGAAAAGGGCCACCAGTCCAAGGCCGGCAAGGGCTTCTACCGCCACCTGAAGGAATTCCCCCTTGACGCCGTGGACGGCTACGAAGTCGGCCAGGACATCACTGTGGACATCTTTCAGCCCGGCGAGAAGGTCAAGGTCACCGGCACCTCCAAGGGCAAGGGCTTTCAGGGCGTCATGAAGCGGTACAATTTCCGCGGTCTGAAGGCCACCCACGGCGCGGAGAAGGTTCACCGCTCCGCAGGTTCCGTTGGCACCAACACCGAACCCTCGCGCGTGTTCAAGGGCAAGAAGATGGCCGGACACATGGGGGACGAGCGCGTCACCCTGCCCAGCGTCGAGATCGTTGATGTCCGCCCCGAGGAGAACATCATCGTGGTCAAGGGCCAGGTGCCCGGCTGCAAAAACGGCTTGGTGATGATCCGCAAGGCCGGGTAGAGGGAACAAATTATGGCAACTGTCACCATATTCGACCAGATGAAGAAGGAAGTGGGCAGCCTCGAACTGTCCCCGGAGATCTTTGAGGTGGAGGTCCGCCCCGAGATCCTGCACTTCGTTGTGCGTGCTCAGCTGGCCGCCAAGCGTGCCGGGACCCACTCGGTCAAGACCCGTGCCTTTGTCTCCGGCGGCGGCAAGAAGCCCTGGAAGCAGAAGGGCACCGGCCACGCCCGGGCTGGCTCCAACCGCTCCCCTGTGTGGCGCGGCGGCGCGATCATCTTCGGCCCCCAGCCCCGCAGCTACGAGTTCAAGGTGAACCGGAAGGTCCGGCGTCTGGCGCTCAAAATGGCGCTGACCTCCAGGCTGCTTGAGGACAACCTCATGGTCCTCAAGGGCATCGACATGCCGGAGATCAAGACCAAGTCGTTCGCCGAGATCGTCAAGAACCTTGGCTTGGAAAAGGCCTTGATTGTTTTCAAGGAAGCAGATAATAACCTGCTTCTTTCAGCGCGTAACGTGCCCGGAATCAAGCTCCTCCCGGCTGATAAGATCAACGCCTACGATGTGTTGCTCTATCCCAAGCTGGTCATGCTTGAGAACGCGGCCGTTTCCGTTCAGGAGAGGTTGAAGTAGTATGGACTACACCAAAATCATCATTCGGCCCGTCATCACCGAGAAGGCCAACCTCGCCAAGGAGTACCTCAACCAGGTCTCCTTTGTGGTCGCCCCTGGCGCCAACAAGATCGAGGTCAAGCGTGCCGTTGAGGCCGCCTTCGGCGTTCATGTCGAGGCTGTGAACATCGTCCGCAGGCGTCCTTCTCGTCGGCTCCGCCACGGGCGGACCATCGGCAAGGTCGCAGGATTCAAGAAGGCCTACGTCACCCTCGCCGAGGGCGACAAAATCGAGTTCTTCGAGGGAGTCTAGCCATGTCCATCCGTAAGGTTAAACCCACTTCGGCTGGACGCCGCTTCCAGACCATTTCGACGTTCGAGGAGATCACCCGGAGCACCTCCGAGCCCTCGCTCACCGTTGGTCTTTCGAAGAAGTCCGGTCGCAACCACTTTGGCCGCATCACCTCCCGTCGTCGCGGCGGCGGGCACAAGCGCCTGTATCGCATCATCGACTTCCGTCGTGACAAGTCCGGCATTCCGGCCAAGGTCGCGCATGTGGAGTATGATCCGAACCGCAGCGCCCGCATCGCCTTGCTGCATTACGCTGACGGCGAGAAGCGCTACATCCTGGCCCCCCTCGGCCTTAACGTGGGCGACCAGATTCTTGCCGGCGACACCGCCGACATCAAGCCCGGCAACGCGCTGATGCTGTCCAAGATTCCGGTCGGCACCGTCATCCACAACGTTGAGTTGCACCCCGGACGTGGCGGTCAGTTCTGCCGCGCCGCAGGTGCCTATGCCCAGCTTGTGGCCAAGGAAGGCGCGTACGCACTGCTGCGCCTGCCCTCCGGCGAAGTCCGCAAGGTGCTCTCCCACTGCATGGCCACCATCGGCCAGGTGGGCAACATCCACCATGAGAAGGTCGCCTTGGGCAAGGCCGGCCGCAACCGTTGGAAGGGGCGTCGTCCCGAGGTTCGCGGCGTTGCCATGAACCCTGTCGACCACCCGTTGGGCGGTGGTGAGGGCAGAAGCTCCGGCGGTCGCCACCCGGTTTCTCCGTGGGGTATGCCGAGCAAGGGCTACAAGACCCGCAAGCCGAAGAAGTCGTCCTCGAAGCTCATCGTCAAGCGCCGCGGGCAGAAGTAGGAGTAGCACATGGCCAGATCTATCAAAAAAGGCCCCTTCGTGGACGGCCACCTTCAGACGAAGGTCGATACCGCCAACGAGAACAAGGACCGCCGCGTCATCAAAACCTGGTCCCGCAGGTCCACCATACTTCCGGAAATGGTCGGGCTCACCTTTGCCGTCCACAACGGCCGGAAATTCATTCCCGTGTTCGTTACCGAGAACATGGTCGGGCACAAGCTGGGCGAATTCGCCCCAACCCGCACCTTCTTCGGCCACGCCGCGGACAAGAAAGCCAAGGGCAAGTAGGGAGCGTAACCAATGGAAGCCAAAGCTATCGCCAAGTACCTGCGCGTTTCCCCGCGCAAGGTGCGCCTCGTGGCGGAGAACATTAAGGGCAAGCCCGTTGAGGATGCGCTGAACATCCTGAAGTTCACGCCCAAGAAATCGGCTCAGCTCATCAGCAAGGTGCTGTATTCGGCCATCGCCAACGCCGGACAGATTCCCGGCTGCGACGTTGACGCCCTCGTGGTCGGCAATGTGATGGTGAACGAGGGTCCGTCCTGGAAGCGCATCATGCCCCGTGCAATGGGCCGCGCCTACCGGATCCACAAGCGCACCAGCCACATAACCGTCATCGTTAAGGAAAAGTAGGGGGGCGCCATGGGTCAGAAAGTACATCCGGTCGGATTCCGCCTGGGCTACAATAAGAACTGGCTCTCCCGCTGGTTCAGCAAGAAGGACTATCCCGCCTTCATGCTTCAGGACGACCAGCTGCGGAAATACGTCAAGAAGAAGCTGTACCACGCCGGTCTCGCCAAGATCGAGATCGAGCGCGCCGGCGGAAAAGTGCGCCTGGTGCTGCACACTGCCCGCCCGGGCATTGTCATTGGCCGCAAGGGCGCTGAGATTGAAAAGCTGCGTGAAGACCTGAAGAAGGAATTCGGCTGTGACATCACCATTGAGGTGAATGAGATCCGCCGTCCCGAGGTCGAGGCCCAGCTGGTCGCCGAGAGCATCGCCACCCAGCTTGAGCGTCGCGTCGCCTTCCGTCGCGCCATGAAGCGCACCGTCGCCCTGTCCCGCAAGTTCGGGGCCGAGGGCATCAAGGTCGCGTGCGCAGGCCGACTGGCTGGCGCTGAAATCGCCCGCTCCGAATGGTACCGCGATGGCCGCGTGCCCCTGCATACGCTCCGCGCCGACATCGACTTCGGCTACGCCATGGCCAAGACCACCTATGGTGTCATTGGCGTGCGGGTGTGGATCTTCAAGGGTGAGATACTCGACGAGGTAGGTAAGTAATGCTCGCGCCAAAGAAACTGAAATTCCGGAAGAAGCAGAAGGGCCGGATCAAGGGGCCTGCCGTCAAGGGCAGCACCATCGCCTTTGGCGACGTCGCCTTGAAGACCTTGGAGCCCGGTAAGATCTCGAGCCAGCAGATCGAGGCCGCCCGTATCGCCATCATGCGCCACATCAAGCGCGGCGGTAAGGTCTGGATCCGCATGTTCCCGGATTATCCGGTGACCAAGAAGCCCGCTGAAACCCGCATGGGCTCCGGCAAGGGCGCTCCCGAAGGTTGGGCCGCTCCGGTCCGCGCCGGGCGCATTCTGTATGAAGTGAAGGGCGTGGATCTGGAAGTGGCCAAGACGGCTCTCACTCGCGCCATGCACAAGCTGCCCGTGAAGACCGTCATCGTGGTCAAGGAGGTTGCGGAATAATGAACACCAAAGACATCCGCGCCCTGGACGCCGCCGAGCTGTCCGCCAAGCTGGTCGAGTTCCGCAAGGAGCTCTTCAACCTGCGCTTTCAGCACGCCACCGCGCAGCTGGAGAACACGCAGCGCATACCCGCTGTGAAGAAAGTCATCGCGCGCATCCTGACCGTTCAGCGTCAGCGCGAACTGGGAGCATAAGCCAATGGCCGAAACCACTCACGAAAGCAACCGGCGCACCCTGACCGGGGTTGTGGTGAGCGACAAGGGCGACAAGACCATCGTGGTCTCAGTTGCCACCCTTGTGAAGCACCCCCTGTTCAAGAAGTACATTCGCCGCCGCAAGAAGTTTATGGCCCATGACCCGAACAACGACTGCGGCATTGGCGATACCGTGACCATTGTCGAGCATCGCCCCATGAGCGCGCGCAAGCGTTGGCATCTGTCGAAAATCGTTGAAAAAGCGGTGTAGGTGCAGCCATGATCCAGAGTGAAACCAATCTTGATGTCGCCGACAACTCCGGCGCCAAGCTTGTGTCCTGCATCAAGGTGCTGGGCGGAAGCAAGCGTCGCTACGCTTCGGTGGGCGACATCATCGTCGTGTCCGTGAAGGACGCCATGCCCCATTCCAAGGTGAAGAAGGGCGCCGTGATGAAGGCCGTTGTGGTGCGCACCAAGAAGGAAGTGGGCCGTCCCGATGGCTCCTTCATCAAGTTCGACAACAACTCCGCCGTTCTTTTGAACAACGCCAACGAGCCTCTGGGGACCCGCATTTTCGGCCCCGTGGCGCGCGAGCTGCGTCTGAAGAACTTCATGAAGATCGTCTCCCTGGCCCCGGAAGTGCTGTAGCTTCCGGTATTGGGACGAAAGGATAGCATCATGAACTGCAAGATTCGCAAAGACGACAAGGTGATGATCCTTGCCGGCAAGGACAAGGGGAAGATCGGCAAGGTGCTGAAGATCCTTCGCAAGAAGGACAAGGTCCTTGTCGAAGGCGCCAACAAGGTCAGCCGCCACACCAAGGCCAACCCCTACGCCAACCAGCCTGGCGGAATCATCGAGAAGGAAGCCCCGGTGCATGTGTCAAACGTCGCCGTGGTCTGCAACGCCTGCGCCAAGCCCACCCGTGTCGGTTACAGGGTGAACGAGGACGGCAAGAAGGTTCGCTTCTGCAAGAAGTGCAACGAAACCATCCAGTAGGTGTGCGCCATGAGACGGCTTGAAAAAGTGTACAACGAGCGCGTTGCGCCCGAACTGAAGAAACAGTTCGGCTACAAGAGCAGCATGGAGATCCCTCGCGTTGAGAAGATCTCCCTGAACATCGGCCTTGGCGAAGCCAGCCAGAATTCCAAGCTGATCGACGAAGCCGTCGTTGAGTTGACGAAACTCTCCGGTCAGAAGGCTGTGGTCACACGGGCCAAAAAGTCCATCGCCGCCTTCAAGCTTCGTGAGGGACAGCCTGTTGGCTGCCGCGTGACCCTGCGCGGCGACAGCATGTGGGACTTCTACGACAAGCTGGTGTCCTTCGCCCTGCCTCGCGTCCGCGACTTCCGCGGCGTGCCTGACCGTGGCTTTGACGGTCGCGGCAACTTCACCATGGGCATCAAGGAGCACACGATCTTCTTTGAACTGGAGATCGACAAGGTGGAGATGACCAAGGGCATGAACATCACTATCTCCACCACCGCGAAGACGGACAAGGAAGGCAAGCTTCTGCTCGACCTCCTTGGCATGCCTTTCAAAAAATAGGAGGAAACCGGTTTGGCCAGGACGAGTCTCAGGGTGAAAGCCCAACGCAAGCCGAAGTTCAAGGTCCGGGCGTACAATCGTTGCCCCATCTGCGGCCGCTCCAGGGCGTATTTGCGCAAGTACGGCTGTTGCCGCATCTGTTTCCGCAACAAGTCCCTGGCTGGCGAACTCCCCGGCGTGCGCAAAGCCAGCTGGTAAGTCTCAAGGAGAGCTGACTATGTCTGTCGTTGATCCCATTGCCGACATGCTCGCGCGCATTCGGAACGCCCACGGGGCCTTCCACTCCACCGTGGAGATGCCCGGGTCCAAGATGAAGGCCGCCATTGCCGAGATTCTGAAGACCGAAGGCTACATCACCGATTGCGCGAGCGCTGATGGCTCGCTTAAGCTGACCCTCAAGTACGCCGCTGGCAAATCCGCCATCTGCGGACTGAAGAAAATCAGCACCCCGGGACGCCGCGTGTACGTTGGCGTCGAGGATATTCCCCAGGTCCAGAACGGCCTGGGAATCTGCATTCTGTCCACCTCCCGCGGCCTGCTCGCGGGCGGGCAGGCGGCTGCCGAGAAGATCGGCGGCGAACTTCTGTGTGAAATCTGGTAAAAGAGGTCCGTCATGTCTCGAATCGGGAAAAAACCTGTTCCCATCCCTGCCGGGGTGGAGGTGAAAGTCGGCGCTGAAGCCGTGCAGATCAAGGGCCCCAAGGGCGCCTTGTCCACCCCCGTGCACCCGAGCGTCACCTATACCGTCGAGGGCGCCGAGGTCGTGGTGAGCCGTGTAGACGACTCCCGCGTGGCCTGCAGCCAGCATGGTCTGCGCCGCACCCTTCTCGCCAACTGCATCGAAGGCGTCACCAAGGGGTTCCAAAAGACCCTCGAGGTCATCGGCGTTGGCTACAAAGTCGCCGTCCAGGGGAAGAAGGTGGTGCTCACCGTCGGCTTCTCGCACCCGGTGGAGTTTCCGTTGCCGCAGGGCATCGATGCCGCCGTTGACGGCGTGAAGCTCAACTTGTCCGGCATTGACAAGCAGCTTCTGGGCGAAGTGGCCGCGCAGATCCGCCGCGTGCGTCCGCCCGAACCGTACAAGGGCAAGGGCATCAAGTACGCGGAAGAACACATCAGGCGCAAGGCCGGCAAGTCCGGTTCCAAAAAATAGCGGAGTGCGGCAATGAAGATGACCAAAGAACAAGCGCGGGCTCGCAGAAAGCTGCGCATCCGCAAGAAGGTGACCGGCACCGGGCTGAAGCCCCGGCTCGTGGTTTTCCGCTCCAATGTGCACATATACGCTCAGCTCGTCGACGACGAGAGCGGAGTCACTCTGGCCAGTTCTTCCACCCTCGTGTTGACCCGTGCGGGCCAGGCTGTGCACGCCAACCGGGAGGGCGCTGCCAGCGTCGGCAAGGACATTGCCGAAAAAGCCAAGGCCAAGAACATCGAGGCCGTGGTTTTTGACCGCAACGGCTACATCTATCACGGCCGAATCAAGGCCCTTGCCGATGGCGCCCGCGAGGGCGGCCTCAAATTCTAGGGTGGGTTGACATGGAACAGAACGATTCCGGATTCATCGAGAAGATCGTGTACCTGAACCGCGTGGCCAAGGTCGTCAAGGGCGGCCGTCGGTTCAGCTTCAGCTGCCTGGTGGTCGTTGGTGACGGCCAGGGCAAGGTGGGCTACGGACTGGGCAAGGCCAATGAGGTCCCCGAGGCCATCCGCAAGGCCACGGACCGCGCCCGCAAGGACATGATCAGCGTTCCCGTCCTTGACGGCACGCTCCCCTATGAAGTCCTTGGCCGTTTCGGCGCCGGGCGCGTCATGCTCAAGCCCGCCAGCCGTGGTACCGGCATCATCGCCGGCGGACCGGTGCGCGCGGTCATGGAGGCCGTGGGTGTCCACGACATCCTGACCAAGGCCATTGGCACCAGCAACCCGCACAACGTGTTGCGCGCCACCATGAGCGGCCTGGCCGAACTGCGCAGCGCCGAGAGCGTTTCCGACGTGCGCGGCAAGACGCTGTCCACCCCAAGGAAGTAGACCCCGCTTCGTCGGGATCATATACGAGGTTCGCCGTGGTTACGATTAAACTCCTCCGCAGCCGCATCGGTTGTTCGCCCGCGCAGCGCAAGACGCTGGACGCCCTGGGCCTCAAGCGCATCCGGCAGGAGAATACGTTTGAGGAAGCCCCCTCTGTGGTGGGCATGATTGAGAAAGTGAAGCACCTTGTTGAGGTGACCAAGTCATGAGACTGCACGAACTGTATCCCTTCCCGGAAGAGTACGCCCAGCGCAAGCGCGTTGGCCGCGGCCCCGGCTCCGGCTCCGGCTGCACCTCCGGTCGCGGCAACAAAGGCCAGAATTCCCGTTCCGGCGGCGGACGCCCGGCCTGGTTCGAAGGCGGCCAGATGCCTCTGGCGCGCCGTTTGCCCAAGCGCGGGTTTAAGAATCCGCACCGCGTGGTGTATGAGGCCATCAACCTGGACCATCTGTTGGCCGCTTTCCCTGGCGCCACGGAGATCACCCTTGAGGCCATTTACGAGCGCGGGCTGTGCAAGTCCGGCGCTCCTCTCAAGGTGCTTTCTCGCGGCGAGGTGCCCGGAAAGATCAGCATCGAGGCGCACCGCTTCAGTGCAGCGGCTGTGGAGAAGATCACCAAGGCGGGCGGAACCGCAAAGGCACTGGAAGGGTAACAAAACGTGGCGCTCTCCGGTGTTGAAAATCTCGCCCGCCTGCCCGAGCTGAAGAAAAAGCTCCTTTGGACCTTCCTTCTTCTGGCCGTGTACCGCCTCGGGATCCATATCCCGGTGCCGGGCGTGGACAGCCATGCCCTGACGGAGTTCTTTGACAGCGCATCGAACACCCTGTTCGGCCTGTTCGACATGTTCTCCGGCGGCGGCTTGAAAAAGCTGTCCATTTTCGCACTGGGCATCATGCCCTACATCTCCGCGTCCATCATCCTCCAGCTCTTGACCGTTGTGAGCCCCGAGCTCAAGCGGCTGAGCAAGGAGGATGGCGCGGAGGGCCGCAAGAAGATCACTCAGTACACGCGTTACGGCACGGTGCTCATCACCTGCATCCAGGGGTTCGGCGTCGCCGTGGGCCTGGAGAGCATGGCCAGCCCTTCGGGGCAATCCCTCGTGCTCTTCGGGGGCTGGGGATTCCGCTTCGTAACCATGGTCACGTTGACCGCGGGCACGGTTTTCCTCATGTGGCTGGGTGAGCAGATGACCCAGAAGGGCATCGGCAACGGCATCTCCATGATCATCTTCGCAGGTATCGTGGCAGGATTGCCTTCGGCGCTGGTGAACACCTTCCGGCTTGTGAGCGCGGGCGAACTCTCGCTCATCATGTTGCTTGTGGTCCTGGTGCTCATGGCGGCGATCCTCGCCTTCATCGTGTTTGTGGAGCGTGGTCAGCGCCGCGTCCCCATCCATTACGCCAAGCGGATGCTTGGCCGAAAGATGGTCGGCGGGCAGACGACGCATCTCCCGCTGCGCATCAATGTTGCAGGTGTCATACCTCCCATTTTCGCATCGAGCATTTTGCTCTTTCCCGCGACTTTGGCGAACTTCTCCAGCGTTGAGTGGCTGCAGAAGGTCTCGGAGCATATGACGCCGACATCAGTAGTCTACAATGTCGCGTTCATCGCGTTGATCCTCTTCTTCGCCTACTTCTATACGGCAATTCTTTTCGATCCCAAAAGCATCGCTGAGAACATACAGAAGCAGGGAGGGTTCATTCCGGGCATCCGTCCGGGCGCGAAGACGCGCGAATACATCGACCGGGTACTGGCCCGCATCACCCTTTGGGGTGGGTTGTACATGTCGCTGATCTGCGTCTTGCCCATGTTGCTCATCAGCCAGTTCAACATCCCCTTCTACTTTGGCGGCACAAGTTTGCTCATCGTGGTCGGTGTGGCAATGGACTTCATGGGCAAAATCGAGTCTTACCTCATCTCCCGCCAGTACGAAGGCCTGATGGGGGGTGGCAAGGCCCGCATCAAGGGCAGGCAGTAGGTGAAGAAAGCGCGTGGCATCTTTCTCAAAAACGAGAAGGAGCTTGGCCTCATGCGAGAGGCCGGTCGCATCGTTTCCGTGATTTTGGATGAAATTGGCAAGGCCGTGAAACCAGGCGTGCCAACAATGCTCTTTGAAGATATTGCTCGCAGGATGTGCGACGAGTTCAAGGTCAAGCCTGCATTTTTGGGCTATCTTGGATTCCCGTTCGCCATCTGCTGCTCGGTGAACGAAGAGATCGTGCATGGTTTCCCCTCCAAGGATCGCATCCTCAAGGAGGGAGATATCGTGAGCATCGACATGGGCGTTGTGTTTCAGGGCTTCCACGGGGATTCCGCAAGGACCTTTCCGGTGGGAGTTGTAAGCCCTGTTGCGCAGCGGCTCATGGACGTTACCCGGGAGTCTCTGGAACTGGGCATTGCCCAGGTGCGCAGCGGGGCGAACCTCTACGACGTTTCCGCCGCCATCCAGCAGCACTGCGAGAAGGCCGGATTCGGGGTGGTGCGGAGATTTGTGGGGCACGGCATTGGCGTGAAGCTCCATGAAAAACCGGAAATCCCGAACTTCGTCCCGTCGGGCCTCTCGGGGGTGACGCTCAAGCCGGGCATGTGCCTGGCCATTGAGCCCATGATCACTGAGGGGAGCTATGATGTTGACATTCTGGAGGATCGCTGGACAGCGGTGACCAAGGACCGAAAGCTGGCCGCCCACTTTGAGCATACAGTGGCGGTGACGCATGACGGCCCGGTCTTGATGACTGTGAGCGATTAGAAAATGCTTGCCTTCTTTTGATAAGGCATATATTTTCCTCCGTCTCAACAATGGTTGTTAACGCTCGGCCTATGGTCAAGCATACTGTGTAGATCGGCGGCTTTACGCAAGACGCCGGAGAAAGTGGAGTAGGGCATGAAAGTACGGCCTTCCGTGAAGAAAATGTGTCCCAAGTGCAAAATCATCCGTCGGCGCGGCGTTTTGCGGGTTATCTGCGAGGATCCCCGGCACAAGCAGCGCCAGGGTTAATCAGAGAGGGGTGCAAGAGTGGCTCGCATTGCTGGCGTTGATCTGCCCAGAAACAAGCGGCTGGATATTGCGCTGACGTACATTTACGGCATTGGCCGGACGACAGCGCTTTCGATCCTTGACTCCGTCGGGATCGATTGGACCAAGAATTCCGATGTCCTCTCCAATGAGGAAGTGAACCTCATTCGTGTGGAGATCGAAACCAACCACAAGGTGGAAGGTGACCTGCGTCGAGACGTGACGCAGAACATCAAGCGCCTTATGGACATTGGCTGCTACCGCGGTCTGCGGCACCGCAAGGGTCTCCCTGTGCGTGGACAGCGCAGCCACACCAATGCGCGCACCCGCAAGGGACCGCGTCGCACCGTGATGGGCAAGAAGAAGGCCCCGTCCAAGTAGGCGGCGGATCTTCCCCACAAGGATATATGAGCCGGACGCCATGAGGAATCATGGTGTTCGCGCTTTTCCGAATGACATCATCGCCTGCGGGCGAAGCGAGGACTGAAATGGCTAAACCCCGTCGCACAGGGAAGAAGAAAGAGAAGAAGAGCATTCCCGTGGGCCTGGCCCACGTCCATGCCAGCTTCAACAACACCATCATCACCTTCACGGACTTGAAGGGGAATGTTGTGAGCTGGGCCAGCGCCGGCGCCTCCTTCAAGGGCTCCCGCAAGAGCACTCCGTTCGCTGCGCAGATTGCCGCCGAGAACGCCGCACGCAAGGCTCAGGATTGCGGAATGCGTCTGGTGGGCATCTTCGTGAAGGGACCTGGTTCCGGGCGCGAGGCCGCCATGCGCGCCATCAATAACGTGGGCTTCAAGGTCAGCTTCATCCGCGACGTGACCCCCATCCCGCACAACGGCTGCCGGCCTCCCAAGCGCCGTCGCGTCTAAGACCAAGGAGGAAGAATCTTGGCTCGTTACACTGAAGCGAAATGCAGGCTCTGCCGCCGCGAAGGGCAGAAGCTGTTCCTCAAAGGCGACCGCTGCTTCACCGACAAGTGCTCCTATGAGCGCCGTCCGTACGCTCCCGGTTTTGCCGGCAAGCTCCGCAAGAAGTTGACCGACTATGCCGTTCAGCTGCGTGAAAAGCAGCGCGTGCGCCGCATGTATGGCATTCTTGAGGCGCAGTTCCGCAGCTACTTCAAGCGCGCCGAGGCTCAGAAGGGCGTCACTGGTGCCAACCTTCTCATCTTGCTGGAGCGCCGCCTGGACAACGTGATTTACCGCCTCGGCTTCGCCAATTCCCGCGATCAGGCGCGCCAGCTTGTGCGCCATGGCCTGTTCACCCTGAACGGGCGCAAGGCCAACATCCCGTCTCTGCTTGTTCGCCCCAATGACATCGTTGAGGTGCGCGAGACGAGCCGCAAGGTCCCGGTCATCACCGAGGCGCAGGAAGTCATTGCCCGCCGTGGCTGTCCCGCCTGGCTGGAGAGCGACGGCGCCGCGTTCAAGGGCGTTGTGAAGGCTCTGCCGACCCGGGAAGACATCCAGTTCCCGATCAATGAGCAGCTCATCGTCGAACTGTACTCCAAATAAGCAGGTGTAGGCATGCTTATTCAAAACGGCGACAAGCTTATCAATACACGCAATTGGTCCGAGCTGGTGCGGCCGGAGCAACTCGCGCGCGACCCGAAGTCCACGGACATGTACGGGAAGTTCGTTTGCGAGCCTCTGGAGCGTGGGTTTGCCACCACCATAGGCAACTCGCTGCGCCGCGTGCTGCTGTCCTCCCTTCAGGGTGCCGCCATCGTTGCCGTGCGCATCGAAGGCGTGCAGCACGAGTTCACCACGGTCAAGGGCGTGCTTGAGGATGTCACCGAAATTGTGCTCAATCTGAAGCAGGTGCGTTTGGCCATGACCAGCGTCGAGCCCCAGAAGCTCGTCCTGGAGGCAACCAAGAAGGGCCCTGTCACCGCTGCCAACATCAAGGAAAATCAGAACGTTCGCGTTTTGAATCCGGAACAGCCCATCGCCACTCTCTCCGAGGATCGCGAGCTGCGCATGGAGATCGAGGTCCGCATGGGCAAGGGCTACGTGCCCTCCGAAATGCACGAGGGCCTGGAAGACGAGATTGGACTCATCACCATGGACGCCAGCTTCTCCCCTGTGCGTAAGGTCGCCTACATGGTGGAACAGGCCCGCGTTGGGCAGATGACCAACTACGACAAGCTTCTGCTTGAGGTCTGGACCGATGGCTCCCTGTCCCCTGAGGATGCGGTGGCTTACAGCGCCAAGATCCTCAAGGACCAGCTCTCCGTGTTCATCAACTTCGACGAGCAGTCCTCGGACAAGAAGAAGAGCGCGGACATGGACATGGACCTCAATCCGAACCTGCTCAAGAGCATCGACGAGCTTGAGCTTTCCGTGCGCGCCACCAATTGCCTCAAGGCCGCCAACATCGCGTATGTGGGCGAACTGGTCCAGCGCACCGAAAACGCCATGCTCAAGACCAAGAACTTTGGCCGCAAGTCCCTGGATGAGATCCGCCGCGTTCTGGAGAGCATGGACCTGCGCTTTGGCATGACCGACGAGGTCGTGGAGAAAAAATTCCAGGAACTGCTCAAGAGGAAAGAAAGAAATGAGGCATAACAAGTCCGGGCGCAAGCTCAACCGCAACAGCTCCCATCGCAGCGCCATGTTCAAGAACATGGCGCGTGCCGTGCTCATCCACGAGACCATCCGCACCACTGAGGCCAAGGCCAAAGAGCTGCGCGGCGTGGTGGATGGCCTCATCACCCTGGCCCTCAAGAACGACCTGAGCGCCCGTCGCCAGGCCTACAAGGTTCTTGGAAACCACCAGTTGGTGAAGCGCCTCTTCGACGAGGTTGGCCCCCGCTACACCGGCGGAAACGGCGGATATACCCGTATCGTCAAGCTCTCCCAGCCCCGCGTGGGCGACAGCGCCCCCATGGTCATCTTCGAGCTGACCAAGCTTGCCGAGCAGGGTGCAGAAGTCACGGCCCCCAAGGCCGAGCCCAAGACTGAAGCTGCGCCCGCCGAATAGGGCGGATCGCCAGTTTAAGCGTGCATTGAAAAGGACGGCTCTTTGCCGTCCTTTTTTTTGTCTTGCCGTATAGATATGTCGAATGCTAAAAGGCCCGCACACCGGAGGTGGTAAATGGATTTCCGCAAACTGGAAGCCTTTTGCAAGGTTTTTGAGCTCAAGAGCTTTTCCAAGGCCGGCCTTGAACTGCAGCTCTCACAGCCCACTATCAGCGCCCATGTGGCCAACCTGGAAGAGGAACTGGGCGTCCCGCTTTTCGACCGCCTCGGACGGACGGTCATGGCAACACAGGCTGGCGAGGTCTTGTACCGTGGCGCCAAGCAGGTGTTCCAGCAGGTGGGGCGAATCAATTCCGAGATCGGGCTTTTGCGCGACATGGTGGTGGGAGATCTGCTCCTTGGGGGCAGCACCATTCCGGCCAACTACATCCTTCCCCCGCTGCTCAAGCAGTTTCTGGCCATGTACCCCTCTTTGCGGGTGCACATGACCATCGGGGACACGGATTCGATCATCCGCCAGGTGGGGCAGGGGCGCCTTGAACTCGGCATTGTCGGCTCGCAGCCCGAGCAGCAGGGCATTTCCGCCACGCCGCTGCACCACGACGAACTTGTCATGGTTGCGGCTCCCTCGCTTTTGGAAGGGCGCGATAAACCGAAGACCCTGCGCGATCTGCGCTCCTGGCCTTGGATTTTTCGACAGCGGGGCTCTGGGACGCGGCGGTATCTGGAAACCATGCTCAAGGCTGCGGCCATCACCATTGGCGACCTGAAAGTCAGCCTCTGGGTGGAGAGCACGGAGGCCGCCATCCAGTGCGCCTTGGCGGGCCTTGGCGTCAGCGTCGTGTCACGCCTGGCCGCCCAGCCGCATCTGGACAGGGGAGAGCTGGTCTGCCTGGATGTCCTTGCCCAGAAGCTGGAGCGCTCCTTCTACCTCATCCAGCGGCAGGGACGCGAGCTTTTGCCCGCTGCCAGCCTGTTCATCGAGCACGTGCGCAACGCCACCAAGGCGTAAGCGCCGTTACAACGGCAGAAACGCCAGCTCAGGCGGGGCCGGGATCACCCCGGCCTCGGCCAGGCGTTCATAGAAGAGCCGCAGCCCGTCCAGTTCCTCCAATCCCAGATCGTACACCAGCCCGTCGAAGTAGGAACGCATCTCCGTCTCGCTGAGGATGCTGCCCCTGGCGGCCACGGCGGAGATGCGGTCCAGGTTCGCCTGGCCCCATTTCTTGGCGTGAATGAGCAGCCGCGCCCCGGCCTTGATTTCCTCGCGTCGGGCGCAGGCCGGCTCTCGCCGCGCAATCCACAGTCCGAAGATGAAGGGCAGCCCTGTCCACTGGCGCCAAGCTTCGCCCAGATCCATGCGGTGCGGGTAGTCCGGGTGTCGGCGCAGGTTCAGCGCCTCGTCCCCTATGCAGAGAATGGCCTGGGGCCGTTCCCCGGTCGCGAGCAGGGCGGTGGCGTCGCCGGTGCGGTAGCGCGGAGACACGCCGACATGCTGCCGGAGCAGCAGGTCCACCAGCGCGGCCGAGGTGTGCGACTGGGCGCTTACCAGAACGCTGGCCCCATCCAGTTCTTCTGGTCTGGTGCGGCTGATGAGCAGCACGCTCTGCACCGGCCCCCGGCTGCCGATGGCCAGGTCTGGAACGATGAGGTACTTCTCCGGATGCCGCGCGTACTCGATGCAGGAGCATCCCGAAAGGTCCAGCCGCCCCTGGTCCATGAGGACGTTCAGTTCGGCTGGCGGGCCGGAGACCAGCTCGAAGGGCGTATCCGGCTTGAGGATGCCTTGCTCCAGGGGGTAGTGCAGGGGCAGCACGTTGAGGTAGCCGATGCGGCCCAGGCGTATGGGGGCGGGGGACAAGGGCAGCATCAGGCCAGCGCCTCCTGCGCGGCGGCCGTTTGCGCTTGGGGAACCTGCGAGTAGTCCATGCGGCGCTGCCTGGGCGTGAACCCCGCGGTGAGCACAAGCCGGTCGATCTCCTGGCGCGAAAGGCGGAAGCTCACCCCGGCGGCGCGAACCACGTTCTCCTCGATCATAGTGGAGCCGAAATCGTTGCCGCCGAAGAAGAGCGCCAACTGCGCGATTTTTGGTCCCATGGTGACCCAGGACACCTGCACGTTGTCGATGTTGTCCAGCACCAGGCGCGAGAGGGCCAGAACGCGCAGATACTCCACGCTGGTCAGTTTGCGTGCGGCGATGTTGGTGTTTTCCGGCTGGAAGGTCCAGGGGATGAAGGCTGTGTAGCCCCCCCGGGCGCCCCGCAGGGAGCGGTCCTGGCTCTCCCGCACGGCGAACAGGTGCCGCAGGCGATCGTCCGGCTCCTCCTCATGCCCGAACATCATGGTGGCGGTGGTGCGCAGCCCCTGGGCGTGCGCCTCCTCCATGATGCGGAGCCATTGCCTGGCCGAACACTTGTTGGGCGAAACCTTGGAGCGCACGGCGTCCACCAGTATCTCCGCTCCGCCGCCGGGGATGGAGTCGAGTCCCGCCGCCTTGAGCCGGGCGATGACCTGCGCGGTGGACAGCCCGGAAATCTTGGCGAAATGCGCCACCTCCGGCGGAGAGAAGGCGTGTATGTGGATGGGGTAGGTGCCCTTGATGAAGGCCAGCATGTCCTCGTACCAGGAAAGCGGCAGATCAGGATGGTGGCCGCCCTGCATGAGGATCTGCGTGCCGCCGAGTTCCAGGGTCTCCTCGATCTTTTTGCCGATTTGCTCATGGGAGAGCACGAAGCAGTCCGGATTTCCCGGCGGGCGGAAGTAGGCGCAGAAGCGGCAGGCGCAGACGCACACGTTGCTGTAGTTGATGTTCCGGTCCACCACGTAGGTTACGATGGGTTCCGGGTGCTTGCGCAGCCGCACGCGGTGCGCCGCATGGGCCAGGCCGTGCAGGTCCGCGTGCCGGTAGAGCGCCTGCGCGGTGTCGAAGTCCAGGCGCGCGCCTTTTGCCGCTGCGTCCAGCAGGCCGTCCAGGGTGGCGGGGGAAGGCGCGTCGGTCCAGCATTTGGCGGCATGAGGCTGGCTGATGGGGCGGAAGCGCGCATCGCGTTCCACTGGCTCCAGGCCCATGCCCCGAATCATGGCCTCCAATGCGCTCTTGGACAGGCCTTGCTGGCTTTGCGCGCCCGCCATGTGCCCGATCTTCTCCTCCACCACCGTGCCGTCCAGGTCGTCGGCTCCGAAGAAGAGCGCGGCTTGCGCCTGTTTTACGGTAAGCATGACCCAGTAGGCCTTGATGTGCGGGATGTTGTCCAGCATAAGCCGACAAATGGCGATGGTGCGCAGCTCGTCGGTTCCCGTAAGGGGCTGCCGCACCTTGATGGCGCTGTTCTCTGTCTGGAAGGGCAGGGGGATGAAGCAGGTGAAGCCTTCTTCGCCCTTGGCCAGGGACTGGTCTTGCAGGCGGCGCAGCCTGTCCAGGTGGTCCAGCCGGTCGCCGATGCCTTCCAGGTGGCCGAAGAGCATGGTGCAATTGGTGGCGAGCCCCAACTCGTGCGCCTCGCCGTGGATGCGCAGCCATTCTTCGGCAGTGGACTTCTTTGGGCAGATGCGCGTGCGCACGGAAGGCTCGAATATCTCCGCCCCGCCGCCGGGAAGCATTTCCAGCCCGGCAGCCTTGAGACGCTCCAGCACCCCGCGCGTGGACAGCCCCTCAAGGGCGGCGAAGTGCGCGATCTCCACGGCCGTGAAGCACTTGAGGGCCGCGTCCGGGAACTCGCGTTTGACGCTTGTGAGGAGTTCCTCGAAATACGCAAGGGTCAGGTCTGGGTGGCAGCCGCCCACGATGTGGACCTCGCGCGGGGGCAGTGGGGCGTTGCGCAGGCGCTCCAGGGCCTGGTCCACGGTGAGCTCGAAGCCGCCTTCATGGCCTTTCTCGCGCTGGTAGGCGCAAAAAGCGCAGCCGTTGACGCAGACGTTGGTGTAGTTGATGTGGCGGTTCACCACGTAATAGGCGGCGTTCCCGTGCATCCGTGTGCGCACCATATGCGCCAGGGCGCCCACGGCGGTCACGTCAGGGCAGGCGTACAGCCTGTGGCCATCATCAATGCTCAGGCGTTCTCCGGCATGGACCTTGTGGGCGATGTCCAGGATGCCGAGGTCGGCGAAGCGGTGTTCGTCACGCATGGGAATCTCCTGCCTGTGTTGTGTCTGCATTCTGGAGTGCGGGCGGGCAAAAGCCCCGGCTCAGGGTGTCGGCCAGGGCGGCCAGACGCGCGGCCCGCAGGGGCTGGTCGGCGCTTGAGAGGCCATGCCCCGCGTCGAGCAGGGGCGAATCCTGGGCGCTGAGCGCCCGGTCCAGCGCGGCCTCGATAAGGAAGGCGGCGGTACGCGGGTCCAGATCCGCGCGGATTTCCCCGCGCGCCTGGCCGCCCTCCACCAGTTCGCGGAAATAGGTCAGCGCTTCGCCGCGCAGTTGGGACAGCAGGGCCTCGCGCAGGGGGAAGTCCTCCTGCGCCGCCATGCGCCGGTAGATGCGCCAGATGCGCGGATGCGCCCGGGCAAAGGCCGCGCCTTCCACGAACACCCGCCGCAGTCGCAGCGGGAAAGGCTCTCCGGCGTCCGCATCGCGTATGGCTTTCAGCGGGGCCTTGATTTCCTCCAGCGCCCTGGCGAACAGGTGCCGGAACAGCCCCTCCTTGTTGCCGAAGTATTGGAACAGCGAACCCTTGGCGATGCCCAGCCGGGCCACGATGCGGTTGACGCTGGCCTGATGGTAGCCGTGTTCCGCGAATTCGGCCAGGGATTCCTCCAACACGCGGCCCTGTTTGAGCGGGGCCAGCTTGTCAAAGACGGGAAGCGGCGCTGGGCGTGGGGCGTCCATGGGCTTGGGCTTGCCTCCGGCTGGGCTGCGGGGTACAGTGCCCGGAGAAATGACCGGGTGGTCATTGGTATGCCGGGCGGGCATCCCTGTCAACCGCTCCGCCGCGTTTCAAGCACAAGTCAATACAATTCGGAGACATGCCGTGCGACTGAGCCTGCACTATTCGCCTTGCCCCAACGACACCTTCATCTTCCACGCCCTTTCGGCCGGGCTGGTGCGCGTGCCGGGCGTGGAGTTCGCCGTGCGCCTGGCCGATGTGGAGCGCCTGAACCAGGCTGCGGCCGGGCACGAGCCGGACGTGTGCAAGGTTTCCGTGGCTGCGGCAGCGGCGGTGCTGGACGAATATCTGGTGCTGCGCGCGGGCGGTGCCCTTGGCCGCGGCGTGGGGCCGATTCTGGTGGCCAGGGCGGGCGTTCGGCTGGAGGACCTGGATGGTCGCCCCGTGGCCATTCCCGGCAGCCGCACAACGGCGGCGCTCATCTTTGGCCTGCTGTGCAGGGAGCGGGGCATCGCGCCCAGGTTGGTGGAGCTGGTCTACGACGAGGTCATGCCCGCGGTGGAATCCGGCGCGTGCGCCGCCGGGGTCGTGATCCACGAAGGACGGTTCACCTATGCCGAGCGAGGGCTTTCGCGCCTGCTCGACCTTGGGGCCTGGTGGGAGGACGCGCGCGGTCTGCCCATTCCGCTGGGCTGCATCGTCATGCGCCGCAGTCTTGGCCTGGATCTGTGCCGGGCGGTGGACGAGGGGATCCGCCAAAGCTTGCGCCACGCCCGCGCGCATCCCGAAGCCAGCGCGCTGTACATTCGGGAACACGCGCAGGAGATGGACCCGGAGGTTATCGCAAGGCATATCGAGACCTTTGTCACCGAGGCCAGCCTGGACCTTGGCCCGGAGGGCGAAGCGGCCGCCGTGGCCCTCATGGGCGAGGCACGCCGTGGGTTGGGCCTTGGCGCGTTCCCCCGTGGCCTTTTTTTGCCCGTCGAAGCTGTTTGATTGGCCTTGTTGACGGTCCTCCTCTTGCCCCAACCCCATAAATGCGTCAGGAAGCAGAGAGTGGGGTGAATCGCCATGCGCGCAATCGTGCTCCTGCTTCTGCTGTCATGTCTTTGTCTGGCTTCGCCCGCCAGCGCGGATGCCCCTGCCGCGGCGGCGTCGCAGGAACGCGAGGCTTCGGAATTGGCGGCGCAATGCCCGGAGCTTGTCTACACCGCCAATCCCAACTATCCGCCATACCATTGGGTTGACAGCAAGGGGCGACTTGTGGGCGCAAGCGTCGATCTGCTCAAGCTTGCCGCGCCGCCGGGCGTGAGGCTCAAGCCCGTGGCGCTTCCGTGGAAACGGGCGCTGCTTTTGGCCGAGCGCGGCGAGATCGACCTGATTCTGAGTCTGCGCATCACCCCGGAGCGTTCCCGGTATTTGACCTTCGTCCCGGCGCGCGCCTTCCCCAATCCCATAGTGGTGTTTGTCCGAAAGAACCGGGCCTTCCCGTTCACGTCCTGGGCGGACCTCAAGGGGCGGCGCGGGGGGCTCAGCATGGGCGACACCTTTGGCGCGGGGTTCGACGAGTACTGGCGGGCCGAGTTGTCCCTGGAGGAGGCCAAGGACATGGAGGGCAACTTCAAGAAGCTCCACGCGGGCAGGATCGACTACTTTGTGACCAGCCGCTACGTGGGCGAGGCATATGCGGCGCGGCACCCGGAAATGGCCGACATCGTGCCCTTGGGCGCGCCGATTTCCGAACAGGATATCCATTTCGGGTTTTCCCGGCGTTCGCCCTGCGCGGCTCTGTCCCGCTACATCAGCCGCAGGCTGCGCGAGCTTGACCGTTCTGGGGTGTCCGAACGCTTGCTCACGGAACACTTGCGGCGTCTGCGCTTGGGCGCAGGTGCGCAGACACGGTAGCGAGCGTTTTGCATGGAAAAGGGCCGCGGGCGTTGTCGCCCGAGGCCCTTGGAATGCTTGAGCCGGGGAAGCCGAAGACTACTTGTCGGCCTGGAACACCAGTTTTTCGTCCAGATCGTTGGTCCAGGGCAGGTTCGCGTTGCGCCAGCCGTTGACCGTCCGCTTCCCGAATCCGGGGCTGGCCTTGTCTGTGTTCTTGTCGCCCTCGAAGCCGTCAATGATGTTGAAGACGTTGGTGAAGCCCGCCGCAATGAGCTTCTTGGCCGCAAGGGCGCTGCGGTGACCGGAGCGGCAGAGCATCGCGATGGCGTCGCCGGGCTTGAAGCGCAGCTTCATCTGGTCCACAAAGGCCGGATTGTCCGCCAGGGGCATGGCCTTCTTCCCGGCGTCGAATTTGCCCACCCACAACTGCACGGGGACATTGGGGGCCATTGTCGGGTGCCCGACGAAATCGTACTCTTCCGGCGTGCGTACATCCACGATGGCCACCCCTCCCGCTTTCCAAAGCTCATGCGCTTCGGGAGAGGTGAGGTACTTGCCGAGCGGCGTGTGTTTGCGCTGGTCCTGCGGCGGATCGGCGGCCAAAGCCATGGCTGTGAATCCGAGGCAAAGCACGAGTGAACAGAGGGCCTGAAGCAGGGCGCGAGGGGTCATTCCTGGCCTCCTGGGTTGGGGGGAACAGCGCGGGATTGCGCCATGTGAAAAAAATAACGAAATATATTTTGGAACGCAAACGAAACCAACGCCGAGGCGCGCACAAAGATGAAAAGGCCTGGGCGCATCCGCGACCCAGGCCTTTTGGCGATGGTTCCGCTTTTGTCGGCTATCTGGCGGGGATCTTCATGACCGGGACCGGATGGTGCCGATCGGCCTTCATGCCCTGGGTGTGGCACACCACGCACTGCCCGCGCGCGCCCAGCACTCCGGCGAAGCCCATGTACTGCACGGGCTGGATGTTGTCCCGGTCCTTGCCGTAGTCGCTTTGGGCCACGTAGGTGGCGTGCGGCGCGCCGTGGCAGCCGATGCAGGGCATGGAGCCCATGGCGTCCTTCTGGGCGCGGAAGAGCTTGCCCGGACCTTCCACCCAGACGTTGAAGGCCATGGAGGTCTTGCGGTCGGGCCGCTTGCCGTCCGTGTGGCACGTGGAGCAGTCCGGCTCCTGCAGCCAGGGAGAGCGCGCCTTCACCGCGTCCGCGTTTTTGACCATCTGCGGCTTGAGGTGCTCCATGAAGCTGGCGGCCCGGGCCTTGCCCTGGTTCAGCTCGCCCTTGAGCAGCGAGATGGTGTGGTCCTCAAGCAGGCCATGGCAGCGCGAGCATCCGATCGTGTAGGCTTGATGGTTGTCGCGCAGACAGCGGGTGACCCCGGTGGGGCTGTCCGGGTGGCAGCGCGAGCAGGTCACCTCGCCTTGGCCGGTGAGGTAGTTGGCGTGAAAGCCGTGGATGGCCGCAGGAAGGTTCAGGCGCTTGGGGTCGCCGGGCGCGTTCAGCAGCGGGTCCGGGTGGCAGCTTTGGCAGAGCACGGGCTTGCCCTTTTCGGCCTGAGCCAGCAGCTGCGTGCCGGAGCGCTTGTCATGCACGGCCAGGATGTTCTTGGCCGTCTCGGCGGAGACGCCGGACACTCCGTTCTTGCGCCAGGGACCGCCATGGCAGCTGCGGCAGCCCATCTCCGAGCCCACCGGGGCCACGAATCTGGTCTGCGCCAGCAGCGCGCCGGACGAGTCCTTGGCCCGCATGGTGAACAGCGGGTAGGGGTTGATGCTCCCGTCGTCCGAGAATGGCGTCACCGGAATGCCTGCGGCCTCGAAGAGCTTCGTCTTTTCGTTGTAGGCCAGGGTTCCGGCCATGCCTTTGCCCGAGGCCGAGACGTTGAGCGGCAGCTCCTTGCCCAGGAGGGACGGCGCGAATTTCCACAAATCCACGTGGGCCGAGGGATTCTTGAAGCCGTCCTGGACCTCGTAGGAGAGCTCCACCCCCTGGCTTACCAGCACCGGCTTCGGCCCGCGCTTGACGAGCACGGCGTTGAAAGCGTTGCCCGGCGGCAGGAAGGAGAAAAAGGCGTCGGCGTCGGTGATGCACTTCATGCCCAGCGTGTTCCAGGCCAGCAGTACGTACGCGTCCTTGGCAGGATCAAAGGGCGGGACCTCGTGCCTGAGGGGCTTCACCGGAACCATTTGCACATCATCGGGCTTGCGCTTGTTGATGACGATGGTGATGTATTCCGCCAGGGCGCGCTTGTCCTTGGCCGTGCCCTCGAAGAGCGGCATGTGGTCGAAGAGCCGACCTTGGCCGGTGATGTACGCCTCCATGCCCACGGTGGCCACATGGCGCGTCAGGGGCTTGATGTCGTTCTCGTCCCCGCCGATGCTGTGACAGGGCAGGCATTGCTCGGCATAGAGCTTCTTGCCAAGGGCCAGCCGCTGCTTGAGGGCCTTGCCGCCCGGCCAGACTGGAGCATGGCTTGCGCCTCCGGCCGCCAGGGCCGCCCCCGCGAGGCCCAGGCACAGCCCGGCCGCACAGAGCCAGGCCGCAAATTTTCCCCTGACTGTCCCACTGCTTCCGCCCATGCTTCCTCCCTTGGATTGTGCGGGGCCGCGCCGTATGCGTTCCACCCGGGCCCGCGTGCGGCAGAGCCGGTATTGTCAGCACAATACCGAAAGCGCAGAAACGGTCAAGCCCATCATCGGCTGCGAGTTCCACTCTCTGGGTTAGTCCATGGGCTGTGCGGCCAGCAGGGCGCGGCGCTGTTTCCAGTCCGGCATGACGGCCGCGAGCAGGGCGTAAAAGCGGGCGTCGTGGGCGTGGCGCAGCAGATGGCAGAGTTCGTGGGCGGCCACGTACTCGATGCAGACGAGCGGGGCCTTGACGAGGTGCAGGTTCAGAGTGATGCGCCGCTGGCGGGAGCAACTGCCCCAGCGGCTTTTCATGGCGCGAATGGTGAGGGCCTTGGGCCTGGGCGCGCCCAGTGCGTCCAGGCGCGGCAGCAGTTCGCGGATGACGTGGGCGAACAGTTCGCGCGCCTGCACGGTCCGCCAGCCTTCCACCAGCCTGCGCACGGCCTCGGGCGTGGGCTCCCGGCGGGTGGCCACGATAAGGCGTTCACCCTCCAGACGCACGCTGTTGCGCGGTTCCCGCGCAAGGCTCAAGGTCAGCTGGGCGCCCAGGTGCAACAGTCTGGCGCCGTCCTCGAACAGCGGCGGGGGCGCGGCCTGTTTGCGCTGGCGGAAGGATTCGAGATGTCTGTGTATCCAGGCCGCCTTGGCCTCCAGCCGCTCCAGGATGAAGGCCTTGGAAGTGCCCTTGGGCGCGCGCACCCGCAGCAGCCCCTCGGGCCGGATGGAGATGCGCAGACTGCGGAAGCCGTCGAAGGAGAGCTCCACGGGCGCGGGTTCGCCGTCCAGAAGCAGCTCGAAGCGCGCGGGAGGCTCGGGCCGGGCGGGTTTGCGCGTGCGGCCGAACATGGCCTAGCCCCTGGCTTTCCCGTTGCGGCTTGCCGGGTTCTGCCCTGGCGCGGCCCGGCTTGAGCGGTCCTGGCTCAGGAACACGCCGCCCAGCACCAAAGCCGAGGCCAGGTACTGCCCCAGGCCGAAGGTCTCGCCCAGCACGGCCCAGGCCATGAGCACTGTGGCCACGGGGATGAGGTTGATGAAGGCCGAAGCCTGGCTGGCGGGGATTTTGCTCACCCCGTAGCTGTACAGACCGTAGGCCCCCATGGTGCTGGCCGCGCCCAGATACGCGATGGACAGGGCCGGAACCAGCACGAATTCGCGCGGCAGGCTTTGCCCCGGCAGGAACATGAGGGGCAGGAAGAACAGGCAGCCGAAGGCGGCCTGGGTGAAGGTGAGGAACATGGGCGAATAGCGCGCCGAGAGCTTCTTGAGCAGGATGGTGTAGCCCATGGCGCAGCACATGGCGAGGAATTCCAGGAAGTTGCCCATGGTTGGGTTGGGCGCGTTTTCCGTGGCCGAGGACAAGAGCGAGAGCAGCACCGCGCCGCAAACGGCCAGACCGAACCCGGCCCAGGTGCGGGCGCTGACGCGCTCCTTCAGGATGAAGTGCGCGCCCACAGCCACCAGCAGGGGCAGCATGGCGGTGATCATGCCCGCCTGGGCGGCCTCGGTGTTCTTGATGGCCGCGGTCTCAAAGAGGAAGTAGAGGCCCGGCTCGCACAGGCCCATGAGCGCGATGGGCTTCCAGTCGCCCTTGCGGTAGGGCTGGGAGCGGAAGCGCGGGTACAGCGGCATGAAGCACAGCACCGCCACCACCATGCGCGCAAAGACCACGAACATGGTGTCGTAGGCCTGGAAGGCCAGCTTGAAGGCGATGAAGGCGCTGGCCCAGAGGATGCTCGCCGCAGTGAGCGCCAGCATGGGCAGCAGCGCGGCGCGCCGTTCGTCGGTCATGGTCCGTCTCTTTGCTGTTGTTCCGCCGCGCGGCCATGGGGCCTTGCATCGGGAAGGCTGGCGTACCACCCTTGCCGCGCCAAGGGAAATCAAATGTTGCGGGGATTCCCGGCGTGCCGGCTTATGTGCCCGCGCCGCACAGGGCGTCCACCCGCCGGAAGTACTCCCGGCGGCAGAAACGCTCGGTTTCCAGAAGCATGGCGAAGGCGGGTCGAAAATCGTCGTCCGCCGCGGCGAACAGCCCGTGGCCGTACACGATGGCCGCCCGACCGCCGCCAGCGCCCGCAGGGGCCGAGGCCAGGGCCGGAGGCAGGGTGTTGCACAGCCCGTACGGCCCGGCGCCCACCTCGCCCGGAACGATGGGCGCGACAAGCCCGGACGCGGCGTCTTCCACGGCGCGGGGTCGCGAACAGGCGCGGTGGCAGCCGCCCTGGCCCGGGCAGTCCAGATGCTCGCAATCCATGGACAGGATCACGGCGAAGCGCGGGTGCCCGTGCAGAATGACCCGCGCGCCGCAGACATCGTACACGGCCTTGTGCGCACTGTATTCGCTGGATGCGGTGAGCCCCACGCAGGAGGTCCCGTCCATGCGGCAGGGGTCGATGAGGCCTTCCAATTCGTCCAGGGCGCTCCCGGTCTGGCTGATGAGCAACAGCTCGCCTTCCGGAGACGCCTGCCTGCAGGACACGTTGCCGAAGGACGAGTCCACGAGCCCGTAGTCCACCACTGCCCGCCCTGCCTGGGCCATTGCGGCGCGGGCCTGGTCCGCGTGGGAGAAGGGACCGGCCATGAGTTCCGGCGGCGCGTGCGGCAGACGCTTCTGGTCGGCTTCCACCAAGTCGCGCATGTGGGCCAGTTCCCGGTGCAGGTACGGGGTAAGGTCGCCCTGCCTGGCCTGGCGCAGCCGCCGGGAGAAGTAGGCGACGAAGCAGGCGAAAGCCACGGAGCTGGCCGTGACGAAGGTCTGTTCCGGGCTGACGGCCCCAGCGGCGGCCATGAGGGCGCGGCCGTGATGCAGCACGATGCAGCCCTTTCGCCGGGCCAGGGCGCGGGCAAGCGCCGTGGGGTCAAGGCCGTCCACCACGGGCAGGTCGTGCAGGAAGGTGCGCGTCTCGCAGTCGCCGGGGGTCACGGCGTCCTGGCCTGTGTCCAAGGCCGCCTGCGCCAGGATGCGCATGGCTTCCTGGCAGGGACCGACCGGTTCCGCAAGAAGCAGGGCGCTGGCCCCAAGCTCGTGCAGCACCTGTTGGGCCACTGGCTGGCGCGGGTCGTCCGCCCGGCTGAAGCTGACGTCCGCATCCAGGGCGGCCAGCAGGGGCTCGCCCGGCGCGCACAGGCCCGCCTGGGCCAGTTTGGTCGAATATTTGAGCAGCTGCTCCCTCATGCGCGCTCCTCCGCATGGTGCGCGGGTTCCACTTGCAGGCCCAGGCGCGCGGCGGTCTCCGGCAGGGGCCGCCCCTGGGCGTCCAGCCCCCGGATGGTGCAATAGGCCTCGCGGGCGCGCAGGAAGTCCTGGCGCGGGATGGGCGGCACGGGCAGGTCCGCGGCGCCGCTGCCGGGCTCTGTGAAGAACCGCTCCGGCAGGTCGTCGTGGACCGAGCCAAAGCCCCAGGCCGCGTTGAGCTGGCGCTCCAGCACGCAGATGCGTTCGCCCACGGCCATGAGTTCGGCCCCGGTTGTCGGTTCGCCCGTGACGGCGGCCAGGGCGCGGGCGTATTCCTCAAGCCCGGCGGCCAGCAGCAGGTGACGGCACAGGGTAAGGGATTCCGCGGCCGCAAAGGCGTCCTCGGCGAGCTTGATGCTGCGCGCCTTGCCGGAGAAGCTGAAACGGTCCGTGGCCACGGGCTTGCGCAGCACCTCGTGGCTCAGCGGATTGGCGCGCAGGTGGCTGCCGCCCTGGGTGCTTACGGCGTAAGCCAGGGCCAGGCCATAGCCTCCGCGCGGGTCAAAGGGCGGCAGGGCCAGGCCTTTCACGGCCATGGCCAGTTCCGGGCGACCCTGCTTGGCGGCGTAGGCGGCGACGCCCAGGCCCAGCTCGCGCCCAAGGGCCGCCTCCGGCCCCTGGCCCGCGGCCATGCCGAGCAGCAGCGCCAGCACCTGATCCGGGCCGTACTGGCAGCCCGTAAGCTCGCGGTGGCAGGCCAGGGCCGAGGCCGCGCCCACGGGATCGAGCCCCAGGCAGGCGCAGAAGTCGTTGGCCCGCATGACCAGTTCCGGGGCGCTGTTGCCGATGAGGGCCGAGAAACCGCATTGGGCCTCGTATTCCGGCATGGGGCGGCCGTCTCCGGAAAGGGCCATGCACTGCACCGGGCAGCCAGGGCAGCCCCTGCGCAGGGGGTGGTATCTGGACTCGAAGGCGTGGGCGTTGAGCCCCCCGGCGTGGGCAAGGCGCGTGCGCGCGAAATTGTCCGTGGGCATCATCCGCCGGGCGTCCATGAGGTCGAAGAGGCTCATGGTTCCGTGGCGATGGAAGCCGTACTGCCCCATGAGTGCCGGGGAGGCGTGGACCAGGCGCAGAATGTCCTCCACAGCGCCCGAAAGTCCGGCCGGATCGGCGACGCGCACCACGCCGGAGCCACGCACCGCGATGTACTTGAGGCCCTTGGCTCCCGCCGCGAGGCCAAGCCCGCAGCGCCCGGACGCGGTGCGGGCGTCGGTCATGAGCGCGGCCAGCGGGCAGCCGTTATCCGCAGCCGGGCCTGTGGCCAGCAGGGCCCCGGAAGGGCGTTGCTCCCGCAGTTTCAAAAACAGATCCGGCGTTGGCAGGCCGACGAGGGCCGAGGCGTCCGTCAACCGCGCCTCGCCGCCGTCGATCTCGATGCCGCGCGGGCCGGTCGCGCGCCCGGTGACGATCAGTGCGTCGAAGCCTGCGCGCTTGAGCTCCATGCCCAACTCGCCGCCCAGGCTTTCGTCGCCGACAGCCCCGGTGAGGGGCGAGCGGCTGGCCGCGTGGCAGCGGCTGGAGGCCGGGGCCTCTGTGCCGGTAAGGGGCCCGGCCGCGAAGATGAGCGGCATGTCCGGCGCGTCCCAGGCCAGGCCAAAGCCGTTCCGCAGCAGACGCATGGCCAGCCCCCTGCCCCCCAGGAAGTCGCGGCGGGTCTCCTCCGGCAGGGGCTGGGTCTGAAACGTCCCGCCGGACAGGTCCACGTGAAGCACACGTCCCGTCCATCCATGCAGCGTGTGGCGCATCGGCTTTCAGTCCCTCCCAAGGCGATTGCGGCTTGACCCCGTAGCCGAAAGAAGTATGCTCTGCGCCCAGGAATCGCAAGGCCCCGCGTGCAGTTCGCGCGTATCGGGAGCTGTTTTGGAGGGAAAGCGTGGCAAAGGACGCAAAGGAAGAGATCGACGTTTCGCGGCGCAGGCTGCTGTTCGGTTTTCTGGACCGGGCGCGCGGGGCCGAGCCCGCCCCGGTGGCCGTGGCGTCGAATACCGCGCCCCTGCTCGCCCAGGCCAACGCGGCCTTTGGCGTGAGGGATTTCGCCGCCGCCGCCACCCTGTACAAGGAATTCCTGGCCGAGGAATCGGCCAATGGCGAGGCGCGGCAGCGCTATGGCGAGTGCCTGTACCGCCAGGGGCAGTTCATCCAGGCCAAGGTGGAGTTCGAGCGGCTGTTGCAGAAGAACCGCAAGGACAACCGGGCCATCCTGTTTTTGGGGCTGGTGCTGGCCCGGCTGGACCGCCTGCGCAAGGCCGCCGTGGTCTGGAAGCTCTTTTTCGACCCGGAGCGGGTGGCGCTGTCGCGAGAGTTGAACCTGCAAGTGGGCCTGGTGGAACTGGCCGGGGACGATGATCCCCTGGACGGTCCGGCCGCTGCTTTGGCGGTTGAGCGGGTGCTGGACACGCCCAGGACGGTCTAGCCTACTTCTTTTTGATCGCTTGCTTTTCCGCCAGCTTGGCCACGCGCGCGCGGATGTAGCCGGCGGCCATGTCCGCCATCTTTTCCTGGACCTCCTGTCCCCCCTCTGCGCCGCGACCCAGGGCGCAAAGATCCTCGCTCATGCGCCGTTCCATGCGCTCCGACTCCAGAAACATGACATAGGCCAGGGCAAGCGCCGCGCCGTTCTCTTCGCTTCCGTCGCAGAGCACGCGCAGCTGCTCCTCGCTGGCCGTCTCGAAGAGGCGGTCCGCGAACATGCCCGCCCAGCGCCGATAGAGCGACGGCAGCAGCGGGGGGATCATGGTGGAGAGGGTGCTGGCCGCGTCCAGGTCGGCTGCGGCCTGGGTCACGGCGAGGTAGTCGCGCAGGGCCTCGGCGCGGCGGTCCTCGTCCTGCGCTACGCGCGCCTGGATCACGGCCTGGATGTGCGCGCGCATGGCCTGTCTGAGGGCCGGATCCCGCACCAGGGTTTGCGGAGCGGCAGGAGGAATGTGCGGGGCTATGGCGGTGGACATGGGCGTCTCCTTGAAGGTATCCGGCGGCCGGGCGCGCCCCTGTCCGGGGGGCTTTCGGCCGATGCGCAAAGGGAGTATCACCGCCTCTCGCCGCTGGCAATGCGCCCGGCGCAAGGAGCCTGTATCGTGACGGAACTCGCGCATTCTCTGGAGCCTGTGCTGCCATTGGGCAAGGTGCTGTTCGCCTTCGGCGTGATGCTGGCGGGCCTTCGCCTGCGCCGCCCCCTGTGGCTTTCGGTGCTGGCGGGCGGCTTTGTCCTCGCCATGAGCTTCGGCATGTCGCCCCTGCAGTGGGCGGGCGTGGCGGCGGTGTCGCTGGTGGAGCCCGAAACCGTGTTCCTCATCCTCATCATGGCGCTCATCCTGTTCTTTTCCGAAGTGCTGGAGAAGAGCGGCCAGACGCGGCGGCTGATGCAGGCGGCCACGGGATTTTTGGGCGACCCCCGGTTTCGGCTGGCCTTCTTTCCGGCTTTGGTGGGCTTTTTGCCCATGCCGGGCGGGGCGGTGTTCTCCGCGCCGCTGGTGCGCGACATGGCCGACGAACTCGGCCTTGCGCGGCGCGACACCGCGCTGGTGAACTACTGGTTCCGTCACCTGTGGGAGCTGTGCTGGCCCCTGTACCCGGGCATCATCCTGGCGTCGTCCCTGGCCGGAGTCCCGCTGGCGCGGGTCATCGCCGCCACAAGCCCGTGCATCCTGCTCTGTGCGCTATTGGGCTGGGCGTTCATCATGCGCCCTGCCGTGGCGCACCTGGCCGGAGCGCCGCAAGGCCAGCGCCCCCCGCGAGACTGGCGCGCCGCTCTGCGCGAGGGCTTGCCCATGCTCATCGCCATCGGCTGCGGCCTGGGCTTCGAGGTGGGCATGACGCTTTTTGCGCCTGATCTCCCCTTTGAATTGGGCATCATGGCCGCGCTGGTGCTGGCCATTGTCTGCTCCTTGTTCCAGAACAAGGTCGGGCCGGGCTTTGTGGCCGGGGTGCTGGCCGATCGCGAGCTGTACCGCCTTGTGGCGCTGGTGGTGTCCGTGCTGGTGTTCAAGGATGTGTTGCAAGCCTCCGGCGCGGTGGGCCAATTGGCCCGCCAGGGCGCAGGGCCGGGAGCGCTCTTCGCGCTCACGCTCGCGCTGCCGTTTCTTGTCGGGTTCATTTCCGGCATCACCGTGGCCTTCGTAGGGGCCACAGTGCCCATCATTCTGGGTGTGTTGCACACCGTCGATCCGGCTGGCGCCCAGCTCATGCCGCATTTGACCCTGGCGCTGTTTTCGGGCTTCACCGGGGTCATGGTTTCGCCACTGCACGTGTGCTTCGTGCTCTCCTGCCAGTTTTTCGGCACGGATCTGGGCCAGGCCTGGAGGCGGCTTTTGGCTCCTTGCGCGCTGTTGCTGGCCTGCGGCGTGGGCTGGTTCTTCGTGCTTGCGGCCCTTGGGTAGCCGGGGCGCGGTGGGGGACTGGGCCAGCGGCCAAGCTCCGGGGGCACTCCCTGTTGCCGGGGGAGTGTCGGAGCGTTGGCCGCTGGCTTCCTGCAAACTGGCGAGGGGGTCTCGCTGCTGCTCCCTCTTCCATGCCATAGCTTTCTTGCCGTAGCAAGAAAATTAAATTCGTAACACTGTGTTCGTTCGGCTTTACAAGGCAGAAAGGGCCAGCCGCCACAGGGGCAGGGTGACGAAGGACAGGGCCGTGCCCAGGCTGACGACAATCGCCGCCAACTCCGGGTCCAGGCCGTTCTCGGTGGCCAATATGCCCCCCAGGACCATGGGCGGCATGGCGGCTTCGAATATGGTGACCTGCGCCACCAGACCGGTGTTGGCGAAGCCGAATACGGCCACTCCCAGCATGAGAAGCGGGGCGAGCAGGAGCTTGTAGACCAGGGCCAGGGCCAGGGGCGCGGCTGTCCCGCGCGGGGGCTTGATGCAGAGGCCGAGGCCCACGGCCAGCAGGGACAGCGGCACCAGCGTCATGCCGATGTGCCGAACACCGGCAAGCAGCCAGTCCGGCAACGCCACGCCGCGCAGCGCCAGCCCCAGCAGCAGGGCCTGAAAGGGCGGAAAGGCCGCCACCCGCATGAGGGCCTGGCGCACACGTTCGCCCTTGCCCATGTTTTTGCGCCCCAGGGGCGAAAGGTGCGCGGCGAGCAGCACGCCTGGAAGGGCCAGCACCAGCGAGGTGCCGGGGCTGTCGCACAGGAAGGCGACATAGGTGAGTTCGTGGCCGTAGCACGCTTCGATCATAGGCAGGCCGATGAAAATGGCGTTGCTGATGCCCGCGGTGAGCATGAGACAGCCGAAGGTCTCCCGCGAGAGGCCCAGAGGACGCCGCAGGAGTCCGAAGAAGACCCCAGCACCGGCGAAGACCACCCAGGCCATGCTGGCCGGGAGCAGCATTTCGGCGGAAATGGGCATGGTGCGGGCGGCGCTGAAGCACACCGCCGGGGCTGAAAGCTGGATGACCACCCCGGCGACGCAGCGGTCCGCCCCCTGGGGCAGGCGGCCCAGGCGGCGCAGCACAACGCCCAGGGTCAGGCAGCACACGGCGACGAAAAAGCTGTCCATCGAGCCTTACCGCCCCAGCGCCACGATTTCGCCACGCAGGTAGAGGGCCGCGCGACCCGCAATGCGCACCCTGTCGCCAGCCAATTCGCACTCCAGCCGTCCCCCGCGTTTGGACGCCTGCCACGCGCGCAGGCGCGTCTTGCCCAGCCTGGCGGCCCAGAAGGGGGTGAGCAGGCTGTGCGCCGAGCCGGTCACCGGGTCCTCGGGCACGCCCACCTCCGGGCAGAACACGCGGGACACGAAGTCGTATGCTCCGCCTGTTTTGCCCGGCGCGCTGGCGATGTTGCACACGTAGGGCAGCTTGTGGAAGGCCGCGTGGTCCGGGGTGAGCCCGCGCACCACGTCCTCGTCCGCAAAGACGCAGAGCAGGTCGCGCCCTGCGTGGGCCTCAAGCGGGGTGGCCCCGAAGGCGCGGACCATCTCTTCCGTGACGGGCGTTGGGCTGGGCGGCCAGGAGGGGAAGTCGAGGGTCAGGACGCCGTTTTCGTTGGTGACCGCGAGCGGTCCGCTTTGCGAGCGGAACCGCACGCACGGGCCAGTGAAGCCGAGTTCGTTGAACGCCACCCAGGCCGAGGCCAACGTGGCGTGGCCGCACAGGTCGATCTCGAAGGTGGGGGTGAACCAGCGCAGGTGGTAGTCGGCCCCGCTTTCCGGCGGCAGGGGCACGAAAAAAGCCGTCTCGGAGAGGTTGTTCTCCTCGGCGATGGCGAGCAGGGTCTCGTCCGGCAGCCAGGCCGCAAGCGGCACCACTGCTGCCGGGTTTCCCGTGAACGGGCCTTCGGCGAAGGCGTCCACCTGGTAGAGGGGGTACCTAGGCATATTGCTTTCCTTTACCCCAGCGAATTTGGGAAAAATATTTCAGAATAATGAAGCAGTTTCAGTATGTTCTTTGTATGTAGAAGAGTGACGAAGTGTAACTGCTTTGAGGTGGGCTAAGAAGTTTTTGTCTTTTTCAAATTAGCCAATGTTTCTTCAACAGAGCCAATTGGTTTTCCCTCTTCATCGAGTGGGCGTGAGAGCAATTCCTGTGCGTATCGGATGAGCTGTCGCATATTCTCGTCCGTTCCTCGGATGTCTTGGGCACTTTGATGAATCTGCGTTTTGATAACGCTCTCGAAATTGCGACATTCTTTAAGGTAGGTGCGAGGGCGCTCTTGTTCTTCCAATAGTTCTTGGTACCTCTTGAACATGCTTTGGAGTTGCATCGCCGTCCGGTAGGCCAAGAGAAAGAAACCACAGTCAGATTTGTCGAGCTTCCCAATCGCTGGTCCGAGAGTGTAAAGCATAAGCGGTGGGCCAAATTCAGGGATGTAACCCCTTTGCGGGTGGTGCGGCGAATTGAAAGAGGAGTTAAGAATTTTTAGCCCCTCACCACCGTTGTAGATTTCTAAAAGATTAGTGAGCTCCATGTTAAGAGCTTCACGCGTATCCTTGACCTGTTGGATTTCCTTTAGCCTTGCCGCCCTTGCGTTAAGCTCCGCTGCTTTGTAAACGGATTTGAGAGCAAACCTGCCTGACAATAATCCGATAACAACCGTACTAAGAATACCCAGAATGCCAGTGAGCGCTGTTAGTGCGACAGCGTATTGTGTTAAGAAGTCTAGAATACA
Organism: Humidesulfovibrio mexicanus; assembly: GCF_900188225.1. NCBI lineage: Bacteria > Pseudomonadati > Thermodesulfobacteriota > Desulfovibrionia > Desulfovibrionales > Desulfovibrionaceae > Humidesulfovibrio > Humidesulfovibrio mexicanus. The sequence goes on along the minus strand of NZ_FZOC01000001.1, from coordinate 449,255 downwards.
CCGTATGTCCATGGTGATGCTCCCCAATCAATATTAGAAGCCAAGCTTCATAAGGTCCGCATCGCTGGCTGTGGAGTCTCCGGTTTCGGCGGCGCCGACATCGGTCTGCTCGGGCTGGGTTCCCTCCACAAAGGGCAGGAAGTAGCTCTCCGGCGCAGGCTGGCCCTTGGAGCCGATGGCTTGGCTGTTTTCCACCCGCGCCCACACGATGCCTTCAGGCGGCAGGAAGTCGTCGGGCGGGTAGCGGTCCTCCACGGCGCGGCGGTACTCAAGCCAGATGGGCAGGGCCGTGCGGCCGCCGGACCCCTCGCGGCCCATGCTTTGGAGCTGGTCGTAGCCCACGTACACCCCGGTCAAAAGATGCGGGGTGAAGCCGATGAACCAGGCGTCCTGCTCGTTGTTGGTGGTGCCGGTCTTTCCTGCCAGCGGTCGGCCCAGCACCTTGGCCGCGCCGCCGGTGCCCACGTTGATGACCTCCTTGAGCATGGAGGCCATGAGGAAGGCGTTTTGCGGGCTCACCGCCTCCACATATTCGGGCTCGCTCTTGTACAGGGTTTCACCCCAGGCGCTCGTGACGGAGAGCACCAGCCGCGGCTTCACGTAGGAGCCGTCGCGGGCGAAGGCCGTGTAGGCCTGGCAGAGGTTCGTCAGGGTGAGGGCCGAGGAGCCGAGCGCGATGGACAGGTTTTCGGGCAATTCGGATTCTATGCCCAGGGCGCGGGCGCGCTCGATGACCGTGCGCACGCCGATTTTTTGCGCCACCCGGATGGTGACCAGGTTGCGCGACTTGGCCAGCGCGGTGGAGAGCAGCGTGGGGCCGTAGAAGATGTTCTCGTAGTTTTCCGGACGCCAGACGGTGCCTGCTTCCGCGTTGGCGAAGACGATGGGCGCGTCCATGATGACGCTGGCCGGGGTGAGGCCGTTGTCCAGCGCCGCGGAGTACACGATGGGCTTGAAGGACGAGCCGGGCTGGCGCTTGGCCTGTGTGGCGCGGTTGAACTGGCTTTTCTCGAAGCTGAAGCCGCCCACCAGGGCCACCACTTCGCCGGTTTCGGGCAGCATGGACACCAGCGCGCCCTCGGGGCCAGGAGCCCGCTCCAGATTCAGCACGTAGTGTCGTCCGCCCTTGGCCTCGCGCACGGTGGCCCAGACCACGTCGCCCTTGTGGACGATGCGCGACGGATCGCCTGGAATCGGCGCGGCTTCGCCCTTGAGCCCCTTGACGCCGTTACGGCACCACATGGTGGTGCTGGCGGGAATTTCGCCCGTGTTCTGGCCGAAGCGCACCACTGCCTTGTCCTTGGCGCTCTCGGTCACCACCGCGCGCACCCAGGTTCCGGGCTTGATGCTTTCGTCCGTGCGCCCCTCGTCCAGGAAGCCCTGCACCTCTTGCGGCTTGAGCCTGCCAGCCGGGCCTTCCCAGCCCTTGCGCTTGGCCACGTCGCCCAGGCCTCGGCGCATGGCGTTGTCCGCGGCCTGCTGGTGCGCAATGACGCAGGCGGTCTCCACCGTGAGGCCGCCGGTGTACACTTCCTCCTCACCGTACTTTTCGATGAGGAAGCGGCGGACTTCTTCCAGGTAGTAGGCCCCGAGCTTCCAGGAGTTGTCCTCCATGCTCTTGTAGGCCAGCTTCTGCGCCAGGGCGTCGGTGTGCTGTTCACGGGTGATCCAGCCCTGGGAGAGCATCTGGTCAAGCACGTACTTCTGCCGGACCTTGGCCGCCTCGGGGTCGGAGTACGGGTTGTAGCGGCTGGGGGCCTGGGGCAACCCGGCCAGCACGGCCGCCTCGGCCAGGGTCAGGTCCTTCACGTGCTTGCCGAAGTATTCCCGGCTGGCGGCCTCCACCCCGTAGGCTTTGGAGCCAAGGTAGATCTGGTTCAGGTAGATGGTGAGGATTTCGTCCTTGGTGAGGTAGTTTTCCAGGCGATACGCCAGGATGGCTTCCTTGATCTTGCGTTCGAAGCTTTTTTCCGGGGAAAGCAGCAGGCGCTTGACCACCTGCTGGGTGATGGTGCTTCCCCCCTGGCGGATGCCGCCGGCCTTGAGGTTCATGAGCGAGGCGCGGAAGATGGCCCAGGGGTCGATGCCGTCATGCTTGTAGAAGCTGGAGTCCTCCGCCGCCAGAAAGGCCAGGGGCAGGTGTTCGGGCATGTCCTGCAGGCGCACCAGGAAACGCTTTTCCTTGTAGAAGTAGCCGAGCACGCGACCTTCGCGGGAGAGCACCGTGGTCACCAGAGGCGGCTTGTAGTCCGTGATGTTGCGGAAGCCGGGCAGGTCGTGGGAATAGTACCAGAAGGCCAAAGCCGCGCACAGGGCCGCTGCCACGGGCAGCGCCAATATGGCCAGGAACAGTTTTCGCTTGAAGCTGCGGCTCCACCTCATGGATGATGTCCTTTTTCTCGGCGTTGCGGTCTTCTTCGTGGTCTTTTTTGGCATTTACGCGTTCTCCGGCAAGGCCCAGGCCCTGCGCAGCCGCTGATAGAGGTCGAGTATGTCTGCGTTGGACAGGCCCAGGCTGGAAAGCAGCGCGGCCGTTCCTGCGGCTTCCTTCTGGGCCATGCACTGGGAAAATTGGAAATACAGCTGCCGTCCGTCGCGGATCCAAAAGGGGTACAGGCGGCAGTAGTAGGGCCGGGCGGAACGTGGCAGGCGGCAGCCCTGGCGCCCCAGCAGGGCGCAGGCCCCGGCCTTGGTCACGGCCAGCCGGTCATGGAAGCCGCTGGCCGGGAACAGCGCCCGGATGCGCCCCGCCTCGGCCCCGAACAGGCGGCAGAGGTTGTCCACAAAGGCCGAGGTGTTCGCCTGGCGGCAGAAGTGCCGCTCCCTGGCCCCGGCTTCTTCCATTGCGGCGCGCTCCTCGGCCGAGAGCGGGAAGCAGTATTCCTCCAGCCCGGGCTCCAGCGTGCAGCAGGTGCCGCTTTCGGCGGCGCAGCGCGCGCACACATGGTTTTGGGTGTCGGTCATGGCTCCTCTGCGGCGAAGCGCACGCGCCCCTTGCCCAGCAGATCGTGCAGGTGCACCAGTCCGGCCAGGCCGCCGCGCTCGTCGAGCACGGGCAGCACGGTTATCTGTCTGGCCTCCATGAGGTCCAGCACCTGGGCGGCGCTGGCATCGGCTGAAACGCTGCGCGGGTTTTGCGTCATCACTTCGGCCACGGGCCGGGCGGGGTCGAAGCCGCTTTTGCAGAGCATCCGGCGCACGTCGCCATCGGTGAGCACGCCCACAAGGCGGCCGTCCTCCTCGGTCAGGGCCGCAAGGCCGAATCCGCCCGCGTTCAGCGCGGCCAAGGCCTCGGAAAGGGGGGCCGTGTGGCTGGCGATGGGGAGCTGTTCCGTGTGCATGAGGCTGGCGATGTGCTGCGAAAGCCGCGCCCCCAGCGCCCCGCCGGGGTGCACGCGCTTGAAGTCCTTGCTGCCGAAGTCCTTGATGCGCATGAGGCACACGGCCAGGGCGTCGCCCACGGCCAGCGCGGCGGTGGTGCTTGCGGTTGGAGCCAGGCCCATGGGGCAGGCCTCGCGCGGCACGCGCACCTCGACGACCACGTCGCTGACGCGGGCCAGGGTCGAAGCGGCCCCGCCGGTCATGCCCACTATGGCCGCCCCCAGGCTCTTGAGGGCGGGCAGAAGCGTGTTCAGCTCGTCGGTTTCGCCGCTGTTGGAGAGCGCCAGCACCACGTCGCCCCGGCGGATCATGCCCAGGTCGCCGTGCGCGCCCTCCACAGGGTGGAGGAAGAAGGCCGGGGTGCCCGTGCTGGACAGGGTGGCCGCGATCTTGCGGCCCACAAGCCCGCTTTTGCCTATGCCCGTGACCACCACACGGCCCGAGCAACCAGCCAGAAGCGCCAGCGCTTCCTCGAAGCCACCGTTCAACTGGCCGCGCACCGCAGCCAAGCCCTCGATCTCGATGTCCAGCACCTCGCGGGCCAATGCCAGCCAGCCCCCCGGCGGGGGGGCGCCGTTCGTGTGGCGGGGATTCATCTCCGGCCTCCCTTGTCTGCTGCGGCCCCGGCCTAGCCGGTGACCTTGCTCTCGTTCTCCAGACACATCTTGCCCTGGTGGCAGCCTGTGGCGATGGGATAGTTGCCGTCGAAACAGGCCAGGCAGTGGGCGTCCTTCTCGTTCACGGAGTCGAGCAGGCCGGGGACGGACAGGTAGTGCAGGCTGTCCAGGCCGATGAAGCGGGCGATGTCCGGCACGGGGGTCGTGGCCGCGATGAGCTCGCCCTTGCTGGAGAAGTCGATGCCGTAGAAGCAGGGGAAGCGGATGGCCGGGCAGGACACGCGCATGTGGATCTCGCGCGCGCCCAGTTCGCGCAGCTTCTTGACGCGCGTGCGGATGGTGGTGCCGCGCACGATGGAATCCTCGACGATGAGGATGCGCTTGCCCTCGATCATGCTGCGCACGGGGTTCAGCTTCACGCGCACGCTGAAGTTGCGCATGTCCTGGCTGGGCTGGATGAAGGTGCGGCCCACATAGTGGTTGCGGATCATGGCCAGCTCCAGAGGCAGGCCAGAGGCCTGGGAGTAGCCAACGGCCGCGTAGTTGCCGGAATCCGGGAAGGGCATGACGAAGTCCGCGTCGACGGGCGCTTCCTTGGCCAGGGTCGCGCCCATGGTCTTTCTGCGCTCGTACACGCCTTCGTCGAAGACCATGGAGTCGGGCCGCGCGAAATAAATGAGCTCGAAGATGCACTGGCGTTTGGGGGCCTTTTCCAGCAGGCGCAGGCTGGAAAGCCGTCCGCCTTCAACCACGATCATCTCGCCGGGCTCCACCTGGCGGATGTATTCGGCCTCGATGAGGTCGAAGGCGCAGGTCTCGGAGGCGAAGACGTAGTTGTCGTTCAGCCGCCCGATGACCAGGGGGCGAACGCCGTGGGGGTCGCGCACGGCGATGAGCTTGTTGTTGGCGAGAATGAGCAGCGAGTAAGCGCCCCGAACCTTGGCGCAGGCCTTCTGGATGGCCTCTTCGATGGTGCCGCCGTTCAGGTACTTGGCGATCAGGTGCACGAAGACTTCCGTGTCCATGGTGGTCTGGAAGATGGACCCTTCGTTCTCCAGTTCGTGCCGAAGCTCCAGGGTGTTCACCAGATTGCCGTTGTGGCCCACGGCGATGTGCCAGTCCTTGAAGCGCACCAGAAAGGGCTGGGCGTTGCGGATGAGGGAGACGCCGGTGGTGGAGTAGCGGATGTGCCCCATGGCGATCTGGCCCTTGAGCTCCTTGCCCAGGTGCCGTTCGTTGAACACGTCGTGCACCAGGCCCATGCCCCGGTGCTCGCGGATGGCGGCGCCGTCCCAGGTGACGATGCCGGCAGACTCCTGCCCGCGGTGCTGCAGGGCGTAGAGTCCGAAATAGGCCATGCGCGCGGCCTCCTGGTGTCCGTAGATGCCGAAGAGGCCGCAATACTCGCGTTTCATTGTCTGTCCTTGATTGTTGGTCCGGGCCGGGGAACAACGCCTTGCGCACCGGGGCCGTCTTCAGCAGACGCCCCGGCCGCCCGGCCCTGGCGCAGGCGCGCCGGGAGCTTAAACGCCGTAGTAGTCCTGCAGGCAGCGCACGCCAAGCCCGTGTCCCCGCTCCTCGCGGATGGCCTGGGCCATGGCGGCCGCGCCGGACACCGTGGTGGTGTAGGGCACGCCGTACAGAAGGGTGGTCTGCCGGATCTCCTTGGAGTCGTTCACCGTCCGCTTGCCGGAGGGGGTGTTCACCACAAGGTCTATCTGCTTGTTCTTGATGAGATCCACCACGTTGGGGCGGCCCTCGTTCACCTTGAGCACGCGCTCCACGGCCACGCCCTTCTTGTCCAGAAGCGAGGCCGTGCCGCCGGTGGCGATGATCTTGAAGCCCAGTTCCTCGAAGGCCTTGGCCACGGGGACTATGGCCGCCTTGTCGCGGTCGTTTACCGAGAGGAACACGGTTCCTTCCTCGGGCAGGCGCTGGCCTGCGGCCAACTGGCCCTTCATGAAGGCCAGGCCGAAGGAGGTGTCGATGCCCATGACCTCGCCGGTGGAGCGCATCTCTGGTCCGAGGAGGATGTCCACGCCGGGGAAGCGGTTGAAGGGGAACACGCTCTCCTTCACGGAGACGTGCCCGCTTTTGCGCATGGCCCAGGGCTTGAGGTCCCTGATCTTTTCGCCCAGCATGACGCGGGTGGCCAGCTTGGCCAGGGGCACGCCAGTGGCCTTGCTGACAAAGGGCACGGTGCGGCTGGCGCGGGGGTTCACCTCAAGGATGAACACCTCGCCGTCCTTGATGGCGAACTGGATGTTCATGAGGCCGATGACGCCCAGCTCTTTGGCCAGTTCGCGCGTTTGGCGCTCGATTTCGGCCACCAGCTCCGGGGCGATGGTGTGCGGGGGCAACACGCAGGCCGAGTCGCCGGAATGGATGCCCGCCTCCTCGATGTGCTCCATGATGCCGCCGATGTAGGTGTCCTCGCCGTCGGAAAGGGCGTCGGCGTCCACCTCGATGGCGTTTTCCAGGAATTTGTCGATGAGGATGGGGTGCTCGGGGGAGATGACCACGGCCTTGCGGAAGTAGGCGTTGAACTCCTCGTCGTCGTAGACGATCTCCATGCCGCGGCCGCCCAGCACGTAGGAGGGGCGCAGCACCAGGGGATAGCCCAGGCTGTCCTTGATCTCCGTGGCCTGGGTGAGGGTCATGGCCGTGCCGCTCATGGGCTGCTTCAAGTGCAGCTTGCGGATGAGGGCGCTGAAGAGCTCGCGGTCCTCGGCGCGGTCGATGCTTTCCGGCGGCGTGCCCAGGAGGGGCACCCCGGCCTTCTTGAGGGCCACGGCGAGGTTCAGCGGGGTCTGCCCGCCGAACTGCACGATGACCCCGAGCGGCTTCTCGAACTCCACGATGTTCAGCACGTCCTCGTAGGTCACCGGCTCGAAGTACAGGCGGTCGCTGGTGTCGTAGTCGGTGCTCACGGTCTCCGGGTTGGAGTTGACCATGATGGACTGCACGCCCATTTCCCTCAGCGCGAAGGAGGAGTGGCAGCAGCAGTAGTCGAACTCTATGCCCTGGCCGATGCGGTTGGGACCGCCGCCCAGAATCACCACCTTGCGCACGTCCTTGCTCTCAATCTCGCGGCCGGTCTCGTAGGTGGAGTAGTAGTAGGGGGTGTAGGCCTCGAACTCCGCCGCGCAGGTGTCCACCAAGTAATAGGTGGGCAGGATGTCCAGGCTTTTGCGCAGGGTGCGCAGGGCGTCCTCGCTGGTGCGCCACAGCACGGAAAGCTGCTTGTCCGAGTAGCCGTATTCCTTGGCCTTTTTTAAGAGCGGCGGCAGGCCCGGGTTCTTTGCGGAGATGTCCTCGGTGCGGCCGAATTCGGCCAGCTCGTTCTCCATGAGCAGAATGTCGCGAATCTGGCGCAGGAACCAGGGGTCGATGAAGGAGGCCTCGTGGATGTCCTCCAGGCTGAAGCCGCAGCGCATGGCGTTGCGCACGGCGAAGAGCCGGGCGGAATTGGGCTTGCGCATGAGGCGCAGCAGCTCGTCCTTGTCCTGGGCGCAGGTCTCGAACTTCTTGCCCAGGCCGGGCATTCCCACCTCAAGCGACCTGAGTCCCTTCTGCAGGGCCTCCTTGAAGGTGCGGCCGATGGCCATGGTCTCGCCCACGCTTTTCATGCTGGTGGTGAGGTAGTCCTCGCTGCCGGGGAACTTCTCGAAGGTGAAGCGCGGAATCTTGATGACGCAGTAGTCGATGGACGGCTCGAAGCTGGCCATGGTCTCCCGCGTGATGTCGTTGGGGATTTCGTCGAGCGTGTAGCCCACGGCGAGCTTGGCGGCGATTTTCGCGATGGGAAAGCCCGTAGCCTTGGAAGCCAGGGCGGAGGACCGCGACACGCGCGGGTTCATCTCCACGATGATCATGTCGCCGTTCTTGGGGTTGATGGCGAACTGGACGTTCGAGCCGCCGGTCTCCACGCCGATTTCGCGCATGATGGCCAGCGCCGCGTCGCGCATCTTCTGGTATTCGTCGTCGGTCAGGGTCTGGCTGGGGGCCACGGTGATGGAGTCGCCCGTATGCACGCCCATGGCGTCCAGGTTCTCGATGGAGCAGATGATGACGCAGTTGTCCTTCTTGTCGCGCATCACCTCAAGCTCGAATTCCTTCCAACCGAGCACGCTCTGCTCGATCATGATCTCGCTTTTCATGCTGGCGGCCAGGCCCTGGGAGGCGATGGCCTCCAGATCCTCCATGTTGTAGGCCACGCCGCCGCCGGTGCCGCCCATGGTGAAGGCCGGGCGGATGATGAGCGGGAAAGGCAAGGTGCGGCCGATCTCGCGCACGTCGTCCATGCTGCGGGCGATGCCGCTCTTGGGCACCTTGAGGCCGATCTTGTCCATGGCGGCGCGGAAAAGTTCGCGGCTTTCGGCCTTTTCGATGACCGGCACGGACGCGCCTATGAGCTCCACCCCGAATGTGTCCAGCACGCCCATCTTGGCCACGGCCAGCGCGGTGTTGAGCGCGGTCTGGCCGCCAAGCGTGGGCAACAGCGCGTCCGGGCGCTCTTTTTCGATGATCTTGGCCACTGTGCCGGGCTCGATGGGCTCGATGTATGTGCGGTCGGCAAGCTCCGGGTCGGTCATGATGGTGGCCGGATTGGAGTTGACCAGGATGACCTCGTAGCCTTCCTCTTTGAGGGCCTTCAGGGCCTGGGTGCCGGAGTAGTCGAATTCGCAGGCCTGGCCGATGACGATGGGGCCGGAGCCGATGAGCATGATCTTCTTGATGTCTGTGCGCTTGGGCATTTTTCCGCCGCTTGGGTGAGAGGTTTCCGCCGTGCCTTGAAACGGGAGAGATGTACGCGATAAGCACCCGGCAGGCAAGTGGCAAGGCCATGGACCCGCCCTCGGGGCGTCGCTGCGTTGACAGCCCGCGTGGTTTTGCGTAACTGGTGGGACTGTCGGGAAATCCGTTTCGCGGGGGAACGTCATGAACCGATCCATCGCCTTCGCGCTGTCGTTCGTGATGCTTTGTGTCGCCCTGTGCGCCTGCGCCGGGCCGAAGCCGAGCGGCCCGGCAGCGGCCCCGCAGAGCGAGGTCCAGTTCCTGGACACCAGCGGGTTCGACCGCAAGCTTTCCGCGGCGCTGGCCGCCAAGCAGCCCGAGGTGGTGGTGAGCTTCCCTGCCGCCATCACCCTGAACTCCATCCCCGAGCGCCTGGACCGTTGGTTCTCCAAGGTGGAGAAGTTCGGCGGCACGGTGGACATCCAGGCCGAGCCCGAGCCGGGCCGGAGCATCATCTCGGAGATATTCGGCCTGTTCGTGAAGGCCTATGACGCCATAGCCGAGGCCGTGATCTACGCCCCGGCCAAGGAGTACAACGTCATTGTGCACTACCGGGCCACAACGGGCATCGTGACCCGGGTGAGCTTCCTCCGCAAGGATCAGGCCGCCAAAGGCTTTCCCGCGAAGGGTGCTTCCACTCCGGCGCAGAACGCCGCGCCCGCCCCTTAAAGCATCCGCCGCGGCCGTCCGAAGAGACTGGCGACGGAAATTCTCGCGACGAACATACCCTTTGGCCAAGGCCGCTGACGGAAGATGGGCTTCCGCTGGCGGCCTTGGTCGTTTGCGTGGGCGTGGTGGCATGTTCTGAAACCGGACGACAGCCTTCGTTGCGTTTGACGCCTTACCGTGCGCGCCGTGCAGGCATCCCCTCTCCGCCTGTAGCAACCTCCGTGTAGACAGAAGAGCTGAGTACGTGTACGTATTGTTATGGCCGTACGTGGCCTTGACGTGCTGAACCGGACAGACTGAAGCGGGAGGAGACTATGCAACTGCGTTCCATTAAACAGAAAATTGCCGTTATGGCTGGGTGTTGCCTCTTATGCGCGGCGGGCGTCCTCGTTGTGTACGGGGTGATCGCGGCCAGCAGGACGCAGAGTTTCGTCTCCGAGCGGGTGGGCGCCATTCTGAACCAGGGCGCCACACGCAACCTCGAAGCTCTGGCGGCCAGCCAGGCCGCCATTGTGCAAAGCGCCCTGCAGGACAATCTTGATGTCGCGCGCACAACGGCCAAGGTGTTCGAGGTCCTGCGGACGCGTGTGCCCAACGCCGCCCTGCGCGACACCTACAACGCCATTCTGTTGGCGAATTTGGAAAACAATCCGGAGTACCTGGGGTCGTATTCGGCCTGGGAACCGAACGCCTTGGACGGCAACGACGCCAAATACGCCAACACGCCTGGTCACGACGCCACAGGCCGGTTCATCCCATATTGGAACCGCGACCCGAAGGGCAACATCGCCCGCCAGCCGCTGGTGGAGTACGAGAGCAATGACAAGCACCCGAACGGCGTGCGCAAGGGCGGCTGGTACCTTGGCCCGCGCGAAACCGGAAAGGAGAGCGTGCTCGATCCCTTCCCCTACATTGTGCAGGGCCAGCAGGACTGGTTGACGACCCTTTCCGTGCCGGTGAAGCGGGATGGGAAGTTTCTCGGCGTATCCGGCACCGACCTGCGGCTCGGCTTTTTGCAGGAACTTGCAGGCAACGTGAACAAGAATCTGTACGGCGGCAAGGGAGAGGTGCTCATCATCAGCTACGATGGCATGGTGGTGGCCAACAGCAGCGATTCCAAGACCATCGGCCAGCCCATTAGCACGCTGTTCAAGGACAGCCAGCATGTTCTTGAGAACGTGCAGAACGGGAAAAGCGCAGTGGACATGAGCGAAGACAAGAGCCTCATGCTCACCTACGCGCCCATCAAGCTGGGCCGCACAGGAAAGCCCTGGTCCGTGCTCATTCGCCTGCCTTCCGCTGTCGTGCTGGCCGATGCGCACGCCCTGGACGCCGATCTCACCTCACGCGCCCGGCAGGGCGCGGCCTGGCAGATCGGCTTCGGCCTCATCGTCGCCCTGGCTGGAATAGCCGTGTTGTGGTTCTTCGCCGAAACGCTCACCAAGCCTCTGCGCATGGCCGCCGGATACGCCGGCAAGGTGGCGGAAGGCGACTTCAGCCAGCAGCTCGACATCAGGCAGAACGACGAGATCGGCATTCTCGCCACGGCCCTTAGGACCATGGTGGAGAACCTCAAGGCCAAGATCGCCGAGGCCGAGGCCAAGGGTGAGGACGCCCGCCGCGAGACCGAGAACGCCCGGCAGGCCATGGCCCAGGCCAACGAGGCCAAGGCCCAGGCCGAGCGGGCCAAGGCCGAGGGCATGATGCAGGCCGCCGCCCAGTTGGAGAAGGTGGTCGAGGTCGTCAGCAGCGCCAGCGAGGAGCTCTCCGCGCAGGTGGAGCAGTCCAGCCGCGGCACGGAGGTGCAGTCCTCCCGCGTTGCGGAAACCGCCACGGCCATGGAGGAGATGAACTCCACAGTGCTTGAGGTGGCCAGAAACGCTTCCCAGGCCGCGGAATCCACCGAAAGTGCCCGCAAGCAGGCCACGGACGGCGCGGCGATCGTGAGCCAGGTGGTGTCGGGAATCGGCGAAATGCAGCGCGTGTCCCAGGCCATGAAGCAGGATATGGAGGCCTTGGGCAAGCAGGCCGAGGGTATCGGCCAGATCATGAACGTCATCTCCGATATTGCGGACCAGACTAATCTGCTCGCCTTGAACGCCGCCATCGAAGCGGCCCGCGCGGGCGACGCCGGCCGCGGCTTCGCCGTTGTGGCCGACGAGGTGCGCAAGCTGGCGGAAAAGACCATGGACGCCACCAAGGAGGTGGGCGAGGCGATAAGCGGCATCCAGCACGGAACCCGCAAAAACCTCGAAAATGTCGATCGTTCCGCCAAGACTGTGGAACAGGCCACCCAGTTGGCCAACAGAAGCGGTGAAGCGCTGACCCAGATTGTGCGCATGGTGGAGACCGCCACCGACCAAGTGCGCTCCATAGCCACGGCAAGCGAGGAGCAGTCCTCCACCAGCGAGGAGATCAACCGGAGCATCGAGGACATCAACCGCATCTCCAGGGAAACGTCCGACGCCATGCGCCAGTCTGCGCAGGCCGTGGGCGAACTGGCCGTCCAGACCCAGAGCCTGCGTTCGCTCATCGAGAAGATGAAGCAGGGAGGCTAGGCGTGGTGTCGCACGCCTGAGCTGAGAGGCAGGAGCGGGGGCGGCTTGCCTTGCCGTCCCCGCGCCAGGGGCGAAGAGGCCGGGAAATCACTCCGTCGCACCCCCGCCAGCAGGGGGCGACCGCGAATCCTCGATTGCGCGACAGGATCACTATCGGCCAAGGCCGCTGACGGAAGATGGGCTTCCGCTGGCGGCCTTGGGTTTTTGCGGCGGTACGGGCCGCGCGGTCATGTCTGCCCGGCGCTGCGCGTCCTGCGCCTGCGCCGCGCCAGATACGCCATTCCCGCACAAATGGCCGCCGTGCTCAAAAGCAGCCAGGCGATGCTTTCCGCCTGGCCGTTGGCCGCCCCGGCCAGCAGCACCACCGGGGCCAGGGCGGCGCGCACGGCGGCGCGCGCGACGGGCCGCTCGCGTATGGCGTCGGCAAGGGGCGGGCTTAGGCGATAGTAGGCGGCCGCCAGCTCCCGGCCCAGGCGCGATTTCACCAGCACGCCATCGCGAAAACGGCGCAGGGTGGCCACATGTTCGTCCCAGGCCCCGCCATAGGCCGCTGTGGCGATGAAGCATTCCGCCGGATTGGCGTGGTAGGCCATGCTTTGGGCCATGCTGCCCTGACGCAGCAAAAAACCGTTCCAGGTCTGGCCGAAGGTGGATTCCCGCGCCATGGTGGGGATGGTGTCCAGGTCGCCGGAGAGGTCGCAGGTGAGGTCGTAGTGGGAGCTGCCGAAGATGCCCATGCTGTACGAGACGCGTAGGGTCAGCGTCTTTCCGGTGAGCTTGAGGTTGCTTACCGCGCCGGTGCCGTAGCCGCCGGCCGTGGCCGTGAGCTGTTCGTTGTTCAGCATGAAGGTTAGGGTGCTGGTGTATGCGCTGATGGACTTGTTTTCCATGGTCCAGAAGAAGGTGCCCACCAGCCTGCCTTGCAGGTCCACCTTGCGGGCCAGCTCCTTGGCGTATTCGTTCTCCTCCACCGGCGGCACCAGGGAGCGGTATTCCTCCATGGCCTTCTTGGCCTGGTCCATTTCGTTCTTCTTGGCCGCCGCCGCCGCCATGGCCAATTGCACCAGCGCGCGGTCAGCCCCTTCCTCAAGAGCGCGGTTCAGCTGGTAGGAGCTGTCGGTCAGCTGACCCTCCACCCCAAGCATGAAGCCCTTGGCAACGCGTGTTGCGGCGGTGTTGCGGCCCGATTCCTCCACGCGGCGCACATGGTACTTGGCGTCGGCATCGCGCTTGGTCATCAGGTAGGCCACGGCCAGCCCGGAGCGCGCATCGGCGTCGTCGGGCCGGGCCTGCACCGCGCCCTCGAAGTAGCGCTGGGCCTCGCCCACGCCGTGGCGGGCGAGCATGGAGAAGTACTGGGCGTTCTGGGCGGATGGCGCGCCTGACGAGGGCGCGGCCGCTGGCGGCGGCTGCTTGGGGCGCGTGGCCATGGCCAGCTGCTTGGCCTGCAGGAGCTTCTGGCGTTCGGCCTCCAGGCGCTGCTTTTCGGCCTGCAGGGCCTGGAATTGCGCCAGCTCCTCCTTTTCCCGCCGCAGGCGCTCGGCCTCCTCGGCAATGCGCCGCTTTTCGGCCTTCAGATCCACGCCGGGAGCAGCGGGAGGCGGAGAAACCGTGGCCGCCGCGCCGTTTTTCCCATCCCCGGAAAGATAGAAATACCCCGTGAGGGAACTGGACTCCCAGGGCACCTGCTTTTTTCCTGTTTCAGACACCACGCCCATGCGCACGCGCATGAATACGTCGGTGATGGGCAGACCCGGCGTGCGCATGGCCGAGAGCAGGTGCTTGGTGTAGATGCCGTTGGCCCCCGTGCCGTCGCTGGCCACCGAACCCGGCGCGGTGGCGTAGGCGATGATGGAGCCCGTGGGCGCGCGCATTTCTGCCAGGCCCCGGTCGGCAGAACGGAATCCGCGGCTGAAGGGGTTGTTGCGGCAGGCGTCCAGGATGACGATGTTCAGCGCGTTGCCCGCGTCCTCCATCTTGCCGAGCACCCGGCCCGCGTCCAGGCACTCGAAGCGCACGTCGCTCTCGGTCTGGATTCTGGCGTCCACCGGCACAAGGTAGTTGTTCCCCTGCACCTGCAGGCCGTGCCCGGCGAAGTAGAACAGGCCCACCCCGCCCTGTCGCAGGTTCAGGCCGAACTGGCGCACGGCCTCTTCCATGTCCTTCTGGTCCACATCGGTTTTGAGGGTGACGGAAAAGCCGAGACTTTTGAGCAGGGCGGCCATGTCCTGGGCGTCCCTCGCGGGGTTGCGCAGGGGGGCCGTCTTGTAGGCCCCGTTGCCGATGATCAGCGCGATGCGGTTTTCGGGTTCGGCGGCCTGTGCCGGGAGAGGCCGCTGGGGCAGCGCCAGCGTCACGAGAAGCAGCCCCAAGAGCAGGCAGAGAAGCGTCGCGGTCCCCCTACGCATGAAAACAGCTCCTTGCGTTGTCGTGGCCAGTCCAGAATCCGAAACAAACTCCGGAATGTCTCGCCGTTGGTCGCGCGGGGGGAACGCCGACCCGGCCTATGCCTGCTACTGCACCACCCATACCGCGCAGTTGCGCGCGTTGCGGATGAGCTTGCTGGACACGCTGCCGAACAGGAATTCCTCGCCCTTGGTGAGGCCCCGGCGGCCGACAACCAGGGTGCCGTAGCCGCCTTCCTGCTGCACGTCCAGAATGGTCTGGGCGATGCTGGGTTCGGCGCTGCACAGGATGGTGCGTTCGACCACCGCCGCATCGGACAGCCCGGCGGACACAAGGGTGGCGCGGGCGTCCTTGAGGAAATCGAACACGCGGTCCTTGTCCAGCTTGCACTGGGAAAGCCATGCCTCCTCGGTGTCGAAGCGGTCGCGGCCGGGGGCGCGCTCCACATGCAGCAGGGTCACCTTTGCGCCCTGGCCCGCGCCGACGATGGCGGCCACATGCTCCACTGCGCGCCGGGCGTTGTCGGACGCGTCCACGGCGATGAGGATGTTTTTGAAGTCCATGGGGCCTCCTTGTCCGTGCGCGGGTTTCAGGCTCCGGGCAGCCTGTCCAGGCAGGGTTTCAAGTCGTGCAGCAGCTCGGACACGGTTTCGTAGTACACCTCGGATGCGGCCGAGTAGTGCATGAGCACGCGGTTCAGCTCTTCGGGCACGTAGGGGAAGAGCTTTCTCAGGTTCACGATGCGGTGGCGGAAGAACAGGGCGCAGTCCTCCTCGCGGATGTCCGCGCGCTCGGGATGGTCCTGGATGGTGTGCACGCCCTTGCCGGTGATGAACGCAAGGATGTTGCCCAGGCCGAAGAGGTCGAGTCCGAAGGGGTTTTCTGTCGTGTCGTAGCCGTAGTCGAAGTCGATCCAGCAGTAGTCGCCGCTTGCGTGGTCCACGTAAAGATGGTCGCGGCGGATGTCGCCGTGGATCTCGCCGTTATCGTGCAGGAATCCTATGGCCCCGCACGCCGCGATGAAGCGCCGGAGGATGTCGGGAAAGATGTTGTGAAAGTAAGTGTGGTGGTCCTCGTGGAGATCCTCGATGTTCAGGTCGAGCCTGCGCCCGGCCACGCGCCTGAGCACGCGCACCATGTTGCCGCGTTCGTCGCGGTGGGCCTCGCCCTGCATGAAGCGGGAATCGCCCGCCACAAGGCGCAGGATGCGCGCCTCTTTGACGGCGCTGCGGTGGCAGGTGATGGTGAGCGGCCCGATGTGCTGGTCGAAGGTCTCCTGGAATTCCAGCTTAAGGATGCGGTATTCGCCGCATTCCAATTCGATGCAGCGCTTGACCCAGAACTTGGGGTCCTCCATGCCGAAGCGCCGCTCGCGCTCGTCTCCCAGCACAAGGTAGTGCCGCCCTCCCACCTTGATGACATCCCCATAGGTGATGTTCATGAACTCTGTGGTGTCCGTGAATACGGTTCCGTAGGTGCTGATGCCCACAGGAGGCTTGAAGCGCTCCACAAGGGCGCGGACGGTAGGTGGGGATGGCTGTGCGGCGGGATCGGGCATGACGCGCCTCCAGGTTCAGCCTACCGCCAATGTAAGTATTTTTGTGCGCAGGGTCAAGCGGTTGGGCGCGTGGCGCAAAAGAAACGGGCCGCCCATCCTCGCAGGAAAGGCGACCCGGAGTGGTGGAGCTATTCTTCCGGCGCTACTTGCCGAACTGGCACTTGGGATACACGCAGGTGCGGCAGTTCAGGCAGAAGCCTCCCTCGCACATCTCGGCCAAATCGGCGCGCTTGATTTCCAGCCCGGCGAGCACGCGCGGCAGCAGGATGTCGAAGCTCGTGGCCTTGTGGAACAGGGCGCAGGCGGGCACGCCCATCACCTGCGCGCTGCCCGCCGGACAGGCCAGGCGGCCCAGCAGGGTCATTGCGCCGGGCAGAATGGGCGCTCCGTAGAGCATGTCGGTAAGTCCGGCGGCGATAAGCCCCTTGCGGGTCACATCGTCCGGGTCCACGGAAAGCCCGGCCGTGGTGACGATGAGTTCGGCTCCGGCGGTGAGCAGTTTGCCCACGCTGCGGGCGATCATGTCCGCATCGTCGGGCACCATGTCCACAGCCACCACTTGCGACCCCAAGCGCTCGACCTTTTCGCGGATGACCGGGGCGAAGCGGTCCTCGACAAGCCCCTTGAAGACCTCGGTTCCGGTGACGAGCACGCCGACCTTGGCCGGCTTGATGGGCGCTATGGAGAACAGCGGACCGCCCTCCAGCACGGAAAGGGCGCGCTGAAGATTGGCCTGGGAGATGTAGAGCGGAATGGCGCGCGTTCCCGCGAACTGCTTGCCTCCCTCCACCAGCACCCCGTGGTGGCGCGCCGCGCACATAACTTCGGGCATCATGTTGAAGGCCTCCAGCCGCTGGCGGTCCAGCACCAGCACGCCGGTCACCCCTGCGCGGAAGTTGATTTTGCCTTCGCGCGGGGCCTCGTCCGGCAGCACGTTGTCCCCGGCCATAAGCCCGGCGAAGGTCCGGGCGGCGTCGTCCTCGTGCACGAAGCCCTCGGGTGCGTCCTGCTCCAGGTACACGTGGGCCCGGCCCATGGCCTGCAGGCGGCATACGTCGCCGCCGGTGATGACCTGTCCGGCCCGGAATTCAGCCCCTTTGCTTTCGCCGGGCACGATGCGCGTCATGTCGTGCAGGGTTTTCTGGCCTACGGCCTTGGCCACGGGCACCGCGGTCAGGCGGGGGCCGCTCTGTCCCTGGGGCTCCTGGTTCGTGTCCGCGAAGCCGACGCCCGCCCTGGGCCGGAAGGATTCACCATAGGGCGCCTCGCCCTGGCAGCCGCGGCAGATTGCGCCATCGTGTGGCGGGTATGCCTCGCCGCAGATGGGGCACACGCCCACCCGACCCATGCCCTTGTGCTTGCGGTAGCGCTCTTCCACGCGCACGTGGGCCATGGAGCACAGGTTTTCCCCGGCCTCTTCTATCTGCCGGAACAGGCGCTCGCTGTCCTGGTCCGCCTTGGTCTTGAGCTTCATGAACCAGCAGACCACCTCGTCGTAGGCCCGCATCTTGTTCAGGTCCACCCAGACGCGCACGCCCTCGCCCGTGAACTTGTCATATAGGGTCACGGCGTAGCGGCCCAGGTTCAGTATGCGCATCCAGCCGTTGCCCACGGTGCAGGGGGTGAGGATCTGCACCGCGTCGGGCAGGCATTTTGCCGTTTCCACAACCGCGTCGAAGAGCGTGCCTTCGGGCAATGGGCGGCGGGCCATCTCCACCATGTACCCGCCGATGAGCAGGCCAGGGGCCGGGTATCCGTGAAAGGCCCTGGCTTTTGCCTTGAATTCCTCGAAGGTGTACTGTCCGATGTTCATGCATCCCCCTGCGGATGGAGTGATTCGTTATGCTGAAATAAGCATAAGTGAGGTCTCCTACCTCGCGGGAGGAATCTGGTCAACGATTTTTGGAATACGCGTGACTCGACGCCCAGCAGCAGGGGGAGGGGGCGGCGTTTCGTTTCGATGCGGCGCAAGCCCGGACCGCGCTGCCTCCCTGAACGCCCTATCCTGTAGCGTATTCAGGGTATTTTATGGATTCAATGGCCTCGTGCGGCCATTGCGTCAAGGGGGCGGCGTCGATGGCATCGCGTACGCAGAGGAGCCCGTCATGCCGCTTTTGCCCTGGATGCTGGCGACACATTCGTGTGGGCAGAGCGTAAATCTTGCAATTCCATGATTATAATATTATGCGTTGGGCGCAGAACGCAATCCGCGGCGCAGCAGCGGAATTCCACTGCCCGGAGGCGGACATGGTCAAAGTCCAAAAGGATCAGGAAGCCCTCAAGAAGGACATCATGGCCCGCATGAAGCGCATCGAGGGCCAAGTGCGTGGCGTGCAGCGCATGATAGATGAAGGCAAGGAGTGCGAGGACATCCTGGTGCAGGTGCGCGCGGTGCGCTCGGCCCTGCGCTCGGCCACCACGCAGATCATGCGCCGCTATCTGCTGTGCTGCAGCGAGCAGGCCGTCAAGTCCGGCGATATCGAAGGCCAGTACGAGCGGCTTCTGAAGCTCGTGTCCGACTTCATCGACGGCTGAATTCCCAAGCCCGTCCCTCCCGCCATTTCTCCGCGCGTTCACCCTGGACGGCCTTTGCCGGGCCACGTCTATTGTGCTTCTTTTGCATCGTCGCGTATGCTTTTCCGGCGGAACGCCTTGGCGAACTTTTCTCGCGCCGCGTCCAGGTACACGTAGTACACCGGCGTGAAATACAGCGTGAGCAGCTGCGACACCAGCAGCCCACCCACCACGGCCAGACCCAGGGGCCTGCGGGCCTCGGCCCCGGCGCCGAAGCCGAGCGCGATGGGCAGCGTGCCCATGAGCGCGGCCATGGTGGTCATCATGATGGGCCGGAAGCGCACCAGCGCGCCCTCGAAGATGGCGGCCGGGCCGTCCTTGCCCTCCTTGCGCTGGGCCTCCAGCGCGAAGTCGATCATCATGATGGCGTTCTTCTTGACGATGCCGATGAGCATGATGATGCCCACGAAGCCGTAGAGATTCAGGTCCAGGCCGAAGAGCATGAGAGTGAGCAGTGCGCCCGCCCCGGCCGAGGGCAGGCCGGAAAGGATCGTCAGCGGGTGGATGAAGCTTTCGTAGAGGATGCCCAGCACGATGTAGATGACCAGGATGGACACGGCGAGCAGTACCCACAGGCCCTTGAACGAGGCCTGGAAGGCCTGGGCCGTGCCTTGGAAGGTGGTGCTGATGGTGGCGGGGAGCACCTCGCGCGCGGTGGCCTGCACGGCGTCCACGGCCTGGCTGAGGGAAACGCCGGGCTTGAGGTTGAAGGACAGGGTGACCGAGGGCAACTGCCCCGCATGGTTTACGGACATGGGGCCGACGCCGAGTTCCCGCGAGACCAGGGTGGCCAGGGGTGCCAGTTGCCCCGCCCCGGTGCGCAGGTACAGCATTTCCACCGCCTGGGGCGAACGCTGGAAGCGCGGCGCAAGCTCCATGAGCACCTTGTAAGAGTTGTTGGGCGCGAAGATGGTGGACACCTCGCGCGGGCCATAGGCGATGCCCAGCGCGTCCTCTATCTGCATGGCCGTAAGCCCAAGGGCCGAGGCCTTGTCGCGGTCGATGGCCAGGTTGAGCTGCGGATTTTTGAGCTGCAGGTCGCTGTTCACGTCCTGCAGTTCCGGCAGTTCGCGCAGGCGGGCTTCCAGGGCCTGGGAGCGTTGAAACAGCTCCTCGGTGTCCGGGCTTTGCAGGCTGAACTGGTACTCGGCCTTGGTGTATTTCGCCCCCAGATTGATGGGCGGCGGATTCTGCAGAAAGGTCGTGACCCCCACAACGCCCGCAAGCTTCTTGCGCAGGGACTGCAGCACCTCGTCCGCGCTCATGTCGCGCTCATGCCGTGGCTTCAAGCGGATGATGAGCCGCCCGGAGTTGCCCGCCGGGTTGGGCCCGCCCGATCCCACCAGGGACATGAAGCTCTCCACGTTGGGGTCGGCGGCGATGATTTCGGTCACGCGGCCCTGGTGGTCGCGCATGGATTCGATGGAGATGCCCTGTTCGGCCTCGGTGACGCCGGTGAGCTGGCCGATGTCCTCGCTGGGGATGAAGCCCTTGGGGATGTGGGTGAAGAGAAAGGCCGTAAGCGCCAGAAGCGCCAGGGAGAAGCCCAAGGTGATCCGCCTGTGGCGCATGGTCCAGGCGAGGCTCGCGGTGTAGGCAGCCAGCATGGCGTCAAAGGCGCGCTCCGTGGCGTTGAACAGCCTGCCGCGGGCTTGGTCAGCCGCGTGCGCGCCCTGCTTGAGCATCAGGCTGGCCATCATGGGCGTGAGTGACAGGGACACAAAGCCCGAAATGAGAATGGCCGCCATGATGGTGACGGCGAACTCGTTGAAGAGCCTGCCCACCACCCCGCCCATGAACAGCACCGGGATGAACACCGCGGCCAGCGACACGGTCATGGAGACGATGGTGAAGCCGATCTCGCCCGCGCCCTTGAGGGCGGCCTCGCGCGCGGAGGCTCCGGATTCGCGGTGGCGGACGATGTTCTCCAGCACAACTATGGCGTCGTCCACCACGAAGCCCACGGCCAGGGTAAGGGCCATGAGCGAGATATTGTCGAGGTTGAAGCCCATGTGCAGCATCACGGCGAAGGTGCCGATGACGCTCATGGGCAGGGCCAGGCTGGGGATCAGCGTGGCCGAGAGGTTGCGCAAGAACAGGAAGATCACCAGCACCACCAGCGCCACAGTGAGCAGCAGGGTGAACTTCACGTCGTCCACGCTTTCGCGGATGGACTGGGAGCGGTCGATGAGCGTCTCCACCTTCACCGATGCGGGCATCTGGCTCACGTAGGCGGGCAGGGCGGCCTTGATGGCGTCCACCACGCCCACGGTGTTGGTGCCGGGCTGGCGCTGAATGGCCAGGGTGATGGCCGGAACATTGTTGAAGGTGTTGAAGCGCTTGTTGTTTTCGGCGGAATCGATGGCCGTGCCCACATCGGCCAGGCGCACGGGCGCGCCATCGCGCCAGGCCACGATGAGCGGCAGGTAGGCCTGCGCGTCCTTGAGCTGGCCGCTGGCCTCCACGGTGTATTCGCGCATGGGGCCCGAGAGGGTTCCCGTGGCGATGTTGGAATTGCCCTTGCGCACGGCCTCGGCCACTTCGTCCACGCCGATGCCGCGCGCCGCAAGCTGTTCGGGGTCGAGCTGCACGCGCACGGCGTATTTCTGCTGGCCGTAGATCATCACCTGGGCCACGCCGCTGATCATGGAGATGCGCTGGGCGAGCAGGGTTTCGGCGTACTCGCTGACCTGGTGCAGGGGCAGGGTGGGCGAGGACACAGCCAGGTAAAGGATGGGCTGGTCGGCGGGATTGACCTTGCGCAGGGTGGGGGGGCTGGGCATTTCCGAGGGCAGGCTGCGCTGGGCCGTGGCGATGGCCGCCTGCACGTCCTGGGCGGCGGCGTCGATATCGCGGCTCAGGTCGAACTGCAGGGTGATGCGCGTGGTCCCCAGGGCGTTGGTGGAGGTCATGGAATCGATGCCCGCGATGTTGGAGAACTCCTTTTCCAGCGGGGTTGCCACCGAGGCGGCCATGTTCTCCGGGCTGGCCCCGGGCATGGAGGCCGAGACCTGCACCGTGGGAAAGTCGACATTGGGCAGGTCGCTTACCGGGAGTTTGAAGTAGGCCATGATCCCGAAGATGAGGATGGCGGCCATGACCAGCGTGGTCATGACCGGCCGTTCCACGAAGACGCGCGAGGGGTTCACTGCTTCTGACCCTGGGTGGCGGTGGCGTCGGATTGCGGAAGCGTGGCGTTTTCCTGGCCGGGCTGCGCGGCCGAAGAGCCGCCTTGAAGCGTCGGCGCATTGACGGGCCGCCGTCCGCTGCCTTCGTCGGGTTGCGGACGGATCTCCACCAGCGAACCCGGCACCAGCATCACCTGGCCGTCCGTGACCACCCTTTCGCCTGGGGCGACGCCCTTTTCCGCCACGAGCGTCCCGTCGCCGCCCGGACTGGTGGACACCTCGCGCAGTTCCACGACCAGATCGTCCTTGACCACGAAGACGAAGGGGCCGTGCAGGCCGTTCTGTACGGCATGGGCGGGGATGAGCACGGCGTTCTCCCGCTCGGAGAGGCGCAGGCTGGCCCGCACGAACTGCCCCGGCCAGAGCTGCTTCTGCGCATTGGGGAATGTGGCCTTCAGGCGGATGGTGCCCGTGGCCTTGTCCACGGCGTTGTCGATGCTGGCCAGTTCGCCTGTTTCCAGCAGGACGCCTTCGCTGCTCCGGGCCTCCACGCGCAGGGGGCCTTGCGCCCA
Organism: Humidesulfovibrio mexicanus; assembly: GCF_900188225.1. Classification (NCBI taxonomy): domain Bacteria; kingdom Pseudomonadati; phylum Thermodesulfobacteriota; class Desulfovibrionia; order Desulfovibrionales; family Desulfovibrionaceae; genus Humidesulfovibrio; species Humidesulfovibrio mexicanus. The sequence continues at coordinate 426,995 of NZ_FZOC01000001.1, read as the reverse complement.
CTGGCGCTGGATCTCCGGAAGATGGCTTTCCGGCACGGAAAAGGTGACGGAGATGGGCGTAAGCTGGTTGATGACCAAGAGCACGCGGTCATCGCCGCTCTTGCCCACCACGTTGCCCTCCTGCACCAGCACATGCCCCGCCCGGCCGGAGATGGGGGCCTTGATGGTGGCGTGGCCCAGCTGCACGCGGGCCTGCTCCACCTGGGCGCGGTCCAGGTCCAGCGAGGCCCGCAGGGTCATGGCGTTGGTGCGCATCTGCTCCAGTTGGTCGCGGCTTACCGCGCCCTGCTCGAAAAGCGTCTGGTAGCGCTTCAGGTCGTCCTCGGCCTTGCGTGCCTGGGCCTCGTCCTTTTGCAGGCGGGCTTGCGCCTCCAGCAGACCCGCGTGGTAGGTGCGCGGGTCGATGACGAAAAGCGTCTGGTCCTTGACCACGTCCTGGCCATCGCGCACCAGTTGCTTGGCGATGACGCCGCTCACCTGGGGCTTGATGGACACCGAGGCGAAGGCTTCCACGTTGCCCACGGCCTGGACCAGGACGGGCACGCTCATGACCTTGGCCTCCGCCACCAGGACGGGTACGGCCTTGCGGGCCTTGGGGGCCTTGCCGTTGGCGCGGCCGCAGGCGCACACCAGCGCGGCCAGCGCAAGCATGGCGAAAAGGGGCATGGTGAGGCGGGGCCTGGCGTTCATCCGTTGTGATCCTTTTCCGGACTGGGGCCTGATGGCCTGTTCTGCATACTATTCGGCCTGTTGGGCCAGGTTCCTCAGGGCGGAGATGGAAAAATCCGCCACATGCCGGGCCAGTTCCGCAATGCCCGCCTCGTCGTAGCGCACATTGGGCATGAGCCTGCCCATCACCGTGCGCGAGCGAAAGGCGTATTGGCATTGCCCGGCCACGCTCATGGCGCACAGCTTGGTGCGCTGGTCGTCGGCCCGCGCACCCTCGCCAAGCAGCTCGGCCACAATGCCTCGCAATTGTTCGGTCAGCGGGCGAATGTAGCGTTCGGCCACCTGGTCAAGGGCCTGGGTCGGCTCTTGCAACTCCCTTGCCATCAGCTTGCCGCACCAGGCCGAGGGCCCCTCGCCCAACATGCGCAGCAGGAAGGAATGGACGAAGGCGTGGAGGCGCTCCTCGGCGCGCGCATCCGCCGGGAGTCCCATGTGCGGCGGATAGCGCTTGAGCCCGGCCTCGAAGGCCTCCACCAGCAGCGTGCCGTACAGGCCTTCCTTGTCGCCGAAGTGATAGTGCACGGCGGCCACGTTGGCCTTGGCGTGGCGGCATATCTCGCGTACCGTCGCGGACTTGAACCCTTTGCTGGAAAAGATTTCCCCGGCGGCTTCGATGAGCCGGTGCTTGGTGTCGCCAGTATCTGTGCTGGGCATTGTTTCCTCCAAGAGTAAACTGAAACGCAAGATTAAAACGCTTGATTGAAAGAGTCAAATGGAATAGTGATTCCCGTCCAGTTTTGGGCAGGGAGCTATATGGAGAACAACTGGCGGGATCAACCGACCGATGATTGGCGCGCGTTCGGCGTGTCCATCCTGGGCACGTTCATGTCCACCCTGGACGCGGGCATCGTCAACACGGCGTTGCCGACCATCGGCGCGGGCTTCGGCGCCGGGGTGTCCGGGGTGCAGTGGGTGGTGGCGGGCTATTTTCTGGTCATTTCCTGCCTGTTGCCGCTTTTTGGCCGCATGGGCGACATGTACGGTCGCAAGCGCATGGTCCAGTTTGGTTTTTTCATTTTCGCCGCGGCCTCCGCTGGTTGCGGCGCGGCCCCAACGCTTTGGGCGCTTGTCGGGGCGCGCCTGGTGCAGGGGCTGGGCGCGGCCATGCTCATGGCCAACGGCCCTGGCATCATCATGACCGCCTTTCCCGGACCGACGCGGGGACGCGCCCTTGGACTGGTGGGGCTCACGGTCGGGCTTGGCTCGCTTGCCGGTCCGGGCCTTGGCGGCGTCGTCATCCAGGCCATGGGCTGGCGCAGCGTGTTCTACCTCACCGTGCCTGTGGCCCTGCTTGGCTTGGCGCTGGCGCAGCGTTTTCTCCCCAGGCAGGAGCGCCGCCAGGACGAGACCCTGGATCTGGCCGGGGCGGCCCTGTTCGCCATTGGCATGGTGGGGCTGCTTCTGGCCGTCACCCGCGGGCACGAGTGGGGCTGGACTTCGGCGGCGGTGCTGTGCGGCCTGTGCGTCGCCCTGGGGGCGTTTTCCGGGTTCGCCCTGTGGGAGCGCAGGTGCCCGCACCCCATGATCGATCTCTCCCTGTTCCGGGTCTGGCCCTTTTTATCAGGCAACGTGGCGGCGTTTCTGGCCTTCATGGCCATGTTCTGCAATGCGATTCTGCTTCCATTTTATCTGCACGACATGCTTGGCCTGGAGCCCGGCGTCATGGGCCTTGTGCTTTCCTCGCTGCCGCTTGCCATGGCGGTGTCCGCGCCGGCCAGCGGCTACCTTTCCGAGCGCGTGAATTTCGCCACCCTCACCTCCTGCGGATTGTTCATCATGTGCTGCGGGCTTGCGCAGCTTGCGCTGCTTTCCCCGCAATCGGCCCTGTGGCGGGTGTACCTGGGCCAGATGACCGTGGGCTTTGGGGCCGGGGTGTTCATGTCGCCCAACAACAACAGCGTGCTCTCTAGCGCCCCGCAGGAAAAGGTGGGGCTGGTGGGGGGCGTGCTGGCGCTGGTGCGCAACGTGGGCATGGTTTCGGGCATCGCCTTGGCCATCACCGTGTTTGAGGGCTGCCAGGCCAGGGAGTTTTCCCTGGGGGCACCCGCGCAGGAGGCCTTCATGGCCGGGTTCCGTGCGGCGCTGTTCACCGGAGCGGCGCTGGCCTGCGCCGCTGGGGGACTTTCCCTGCTGCGCCGCAGGCTGTTCGCCCAGAACCCCAAGCGTTCCGACTGCACCGCTTTGCCTGAAGATCTGTAGCCCATACCCGATCCCTCGGACTCTGGTGCCGCCGCGTGTCGTGTTCGGCTCTCCGCTCCGGGTGTTCTCCGCTTGGCGCCCCCTCTGCCCAGGGGCGTCCGCCGTGCCGTGTGCGGCAGCCCATTTCCTCGTGCTCTATCCTTATTATAGGAAGGGGCCGCCCCCTTGCGGAAGCGGCCCCTTTGAATCGAGTTCCCTTTGCCAGGCTAGTAGTGCAGATCCACCGGGTCCTTGATGGGTTCGCTGAAGGTCTTGATGGCCCAGGCCTGGTAGGCGATGACGATGGGCACGAAGACGAGCGCCACGCCAAGCATGATCTTGAGGGTGAGCTGGCTGGAGGCCGCGTTGTGGATGGTCAGGCTCCAGGCCGGGTTCAGGGTGGAGATGAGGATGGCCGGGAACAGCCCCACCACGCCAAAGAGCGCCACGCAGGCGATGAACGCTGCCGAGCCTGCCCAGGACTTCCACAGCTGGCCCGCGCCCATGTACAGCCGCGCGGCAAGCAGTCCGGCCACGGCGGCCGCCAGAATCAGGAACAGGTGCGGGTTCTTCATGTAGTTGCCGAAGAGCTGCGTGTGGACCCAGGTGTAGGCCAGGAAGGCCAGCACCAGCACCAGCACGGCGGGCCACAGACCCTTGGCCGCGCGCAGGGCCCTGTCCCGCAGCTCTCCCGTTGTGCGGATTGCCAGCCACAGGGCGCCGTGCATGGCGAACATGGCCACGAAGAACACGCCGCCCAGCAGGCCGTAAGGATTCAGCAGGTCCACCAGCCCGGCCTGGTTCACGTGGTTCTCGTCAAGCGGCAGGCCGTGGAACAGGTTGGCGAAGGCTACGCCCAGCAAGAGCGCGGGCAGGAAGCTGCCCACCGTGTGGCAGGCGTCCCACAGGCTGCGCCAGGAGATGCTCTCCACCTTGCTGCGGAACTCGTAGGACACGCCCCGGACGATGAGGGCGAAGAGCAGCAGCATGAGCGCGGCGTACAGACCGCTGAACATGGTGGCGTAGGCCAGGGGGAAAGCCGCGAAGGTCACGCCGCCAGCGGCGATGAGCCACACCTCGTTGCCGTCCCAATACGGGCCGCCTGCGTTGTAGATGGCCCGCTTGTCGAATTCGTTTTTCGCCAGAAAGGGCATGAGCGTTCCCATGCCGAGGTCGAAGCCGTCGAGCACGAAGTACACGGCCCAAAGCACTCCCCAGAGCAAAAACCAGATGGTCTCAAGCATGTCCGACTCCTTGGCGTTGTAGGGGTTGCGGGCCTAGACGCCCTGGGGGCCCTTGCGGGCGGTGGTGAACATAAGGTAGGCCCCGGCCGCGCCGAGCAGGGTGTAGAGCAGCACCATGGCCACCAGCGAGCCGCCCGCCTGCGAGGCCGTGATGGGTGACACGGCGTCGGCCGTGCGCATGAGCCCGTAAACGATCCAGGGCTGGCGGCCCACTTCCGCCACGGCCCAGCCCGCCTGCATTCCCAGATAGGGCAGGGGAATGGCCCAGATCAGGGTCTTGAGGTACAGCGGAAAATCGACCAGACGCTCCCGCTTCATGAGGCCGAAGAGCATGAGCAAGGGCATGATTGTCCCGATGCCCACCATGACGCGGAAGGCGATGAAGGTGAGACCCACCGGAGGACGGTCGGCCGGGGCGAAGTCTTTCAAGCCCTTCACCTCGGCGTCGGGATCGTTGAAGGCCAGGAAGCTGAGCAGGGAGGGCACGGGCAGGGCCTCGACGAGATTCTTTTCGTTCTTTTCATCGGGGATCTGCAGCAGATACATGGGGGCGTTGGTCCTGGTTTCCCAGTGGGCCTCCATGGCTGCCAGCTTGGCGGGTTGCACCTCGGCCACAAGGTTGCCATGGAAATGCCCCTGGCCGATGACCACAGCGGAGGCGATGAGCCCGGTGTACAACGCCATCTTCATGGATTTGTTGAAGAACTCCTCGTGCTGCCGCTTGAGCAGATGCCAGGCGCTGATGCCTGCCATAAAAAAGGCCGCCACGCAGAAGGAGGCCGAAACCACATGGACGAACTGGTTCCAGGCCCAGGGATTGGTGATGACCGCCACGAAGTCCGTGAGTTCCGCGCGCCCGTTGCGCAGCTCGAATCCCAGGGGATTCTGCATGAACCCGTTGGCGATGAGGATCCACACGGCGGAGAGGTTGCCCGCTCCGGCAACCAGCCAGGCAACCACGGCATGGGCCTTGGCCGAAAGCTTTTCCCAGCCGAAGTGCCATACGCCGATCATGGTGGATTCAAGGAAGAAGGCGGCCGTGGCCTCAATGGCCAAAAGCGACCCGAAGATGTCGCCCACGTAGGCCGAATAGCGCGACCAGTTGGTGCCGAATTGGAATTCGAGCGTTATTCCGGTGACCACGCCCAGTGTGAAGTTGATAAGGAAGAGCTTGCCCCAGAATTTCGCCATGCGCTGGTACATAGGGTTGCCCGTGCGCACGTAGGCCGTCTCCATGCAGGCGATGAGCACCGAGATGCCCAGCGTCAGCGGAACAAAAAGGAAATGGAACATCGTTGCGGCTGCGAACTGGAGCCGCGAAAGCATAAGCACGTCCATGGACCCTCCCCTTGGGTGTCGGTTTTAACCAGGAATGGTTATCTATACCAACAGCGTCCGCGCGTGGCAATAGCTTTTGTATAGCACCATGCCGATTGTTTGCAACAAACCGCGGGCGGCGGCGTATTGCGCGAGCACGGCGAATCCTGTAACGCCTGTCTAACGGAGGTGTCCCATGGGCAAGGGCGAGTGGGGACCATGGTATGCGGAAGGCCCGGCGCGGCAACATCTGGAACGCATGGCTGACGAGCAGCGCCGTCGGGCGTGCGAGCAGCTGCGCGGCGCGTTCGTCTGGTCGCCTGCGGCGGATGTGCTGGAGCTGCGGGACGCCATCGTCGTTCAGGTTGAACTGCCAGGGGTGGAGCAGGACCGTATCGTGGTCGAAATAATCGACGGCGATCTCGTGGTTCGGGGTGAACGTCCGTGTCCTCGCCTGGATGAGCCCGAGGACCTGGAGACGGACCCTGTGTATCGCTTGGTGGAACGTGTGTACGGCCGCTTCGCCAGACGATTCCGTCTGCCTGCCGGGGTGGACGTGGCCAGGGTCGGCGCACGCCTTGCCGACGGCCTGCTCAGCATCACCATTCCCAAGGCCTGCGCTCGGACCCCGAAGCGGTTTTGTCTGCGCATAGACTAGGCTTCTTTGCCTCCTCCAATTCGGGCCTCCCCCCTTTCGCGGTTTCTGGCCCTGTTCGTATTTGTTCTACCTATCGGTAATACAAGAATAAAAATCGTACTGCCCGGCTGTTTGGACGGGTCGGCCGGGTTGGTGACAGGCTGTGCGGTCGCATGATGTTCCGCCGTGTCAGCGGGGGTGAGGCTTCTCTCAACTATCGAAATGTTTCACAGGTGAATTGACTCGTGTGAAAATTCAATACAGAGAAAATCGGTGAAAAATTTCAAAATATGGCGAAAAATGAAGTTTAGTTTGTTGATAGTTTTTTGAACACAAAGTTTGTCTCGGCCTCGACTGTGCCGGATTCCTCCGTGTCATGCGGGTTATCCGGTCATTGCCCTCCTGCATTTGAGTGAAGAGATTTGCAGTGAATGCTTTTATATCAGGTGGTTATATTGTAGAGAAACGTGTCTGGGTCCTGATGCATTCCGACCTTTGCCGGGATTGTCGCGATCACGCGCCCGGCGTAGATGAACCGACATGAATGCGGACCTCTGGCAAAAATTGCTTCTCATGCTCGAAAATCGACTGGAACAGGGGCTTTTCACCCTCTGGATCAGGCCTCTGACCGCCACCTTCACCGGCGGATCGCTGGAGCTCCAGGCCCCGAACGAGTTTGTCGCCACCTGGATACGGGAGCGTCTGCTTGATGTCGTGCGCGACGCCGCGCAGGAACTTGTCGGCGGACACGTCGACGCCCGTGTGGTTGTGCGCAAGGCCGAACCGGCCCTGGCCCCGGCCCCGGCAGAGACCTCCGAAAGGGGGAACCGCCAGCAGCGGTCGGCCCTGGCCCTGCCTCTGGACTACAGGCCCCGGCCCATTGCCGACTCCCGCTGGCGCTTCAGCTTCGAGGACTTCGTCGTCGGCCCCTGCAACGAGTTGGCCTGCGCGGCCTCCAAAGGCCTGTGCAACGACGCCCTCGCCGCGGACCATCTGTTTCTTTCCGCAGGGCCGGGCCTGGGCAAGACGCATCTGCTGCACGCCATTGGCCGCCAGTTGGCCTCGCGCAGCAACCGTTCCAGGCTGTCCATCGCCTGCCTTTCGGCGGAGGAGTTCGCCACCCGGCTGGTGCTGGCCATCAAGGCCCGCGAGGCGGCGCGCTTCAAGTCCGAGTTCCGCGACTCCGTGGACGTGCTCCTGCTTGAGGACATCCATTTCTTCCAGGGCAAGGGCAAGCTTCAGGACGAGCTGCTCATGACCTTGAAGGCCCTGCAAGCCAGGGGCTGCAAGGTTGTGCTCACCAGCTCCTTTCTCCCGCGCGAGCTCGATCAGGTCGATCCGCAACTGGTGTCTTGCTTCGCTTCGGGGTTCATGGCCCTCATGGACGCTCCCGACTTCGCCACCCGCGAGGAGATCGTCCGGCGCAAGGCCCGCAGCCTGCAGGTCCAGGTGCCCGACGATGTCGCCGGGCTTCTCGCCGAGCGGCTGACTACCGACATCCGCCAGTTGGAGAGCTGCCTGAACAATCTGGTGCTCAAGGCCAGGCTGTTGGGGCAGCGCATCACCACCGAGCTTGCCTGGCAGGTGCTTGAGAACTACCAGTCCCAGGTGTGCGCCCCGGACATGGAGCGCATCGTGTCCTTCGTCTGCAAGAGCTATGGCATCGACGAACCGGAACTGAGGTCCAGGAGCCGCAGCCAGCAGACCGTGCTTGCGCGCAACACCGCCTTCTATCTTGGGCGAAAACACACGGGACTTTCCTTGGCGGCCATCGGCGAGCGCCTTGGCCGCAAGCACTCCACCGTGCTCAAGGGCATCATCAACGTGGAGCGCGAGATCAACCACCAGACCCCGCTTGGCCGGCAGCTCTCCAGCACCATCGGCCGCCTTTCCGCATAACAGCCTAGCGAAATTGCCCGCCAGGGGCAGAGGTTTTCGGCGCGCGCCGGACCGGACCCGTTGCGGACGCCTCTGCACGGGGGAGGAAGTCGGCCCGGCGCTCCGCCGACCTGTCTCGGAATCAGGAGAGCGGGCGGCTGCCCTTGGCCAGAATGGCCTGGGCTTCGGCCTCGGTAAGGCCACGCCCGGCGGCGATGGCCGCGAGGTTGTCTTCCGCATCGGAGGCCCGCAGGTACTCCGGGGCCAGCGGCCCGGGCCCGAAAGCGGCCTGTGCCGCCAGGGCGAGCAGGGCGTGGGGGCGCGGGGCGTCCCAATGCGCGGGCAGCAGCCTGATGGCCGGATCGGCCTGTGCGAGTTCTTCGAAACAGCCCAGATTGCGGCGCAGGCCGCCGCCGAGCAGCGCAAGCGGACGGGGGAGGCCGGCCAGGAGCGCGGGCATGTCCGCAAGCTGGACCACCTGTGGCGGCATAAGCGCTGTGCGCCCCATGAACGCCTGCGCGTACGCCTGCCCTCTGCGCGCCCAGGCCAGGGCGAGCACCGCGCCGGGAACCACCTCGGCGGCCTCCAGACCCAGCAGCTGCAAATGCCCTATGCCCGCCATCAGTGGGGGGCCCCCTGCGCGTCCTGCGAGTCCGGCGGCCAGACCTTCCGCCAGCGCCAGCGACATGCGCAGCCCTGTGAAGCTGCCAGGCCCGGTGACGCAGGCGATGCGCGAAATGTCCGCGGCCCGCCTGCCAAGCGCGTCCAGCATGTTGCGGATGCCCGGAGCCAAAAAGCGCGCGGCTTGTCCGGGCACGGTCCACTCCTGCGCGGCCAAGAGCTGCGCCGCGCCGCCCTGCGTATGGCCGATGGCCGCCTGCAGGCGCTCGTCAGCCCCGTTGACGGCCAGGAGCAGGCCGCCGTCCGGAACCGGGCTATTGGAAGAGTCTGCGCAGATCATTGTAGGTGGCGAAGAGCATGAGCGCCGCCAGCAGGGCGATGCCCACGCGCATTGCGGCGGCGCGGGCGCGCAGGCTCAGCGGCTTGCGCGTCACGGCCTCCAGGCTGAAAAGGACCAGATGCCCGCCATCGAGCACCGGGATGGGCAGCAAATTGACGAAGCCCAGGTTGGCCGAAAGCGCCGCAGCCAGGGCCAGCAGGCCCACAATGCCTTCCTGCGCCTCGCGGTTGATGAGCTGCGCGATGAGGATGGGGCCGCCGATGGATTCAGCAGGGATCACCCGCTCGATCATCTTCACCAGGGCCATGACCATGTTCACGATGGCCCGCCACGTTTCCTTGGCCGAAAGGACAAGGCTTTGCCCGGCGGAAAGCTCCATGGTCACGATTTCTTTTGCGGCCACGATGCCGAGCATGGGCACGGTGACGGTTTCGCCGAAGACGTTCTTGCGCTGGCGCAGCTCCGGGGTGACCTCCAGGCTGACGTGCTCGCGGTCGCGTTTGATGGCAAGGGCGATGGGCCGGTCTTTGGAATTCTGGATCTGGTCGGTAAGATCGTCCCAGAAGGTGACGGAGCGGCCGTTGATGGTCAGCACGTTGTCCCCCTCCTTGAGCCCGGCGCGGGCGGCCGGGCTGTCCGGCAGCACTTGGCCGATGGTGGGAGCGAGGCCCATTTGCCCCTGGGTGGCGAAAAGCGCCCAATAGATGCCCCAGGCCAACAGGAAATTGAACACAGGGCCGGCCGCCACCACGCACATGCGCTGCCACACCGGCCGCAGGCTGAAAAGCAGGTCCTTGGGGATGGCGGGCTCCTCGTCGTGCTCGGGAGATTCCCCGGCCAGCATGACATAGCCGCCAAGGGGCACGGCGCAGAGCCGGTATTCCGTCATTCCGGAACGGAAGCTGGCGATCTTGGGCCCGAAGCCCAGCGCAAAGGCCTTGACCCCGATGCCGAACATGCGGGCCACCAGGAAATGCCCAAGCTCGTGGAAGAAAATCAGTCCGCCCAGAACGAGCACAATGGCGATGACACCCACAGGAACTCCTTGCACATTGCCGGGGTGGGCCGGCTTTCGTTGTCACGATGACAAAAAGGGGAGCTCGGCGCGAGGCCCCGGGCCTTCGCCGCCGACCGCATTATTTTGCCGCGGCTTCGCGCACGCTCCGCCTGGTTCGCGCGTCCACGTCCAAAAGCGCCCTCGCGTCCGGCGCAGGGCCAAGTCCGGCATGGCGCTCCAACTCCGCCTCGATGAGCCGGGGAATGTCCATGAATCCGATGGCACCGGTCAGGAACAGGTCCACGGCGGCCTCGTTGGCCGCGTTCAGCACGGCCGGATGGCTGGGGCTGGCGGCGTAGGCCTCCTTGGCCAGGCGCAGGCAGGGAAACAGCGCCTCGTCGGCCCGTTCGAAGGTGAGACCGCCCACCTGGGCCAGGTCCAGCCGGGGCATGTCCAGGGTCACCCGCCTGGGGAAGCACAGGCAATGCGCGATGGGAATGCGCATGTCCGGCACGCCCAGGTGCGCAAGCTGCGAGCCGTCCACGTATTCGGCCAGGGAGTGCACGATGCTTTGCGGATGCACGAGCACGTCCACGCGCTGGACCGGCAGACCGTACAAATGGCAGGCCTCGATGACCTCCAGCCCCTTGTTCATAAGGCTTGCCGAATCCACGGAAATCTTTGCGCCCATGCTCCAGTTGGGGTGGCTCATGGCCTGTTCCGGCGTTACCGCGGCGAGAAACGCGGCGTCGCGCCCGCGGAACGGACCGCCGGAGGCCGTGAGGATGAGCCGGGACAGCTCCTTGCCCTCGGCGTCCGCATGGCCGCACAGCGCTTGGAACAGCGCGTTGTGTTCGGAATCGACGGGGAGCACCACGGCCCCGGATTTGCGGCAGGCCTCGCGGATGAGCGACCCGCCGAGCACCAGGCTTTCCTTGTTGGCCAGCGCGATGCGTTTGCCCGCCTGGGCTGCAGCCAGTGTGGGCAGAAAGCCCGCGGCGCCCACGATTGCCGAAAGCACAAGCGTTGCTTCCGGCAGCGTCGCCGCGGCCGTGTACCCTTCGGGGCCGGTGACGATTTCCGGCGCGTAGCCCGCGGGCAACAGCGTCCGCAGTTCGTCGGCCACCCCGTCGTCCAGCACGGCCAGGAGCGCTGGACGGAAACGAGCGGCCTGCCCGGCCAGGCGGCGGGCGTTCCTGCCCCCGGCCAGCGCGGCCACGCGGAACAGTTCCGGGTGCTGCCCCACAACGTCCAGGGCGCTTACGCCGATGGACCCGGTGCATCCCAGCACGGCGAGCGTGCGGGGAAAGGGTAGATCCGGAGCGGCTTGCGGCCAGGTGGAGATGTAGCTTTTCATGGCGGCCTGCTAGGGGAAGAGCGGGGCGACTTCTTTGAACAGGGCGTAGCAGGGCAGGGCCAGCAGCAGGCTGTCGATGCGGTCGAGCAGGCCGCCGTGGCCGGGAAGCAGCGTGCCGGAGTCCTTGACGCAGAGTTTGCGCTTGAGGGCGGACTCGAAGAAGTCGCCCATCTGCGCCGCGATGTTCAAGAGCGCTCCCAGAAGCACCCAGAGGACAACGGGCGCATCGCCGAAAGAGACGCCGTAGGCCGTCACCGCGGCCACGCAACCAATGAAGCCGCCGATGCTTCCGGCCCAGGATTTCTTGGGGCTTACCTGCGGCCAAATTTTGGTTTTGCCGAAATAGGTGCCGGAATAGTAGGCCGCCGTGTCCGAAACCGCAGTGGAAAGAAGCACGAGGACGATTTCCGGCGTGGAAAGGGAGAGGCAGAACTGGAGCATGAGCGGCAGATACATGAGCCCGGCCATGAGGATCAGTTCATCGTGGAAGTCGGCGCCTTCCTGGTCGCGGCCGTAGCGCAGCAAAAAGCGCAGGGCCAGAAACCAGAAGCAGGCGGCCAGCACCCAGGCCAGATACTCCTGCCCGGCCAGGCGCACGGCCAGAAGCAGGCCCAGGCCAAGGGCCATGCCTGTCAGCCGCAGGGGCCTGTGTTCCGGGCCGGGGCGGAACATGGCCGTGAACTCCCACTGGCCCAGGGCGCTTACCGCCACCAGGACCGCCAGGACGAACACGCCGCCCTGCCACAGGGCAAGGGCCACCAGGGACACGGCGAGAATGGCGGTGAGAATGCGCTGCTGATGGGCGGATGCCGACACGAAAGCTCCCTGTGGGCGGACTGCGCGGAGACTGTGCCCCACGCGACATTGGGCCTTGTACTCCATTCCAATTCCTGGGGCAACCGTGCCTTGCCCCCCTTTCCCCGCCGCCGCGATCCGTGCTAGGTGACTGGATGAGCCGCGCGCGGCGTTTTGCGCAGGCGGCCTTTGGTCCACTCGACGTCCGAAGGGGGAGCCAATGGCGGAGACGAGCGGGGCGTCATGCTCCGAACCACCGGAGAAGCAGGGAAACGGCTTCGACGCCGATCTGGACCTCGACCATGCCGGGCTTGAGGAACTGCGCGCCCACGCCGCCCGTCTCCGCGAGCACCTGCGCCACCTGACGGACATCGGCCTGGCGCTCTCCGGCGAGCAGAACCGCGACCGCCTGTTCGAGATGATCGTAAGCCTTGCGCGTTCCATCACCCTGGCCGACGCGGGCACCCTCTACATAGTGGACGACACCGGCCGCAAGCTCGAATTCGTGGTGCTGCAGAACGACACCATGAATGTGCGCCTTGGCGGCGCAAGCGGCAACCCCATCACCCTGCCCCCGGTGAACCTGTATACCGAGGCGGGCGAGGAGAACCACGCCAACGTGTCCTCCCATGTGGCCCTTACCAGAGAGGTCGTGAACATCGAGGACGTGTATTGCGCGGAGGGCTTCGATTTCAGCGGCACGCGCCGCTACGATTCCTCCACCGGCTACCGCTCACGCTCCATGCTCGTCATCCCGCTGGAGAACCACGAAGACGAGATCATCGGCGTGCTGCAGCTCTTGAACGCCAAGGACAAGCGCACGGGAGAGGTCGCGGCCTTCTCTTCCGTCGGCCTGGCGGCGGTCAAGTCCCTGGCCAGCCAGGCCGCCGTGGCCCTCACCAACACCCAGCTCATCAACGGCCTGAAGGCCCTGCTGTATTCCTTCATGCAAAGCATCGCGGCGGCCATCGACGCCAAGAGCCCATACACCCGCGGCCACATCGACCGCGTGGTGGACTTGACCATGCGCATCGCCGAGGCCGTGAACGCGCAGCAGGACGGCCCCTTCCAGAACGTGCGTTTCGACGAGAACGAAATGGAGGAGTTGAAGCTCGCCGCCTGGATGCACGACGTGGGCAAGATCACCACCCCGGTGCATGTGGTGGACAAGGCCACCAAGCTCGAGGCCATAGTGGACCGCATCGACCTTGTGCAAACGCGCTTCAGGCTCATCGGCAAGGCCATCCAGGCAGAACTGCTGGAGAAATTGCTTGAGCTGGCCGGAAGCGGGGCCTCGCGCCAAGAGATGTTCGCCGTCACCGACGAAATGGAGCGCCGCAGGCAGGAACTGGAGGACGACCTCGCCTACATCGTCTCCTGCAACACGCCCGGCGAGTTCATGAGCGACGAGCGCATCGAGCGGGTCAAGGCCATCGCCGCGCGCACCTATAAGGACGGCGACGAGGAAAAGCCCTGGCTCACCGAGGACGAGGTCCGGAATCTCTGCATCCGCAAAGGCACCCTCACCGATGCCGAGCGCAAGATCATCGAAGACCACACGGTGGTCACCATCGACATGCTCTCGCGCTTGCCGTTCCCCAAGCGCCTGGCTCGCGTGCCGGAATTCGCCGGGGCGCACCACGAGAAGCTCGACGGCACCGGCTATCCCAACCACATCGGCGGCGAGGCGCTTTCGCTCCAAGCGCGCATCCTGGCCGTGGCCGACGTGTTCGAGGCCCTCACCGCCAAGGACCGGCCCTACAAGGAGCCCATGAAGCTCTCTCAGGCCATGAAGATTATGGGCTTCATGGTCAAGGACCGGCACATGGACCCGGAGGTCTTCGACCTCTTCTTCAAGACCGGCGTGTACAGGCAGTATGCCGAAGCGCACATGGGCGCGGGGCAGATCGACGAGGTGCCGCAGCCTTCCCCGCCGCAGCAGATGAAAGGCTAGCCGTGTTGGGCTGATACGCCGCATCGGCTTTGCCTTTCGTTTCGGAGTGGAGTAGGACAACCCTTCCGGGGCGATGGCTCAAGGCCGGGACGGGCCATGGCCGCCGCTTGGCCCCACATGGGCAATACGCCTGCGCAGGCAGGAAACGCAGAACCGTCGAGCCGCCACGGCCCGCGAGGACAACAATGAGCGAAGCGCCTTTTCCCGTTGGGTCGTATGTGACGAACAGCAAGGTTCCGGACTGGGGCACAGGCAAGGTGCTGGCCTTGGGCGACCAGGGCAAGCGTCAGGTCTTGTTTGAATTCGGCGGCGTCCGGCTGATGCCCATGGACGTTTTGCTTGCGGCATCCGCTCCGCAGAGGCACCCGCTGTTTTCGCGGGTCGATGCCCGGACGGACGTGCGGGGCGTGCGCTCGTTTTTGCAGTTGGAGAAGGCGTTCACGGACGCCTTCACGCAGGGGTTCGAGGACCCCGCGTACCTGTCCTCCGAGCGGGAATACAAGGTTGCCGCCGCAGCGCAGATGGCCGAGTTGTGCTCATCCGGTGAACTGGCGTCCCTGCTTGCGCAGGGCGCTCACGCCGAGGTGTGCGAGCGCGCCAAGCGCCTTGTGAGCAAGACGAACCTCATTTTCCCCAACGAGAAGATGGCCTTGAGCGATGGGCTGAAGCGTGGGGAGGCCGAGCAGCGCCGTTTTGCGACGGCGTTTTTCGATGTGCTCTACGGGGACGGTGACTTCGGCCCCCGTTTCGAGGCCTTTGCCACCGTACTGGAGGAACTGGACGCACTCAAGTGGACCACGGCGACCTATTTTCTTTTCCTCGCCCACCCCGACCGGCATCCCTTCGTCAAGCCGTCGAACATGCAGGAGGCGGCCAAGGCCTACGCCTTCGACATCGGTTACGATTCGCGACCCAACTGGCGCAGCTATTCCCGGATGCAGGATTTTGTGCGCTATGTGGCCGGTGTGCTGGAGCGGCGCGGCGGCATGGCCCCGCGCGACTGCATCGACGTGCAGGGCTTCATCTGGTGTTCGCTCCAGGCCGTGTCGGCGCGCAAAGGCTAGGGGGCGCTACAACAGCTTCACGTAGTCCTTCACGATGACCTTGAGCCCGAAGCCGGGGAAGTTCACGCGGTATTTGTCCGGTGGAATCTCGGCGATGATCTTGCCCTGCCCGAAAATTTTGTGCTCGCACAGCCCGAATTTGGACTGCGCGGCATCCATGGAGGATTTCGGCGGCGGCGCTGCGGCGTGTTGCGCGCGTGGTGCTGCTGCCGCGCTCACCGGCCGCGCGCCGGGCTCGTAGTCCGGCTTGCGTGGCGGCTCCGGGCAGACCACCGGCGGCAGGTAGCCATCGTCGCGGGTCATGGCGCCGGGCCGCACCTGTTCGTCCTTTCTGCGCAGGCCGCCGGTGTAGGTCTCCACGAAGCGTTCGGCCACGGCGTCCGGCAGTTCGGCCACAAAGGGGCTCACCACGGCGGGCTCGCGGCAGTTGTTGAAGCGGTTGAACACCGAGCCCGGCACGATGAGCGCCAGCTCGTCCTTGGCCCGAGTGCAGGCCACGTACATCAGCCTGCGCTCCTCCTCCATGTCCTCCTGCCTTTGCAGCGCCTTCTTGGACGGGAAGCGGTCCTCCACCAGGTCGATGATGATGACGCCGCGCCATTCCAGCCCTTTGGCCGAATGCACGGTGGAGAGCACCACAGCGTTTTCGGCGCGCTCCTCCTCCTCCTTGGCGCCGTCCAGGCACAGGTCGGCCAGGAAATCCTCTATGCTGGCGTAATTGACCACGATTTGCGCCAGCTGCTCCAGCCCGGCCTGGCGCTTGGGATAGTCGTCGGGATACAGGGTCGAGAGGCTGGGCGCGTAGAAGCTCATGGCGCGGTCCAGCGCGGCGGCGGGCGCGTGGGCCAGTTTGCGCAGGGCGTCCAGCTCGGCCAATAGCGGCGGCAGGTCGGGGAAGCGTTTTACGTGTTTGTCCAGGCCCTTGGCGTCTCCGCCCAATATGGCCTGTGCGATCTTGCTCGCGGTCTTGACACCGACGCCCTTCAGGAATCCCAGCACGCGCTGCCAGGCCAGCAGATCCGCCGGGTTGGCGGCCAGGCGCAGGTAGGCCAGCAGGTCCTTCACGTGCGCGGCCTCGTTGAAGCGCACGCCGCCATACTTGCGGTAGGGCAGCCCGGCGCGGGTGAGGGCAACTTCCAGCGGATAGGACTGGTAGCCCGCGCGGAAGAGCACGGCGATCTCGTGCAATGGGTGGCGGGAGGCCATGTCCACAATGAGCCCGACAACCTGGGTGGCCTGGGACTGGTCGCTCAGGGTCTGGAGGATGCGCGGCCGTGCCCCGCCCTCGCGCTCGGTGAAGAGCTGCTTGTCGAACTTTTGTTGCGCGCCCGCCAGGATGACGTTGGTGAGGTCCAGAATGGGCTGGGTGGAGCGGTAGTTCTGCTCCAGGCGGATGACCCGGGCGTTCTGGAAATGCTGCGGGAAGTCCAGGATGTTGGCCACCACCGCGCCCCGGAAGGCATAGATGGACTGGGCATCGTCGCCCACGGCCATGACGTTGCCCGCCTCTCCGGTCAACAGCCGCACCAGCCGCGCCTGCACCAGGTTGGTGTCCTGGTATTCGTCCACCATGACGAAGGGGTAGCGCCGCCTCAGGCCGTCACGGATTTCCGGGCGCTCCACCAGCAGGCGCTCCAGTTCGAAAAGCAGGTCGTCGTAGTCCATGAGCCCCTGGGCGCGCTTGGCCCTGGCGTATTCCTCGGCCAGGCGCTCGATGTCCGGCTGATAGGGCAGCAGGTGGTAGGCCTCGCGGTCCAGGATGCCGCCGATGGAAAGCTCCTTGTTGCGGCTCTTGGTGATGATGTCGGCCAGGGTGGCGCGCTTCGGGTAGGAGCGGTCGCCCTTGCCGAGGTCCAGGTGCGCCTTGAGTTCACCCAGCAGATCCTCGGAGTCGGATCTGTCCATGAGCGTGAGGCCCTGTTCGTAACCCGCGTCAAAGGCGTTGCGGCGCAGCACGGAGTAGGCGAAGGAATGGAAGGTGCCGCCGCTGGCCCCTGTGAGCGGTCGTCCCAGCACATGCCCGGCGCGCAGAAGCATCTCCTGCGCGGCGCGGCGGGTGAAGGTCAAGAGCAGGATGTTTTCCGGCGAAACGTGCGTCTCCACCAGATGCGCCAGCCTGTAGACAATGGTGCGCGTCTTGCCGCTGCCCGCGCCCGCGATGACCAGCACCGGCCCGCCCATGTGCAGGGCGGCTTCGCGCTGGGCGGGATTGAGCTCCCGCTCGAAATCTATGCTCATAGGATGATGGTGCTCCGCTTGTCCTGTGTATCGCAAAGTCCGAAATGCTCCAGCACCAAACGCCCTGTGTCGCGCAGGCGCGCGGGGCGGCCGTCGTCCCGAGTGTCCGCGAAGAACACGTCCTGCGGGCTGTGCATTCCCTGGCGTCCAAAGTGCCCGAATATCTCCGCGCGGTCAAAGCGCGCCTTCAGGTCCACGCCGGGTTGGGGAACGCAGACGAGGTCCGGTGCGTGCGTGGTTCCGTACAATTCGGGACCGTCGAGCACCTGCTCCATGACCGTGCGCCCCCGCCACGAAAGACCGCGCAGCACGGCGCGCAGATCGGCCAGCAGGGCCGGGGCGTCGGCATCACCCACGCGGCCCCGCGCGAAGCGCCCGCGCCGGTGCAGCACTATGCGGCCAGGATCCATGGCAAAGGCCAGGGTTTCCTCGCCAATGACCCCGGCGTCCCATTCATCCCTTGGGGGGCGTGCGTATTTGAGAAACCCGGCCTCGAAGAGCACGCGGTTCAGGTCGGCCTCGGCCTCCAGGCGACAGAAGCCGTGGTCCGCGAAGCTCACCAGCCGCTTGGGCTCCGGCAGCGCGTCGAAGCGGTCCAGCACCTCGCCAATGGCCTGATCCCACTGGCGCAGGAAGGCCAGACAGTCCCCGTGCAGCGGATGCGCGGCGTCTTCCACGGCCGGAAACAGAAAATGGAACAGGCGGTCCGTTTCCGTCAGCACACACACAAACAGGTCCCAGGCAAGGTCCGGCCAAAGCAGATCAAGGGCCGCGCGCCGCCCGGAAAGCGAAAGCCTGAGCTGGCCAAGCAGGTGCTCCGGGTCAAAAGCACCGCGCGTGGTGTCGCCTTCCACCACATATCCCGCGGCGGTGAGCGGTCCCAGCAGGAAGGGCGGAAACACAGCCTGCCGGAGGCTCTCCGCCACGAAGCCCGCCACGAGCATTCCCTTGAGCGGGGTGGCCGGGGCCATGTTGGGCAGGTTCAGCACCCGCGACACGAGTCCGGCACGGCCCAGGCGCTCGAAGATCGTCGGGGTGCGCACGTCTGCGAAATTGGCGATGCGCAGGGTGTAGGCCTGCGGGTCCAGCACGGTGAAGCCGTGCACCCCGTGGACGCCCGGCCCCTCGGCCGTGAAAAAGCTCGTCCAGTTGACGGGCGAGAGTTCCGGAAGCTCGCTTTCAATGGCGCGGGCATGGGGCAGCAGGCGCGCAAGGTTGGGCAGCTCGGGACCCAGGGCACGGGCCAGGGCGAGCGGCAGGCCGTCCAGTCCGAGAACGACGAGGCGAGGGCGGGCGGAAGAGCTCATGGCCGGGCGGGGGGGAAGGGGGAGGAAAGGCTGAATATGCCTCCGGCGGCCAGGGGGCAGCGCCCCCTGGACCCGCCAAGCCGCGAATCTCCGGGGCAAGGCCCCGTGGATTCGCGCAGGGAGGAGACACTGGGCCGGGCAAGCTGGAGCGTTTCAGCCATAACGGGAGTCCAGAGGGGCGAAGCCCCTTTGGCCCCCGGAGGGTGTCCCCGGAGCACCCGGCCAGGTGCTGGCGCGGCCGGAGTGATGCTGCTATACCAGCTCAACTTCATATTTTTTCATGAATTGCACCGGGTTGTAGGAAAGTTTGGCCTTGCGCAGGCCCTCGTCGCCCAGGTCCTGCTCACGGTTTACAAGGGTGAAGCGGCCTTGCTGCGCAGCCAGGAAATGCTTGTTGATGGCCTGGTACACGCCCTTGAACCGCGTGTCGCCCTTCTCGAAGTGGATGACGATGGTGTCGCGGTCGAGCTGTTCGCCCACAGTGTAGGCAATGACCTTGCCCGCCACGCGGATGGTGCCGCCGATGAGTGCTCCCATGCGGTCGAAGCTTTTCAGAACGCGGGAAATGGCTTCGTTTTCGGCCTCCAAGGCCTCGGAGGGATGTTCCTGCCAGCCGTGCCACTCGGCCTGCATGTCCAGCACCTCCTCCACGCAGTCGTCCTGCATGGGCGTGTATTCGAAGATGTTGGCCTTTTCGAACTGGTTGAGCAGATTCTTTTTTTTGTGGAAGCGGTTGCCTTTCAGCTCCATGAGCTCAGGAACGGAATAGACATAGTCGAAGTGGTCGCGGGCTTCCTCGGCGCGCAGACGGCTTCCAAAGGCCTTGGCCCACATTTCCACCAGCATTTCCGGCACGCGGGTAAAGCGCATGGGCCCGGCCATGCACGGCAGCCCCGCCCAGTCCACCTTGGCCCAGTCGCCCACCGGAGCCCAAAGAATGGTCTTGGGCAGGCTCTGGCGGATCCAGACCAGGCCGTCGGCCAGCCGCCAGCCCAGGCCATAATGGCCGGTCCAGCCATACAGGTTGGCGAAAGCGTAGTCGGAGGTGACCTGCGGGCACGCGGCCAGCGCGGCGCGGTAAGCCTCCTGGTGTTTCAGGCAGATGTGGTCGAACGTGTCGCCGTGGGTCATGGGCGCGCTCCATTGCGGGTTTTGGACATGGCGAAGCGCTGCCAGTCCTTGTTGAGGTAAATGTATAGAAGAATGGCCGCCTGGGCCGCCTGAGAGGCAAGCATGGATATCCACACCCCCGTCGCCGTGCCGAGAACCACATGTCCGAGCCAGTAGGCCAGGGGCAGGCGCACCACCCAGGTACCCAGGCCCATGCCCACGAGGTTGTACACCGTCGCCCCAGCACCCGCCAGCGAGCCCGCCAGGATAAGCGTGGTGAGGGTGAAGGGGATGGCCAGCACATTGTACACGAGATAGTTTTCGGCTTCTGCGCGCACAGCGGGGTTGGGGGCGATGAAGGCGGCGATGTCGCCGAGAAACGGCCAGAGGGCGATGGCGAACAGTCCGATGCCCACAAGTCCGACGCCAAGGATGTGCAGACCCATGCGCCGGGCCTCTTCCGGCTTGCCCTCGCCGAGCAGGTGGCCCACAAGGATGCCTGCGGTAAGGTTGAGGGCGAACGCAGCGAGAAAGAGCATGGACTCCACCCGCGCTCCAGCGGCCATGCCGGCCAAGGCGACGACGCTGTTTTGCGGCAGGCTTGCGGTGATGGCGAACAGCACAAGGTAGCCGAAGTGCCAGACCACCTGCAGAAGCCCGGCGGGCAGCGCCACCTTGAGCAGATACGGCAGGGCGCGGCGCGCCCAGCGCCAGGGAGCGAAGATTTCGCGACGCAGAATGCCGCCGCGCCGCAACACCGCAAGGCCGAACAGCGCTCCGGCGGTGACGGAAAAGAAGGTGGACCAGATGACGCCGGTGACGCCGAGACGCGGCAGTCCGCACAATCCCAGTCCCAACCCCAGGTCGCCCAGCGTGTTCACCAGCGTCACCAGAACCATGGTGTACAGCGGCGTCATGACCTGCCTGCGAGCCCTGAACACGGCGTTCTGCATAAGCATCATGTAGTAGGGAGGCAGGGCGAAAAGAAAGACTTCAAGGATATGGTCGGTAAGGGGGGCGATGTCCTGGGGCACCTGCAAGGCCCTGACGAGCAGGGGGCGCAAAGGCAGGCCCAGGCCCACCAGGGCCAGGCCGGACACGGCGGCGATGGCGAGGCACAGCCCGGTATACCGGTCGGCGCGCAGACGTTTGCCTGCGCCCAGGGACTGGCTGATGGCGGCGACCGCTCCGCCAGATACGGCTGTGACGATGATGAGGAACAGGAACAGCGACTGCGTGATGATGCCCAGGCTGGCCTGCACCCGGTGGTCGATCTGCCCCGCGACCCAGACATCCACGAAGCCCACCAGGAAGTTGAAGAACATCATCAGCATCTGGGGCCAGGTAAGGCTCCAGATCTGAAGGGCGGAATGGTTCATGGGGAATTGCGGTTTCATGGTTGTCCTGGCGCGGCGCTTTTGCCCGGGCCGAAGGATTCAAGTAGCCACGAAATGCGACCTGCCAAGGGGCTTGCGTGGAATTTCTTTACCTTGGACCGTAGTTCTGCCATAAGTTTTGTATGAGTCAGGCGCTTCACGCGCCAACTGTGGAGGTTACGAAATGAGCACAGAACTCTCCAAGGGCCGGACTGTTGGCGACGCGCCAACCCTGCGCGTCCACCTGTGGCTGGAGTCCGGAGGGGGAATGGTGTTCGGCTTGGGGCGCGTACAGCTTTTGGACTTGGTGCGGCGGCTGGGCTCCCTGAACAAGGCGGCCAAGGAGCTTGGCATGAGCTACCGCGCCGCCTGGGGACGCATAAAGCGAACCGAGGAAGCCCTGGGCGAGTCCTTGCTTGCAAAGGCCAGCGGGCGCAAGGGCTATGAACTGACACCGCTCGCGGAAGCCTTGCTGCGGGATTTCGCCCTGTGGCACCAGGAGGTGGAATCTTTTGCTTTGGAGCGCGCAAAAGTCCGTCTGCCTTGGGACATCAAGCCCTTTGCCGAGGACGCGGCCCGGAAGTCCTGAGCACGGACCCGCCAACGAAACGGGCCGCCTCCGACGCGCCGGTTCCTCGAAGGGAATGCCGACACGCCCGAGGCGGCCCGTGCTGCTTCGTCTTTTGGCCTAGCGGCGTCCGCCGCGATCGCCGCCGCGTCCTCCGCGACGGTCGCCGCGGTCGCCGCGGTCCCTGCGGTCGCCGTCGCCGCGCGGGGCGGGCCGGCGGAACTCGTCGATGTTCACCTCCTGGCCGGCCTGCTCCATGAGCCAGGCCTTGCGCGACAGGCGGATGCGCCCACCCGGCTCAAGCTCGATGACCTTGACCCAGACTTCCTGGCCGAGCTGGAGCAGGTCTTCCACGCGTTCCACGCGTTCCACATCAAGCTGCGACACGTGCAGCATTCCTTCGGCGCCGGGCAGGATCTCCACCAGGGCGCCGACCTCCAGGATTTTTTTGACTGTGCCCAGGTAGTTGCGGCCCGGCTCCGGGGTCTGGTCGTAGTACAGCACCATGGCCTTGGCCTTGTTCAGGCTCTCGGAGTTGGGGGCGAAGATGGCCACCTTGCCGGAGTCCTCGATGTCGATGTCGGCCTGGGTTTCGGCGGTGATGGCCTTGATGTTCTTGCCGCCAGGTCCGATGACGCTGCGGATCTTCTCGGGGTTGATGAACACCACCTCCATCTGCGGGGCCAGGTCGGAGAGCTGCGGCCTGGGCGCGGCGAGGCACATGTTCATGTGCTCCAGGATGTGCTGGCGGGCGTCGCGGCTCTGGGCCAGGGCGCGGCGCAGCACATCGTAGGGAATGCCGGAGGTGATCTTGATGTCCATCTGGATGCCGGTGATGCCGCGCGCGCTGCCGGCCACCTTGAAGTCCATGTCCCCCAAAGCGTCCTCGTCGCCCAAAATGTCGGTGAGGACGATGTAGTCGTCCTCCTCCTTCATGAGGCCCATGGCGATGCCGGCCACGGGCTCCTTGATGGGCACGCCCGCGTCCATGAGGGCGAGGCTTGCGCCGCACACCGTGGCCATGGAGGAGCTGCCGTTGGAGTCCATGACTTCGGAGACCACGCGCAGGGTGAAGGGGAACTCGTCAGGGTTGGGGAGCACGGGCATGATGCTGCGCTCGGCCAGGGCGCCGTGGCCGATGTCGCGGCGGCTGGGGCCGCGCAGGATGCGCACCTCGCCCACGCAGTAGGGCGGGAAGTTGTAGTGCAGCATGAAGCGCTTGGTGTCCTCGCCCACCAGGGTCTCGATGCGCTGCTCGTCGCGGCTGCTGCCCAGGGTGGCCACGCACAGGGCGCTGGTTTCGCCGCGGCGGAACAGGGCGGAGCCGTGGGTCATGGGCAGCACGCTCGCATCAATGGACAAGGGGCGCACGGTCTTGGTGTCGCGGCCGTCCAGGCGGACGCCCTCTACGCGCACGCGCTGGCGCACGATCTTCTTGTCCAGGTCGGCCAGCACGCCAGCGGCCTGCTTCTGGGCGTTCTCGACTTCCTCGAATTTCTCGGCCACGGCCTTGAGGGCTTCGCTCTTGGCGGTCTCCTTGGCGTCGCGGCGGGCCATTTTCTCGGTGAGGGCGCAGGCGGCCTTCAGGCTCGGTGTGGCGATCTCCTCGACAAAAGCGGCGATGGCGGGATCGGCCTTGGGCGCGACGACCTCGATCTTGGGCTTGCCCACCTTCTCGCGCAGCTCATCCTGGATGTCGAAGGCCGGGGTGAGCTGCTTGTGGCCCCACTCCAGCGCTTCGGCCACCAGTTCCTCGCTCACGAACTCGGCACCGCCTTCAACCATTACGATGGCCGAACGGGTGGCGGCGAAGATGAGGTTCAGGCTGCTTTCATTGGCGATCTGCTTGTAGGTGGGGAAGAGCACGAACTTGCCGTCGATGTAGCCCACGCGCGCGCCGCAGATGGGGCCTTCAAACGGCATGTGCGACAGGTGCAGCGCGGCGGACGCGCCGGTGATGGCCAACACGTCGGGGTTAATGGCGTTGTCGGCCGAGAGCACGGTGGCGATGACCTGCACCTCGTCGCGGAAGCCCTTTTTGAACATGGGGCGGATGGGACGGTCGATGAGGCGGGAGACCAGAGTCTCGCGCTCGCTGGGACGGCCGATCTCGCGGCGGAAGTAGCTGCCGGGGATGCGCCCGGCGGCGTAGGACATTTCCTGGTAATTGACGGTGAGCGGGAAGAAGCCGCGGTCGATTTCCAGGGGCTGGCTGACGGCGGTGACATGCACCACGGTGCCGCCGGACTGGAGCCACACGGCGCCGCTGGCCTGCTTGGCCATCTTGCCGTGCTCCAGGATGATCTCCAGGTCGCCCGCGCGGGCGGAAACACGAGTCTTTTCAAAAGGAACGAGCATGAATACTCCTTGGGGTTGCGGCCCCGACGCCTGCTCCATGCCCGATGTTTAGCCGGCTTGGGGGAGGGCTCTTGCCTGGTGTGCAAGAACGCTCTCCGCAGCCAACTAAAGGGGTCTTGAGCGTCATGCGCGTCGTGGCGCGGTTGTGGGCGGGACGATCCCCGCCATCGGGAATGCCCGCCTGGCGGGGGCGATACGTTTCGCCCCGCCAGACGGGTTTTTTGTGGTTTCTACTTACGCAGACCCAGGCGCTCGATAAGTTCGCGGTAGCGCTGGATGTCCTTGTTTTTCAGGTAATTGAGCAGCTTGCGGCGCTGGCCGACGAGCTTGAGCAGGCCGGTCTTGGAGTGGAAGTCCTTCTTGTGCACCTTGAAGTGCTCGGTCAGGTAGGTGATGCGCTCGGTCAGAAGCGCCACCTGCACCTCCGGAGATCCGGTGTCCCCTTCATGCCGCTTGTACGTCTCAATGACCTGGTTCTTTCCTTCAGGCGTCATAACCACAGCAGTTTCCTCCTTGTCCCGTCCGCAACACTCGCGGCGGAACAGCTGTGCCGGCAAGCTCCCGTTCAGGTGGCGGGGGCGGCGTCCATCCACAATCCACGCAGGATGGTCCAGCGCAACATGCCGTCCTTGGTTTTGGCCTCCGCCAGCGCAACAGGCTCCCCCTTGTCGTCCACCAGCATGACCTGCTCGCCGGGTTTCCCCGTAAGCCCGTCACCGCCGGGTCCGCCCGCCGGAAGCCAGGCCCCGTTTTTGACCAGGGCCGCCAGGGCGGGGGAAAGGGTGATGCTGCGCCAATGCGGGAGCATCTTGCCCAGCGGGATAACCCGCGAGGCGAAGCGCTCCGGCTCTCCAAGAACCGCATCCAGGCTGGTGGCGGCGTCAAGCCCGTAGGGCTCGCACGCCTCCCGCGTGAGCTGCGCAAGCGCCGCTCCGCATCCGAGCCGAATCCCCAAGCTGTGGACCAGGGAGCGAATGTACGTGCCTGCCAAGCAACGTACCCTGAACCGTGCGAAGGGGAGCTCAATTTCCAGCGGTTCGACCTCATACACCTCTATCCGTTTTTCCTTGACCGGCACATCCTCGCCCTTTCGAGCGAGTTCGTAAAGGGGCGTGCCCTCGTGCTTGGCCGCGGAATATGCGGGGACTTCCTGTTCCGTGAGGTCCTTCCAGCCCAGGATGGCCTCCCGCACATCGTCTTGCGAAATTCCTTCTATGCCTCTTTGCTCAACCACCTGGCCTTCCATGTCGTAGGTGTCGGTGGCGAGGCCCAGGCGCATGGTGCCCGTGTACACTTTGGCACCGCTGGTGAGGTAGCCGGCAAGCTTGGTGCCCTGGCCGAGCAGCACCAGCAGCACGCCCTGGGCAAGCGGGTCCAGCGTGCCCGCGTGGCCGATCTTACCCTGGCCAAGGCCATGCTTGATGCTGTTCAGGCAGCCTGCGCTGGTGGGGCCGGAGGGCTTGTCCAGCACGAGCAGACCGTCCAGCTGCGCGGGGCTGCGCTTGCGCTTGCGTCCCATGTTCCCTCTACACCAGTCCAAGGCCTTCGCCAAGGGCTTTCACCAGGCGGTTCTTGGCCGTCTCCAGGTCGCTTTCGATGGTTCCGCCGGCCGCGTTTCTGTGCCCGCCGCCATCGAAGCGCGCCGCCACCTGCTGGACGTTGTCCGCTCCGGTGGAGCGCAGGCTGAACTTGTAGGCGCCGTTGGGTTCCTCGCGCAGCAGGGCGGCCGCCCTTGTGCCGCGCAGCCTGCGCAGGAAATTGACGATCTCCTCCGTGTCCTCCGTATTGGTCTCGGTGCGGGCCATCATTGCCCGAGTGACCACGGCCAGCGCAACCTGCCCGCCATAGTGCAGCTCCGTGGTGGCGAAGCTTTCGCCCCAAAGCCGAAAGCGCCGTATGGACCACTGGTTGCGGATCTTGGCGTTGATTTTTCCTGGCTCAAGCCCCAGGCGGATGAGCCGTGCGCCGAGCTCCATGATGCGCGGGTCGGTGTTGTCGAAGGTGAAGAAGCCCGTGTCCGTGGCGATGCCCAGGTATATGGCTTCGCCGAGCGGTCCGGTAAGGGGGACGCCGAGTTCGTCGGCCAGGTCGGCGATCATTGCGGCCACGGCAGGGTAGGAGTCGTCCACCCAATTGTGCTGACCAAAGCAGGGGTTCCCAAGGTGGTGGTCGATGTTGGCCACCGGGCGGCTGGACATGATCTGGTGCAGCTCCGGTCCCACGCGGCTGGCCGCGCCGCAGTCCAGCACGATGATCCAGTTGGCCTCGGTCCCGCACAGCCCTGTGTGCACCGGTCCAGGCAAGGGCAGCCAGTCGAACTGGTGCGGCAGCCCGGAGGCGTTGAAAAGGCAGAAGGTTTTGCCCAGGCTGTGCAAGATGTGTCCCATGGCCACAGTGGACCCGATGGCGTCTCCGTCCGGGTTCACATGGGCGGCCACCAGAAAGCCGTCGGTCTTCCGAATGAGATCAGCGATCCGCTTGATCGGGCTTGGCATAGACCATGTCCTCAAGAAAATCGTCGTGGGCGAAGCGCAGGTCCGGCAGGGAGCGCATGTTCATACGCCGGGCCAGGCCGGAGCGCAAAAACCCTTTGGCCTTGTTCAAGGCGTCCAGGGCCTGCTTGCGCCGCTCAGCCCCGCCGCCCACCGTGAAGGAGACAAGCGCGATGCTCATGTCGGCGTTGAGCTTGCAGCCGGTCAGGCTCACCAACTCCAGACGCGGATCGGCGACTTCCTCCAGAAGCATGACGGCAAGCTCCTGCATGATCTGGTCGCCCATGCGGATGGAGCGTCTGGTTCCTGAAGCTTTCATTCGAATTCTCCTGCGCTGCTGAACACTTCCGTATCCGCGCGCACCAGCTCCGCAGGGGAGATGGCTTCCACCATGGCCAGGGCCTTGGACAAGCGGCTTTCCACTTTTGCCGTTTCGCCTGAAACGGTCACAACCGCAAGCACCAGCTTCTGATGCGCGTCCTGGGACTCGACCTCGCTGACCGCGACGTTGAAGGTGTTCCTGAGCTTTTGCTTGAGGCTTTGCGCCACCTGCCGCTTGCCCTTGAGCGAACTGTTGCCGTGCAGGCGGAACTCCAGGGTCAGGACGCCGATGATCATACAGCCCTGTCCGCGCGCGCTGGCGGATCGTGACGGTTCCGCCAGCGCGCGAGGTCCGGTTCTAGTCTATGGTGCGGGCGACTTCCTTGGTCTCGAAGGCCTCGATGACGTCGCCGATTTTGATGTCGTTGAAGTTTTCAAGGCCAACGCCGCACTCGTAGCCCTTCAGGACTTCCTTGGCGTCGTCCTTGAAGCGCTTGAGGGAAGAGAGCTGGCCCGTGTAAATGACCACGCCGTCGCGCAGCAGGCGCACCTTGGCCTGCCTGGTGAGCTTGCCGTCCACAACGCCGCAGCCAGCCACAGTGCCCACCTTGGGCACGCTGAAGGTGTTGCGCACCTCGGCCTGGCCCAGGTACACCTCCTGGATGTCCGGCGCGAGCATTCCGCTCATGGCGTCCTTGATCTCGCCCACGAGCTTGTAGATGATGTCGTAGAAGCGGATCTCCACGTGCTCGCTGTCGGCCATGTCCTTGACCTTGGCCGTGGGCCGCACGTTGAAGCCGATGATGATGGCCTGGCTGGCGGTGGCCAGCAGGATGTCGCTCTCGGTGAGTCCGCCGGTGGCGCCGTGCACCACCTGGATTTTCACTTCATCGGTGGAGAGCTTGGTGAGCGCCTCGGTAATGGCCTCAAGGGAGCCCTGCACATCGGCCTTGAGCACGAGGTTCAGGGACTTGGCCTCGCTGGTGGCGCTGGCGGCCAGGAAGCTTTCAAGGGTCAGCTTGCTCTTGCCGACCATGTCCTTCTCGCGCTGCTTGGCGGCGCGGGTCTCGGCGATCTTGCGGGCCACCTTGTCGTCGGCCACCACAACGAACTCGTCACCGGCCTCGGGCACAACGTCGAAGCCCTGGATCTCCACGGGAATGGCTGGGCCGGCCTGCTTGATCTTGCGGCCCTGGTCGTTGAACATGGCGCGCACCTTGCCGTGCACTGTGCCGCAGACGAAGGCGTCGCCGTTTTTCAGCGTGCCTTCCTGGATGAGCACGGTGCCCAGCGGGCCGCGGCCCTTGTCGAGCTTGGCCTCCACGATGTGGCCGCGGGCGGGCTTGGCCGGGTTGGCCTTAAGCTCCAGCACCTCGGCCTGCAGCAGGATCATCTCCAGCAGCTCGTCCAGACCGATGCGCTGTTTGGCCGACACGTTGGCGAAGATGGTGGTGCCGCCCCATTCCTCGGGCACAAGGTCGAACTCGGCCAACTCGCGTTTCACGCGGTCGGGGTTGGAGCCTTCCTTGTCGATTTTGTTCACCGCCACCACGATGGGCACGCCCGCCGCCTTGGCGTGGTTCACGGCTTCGCGGGTCTGGTCCATCACGCCGTCATCGGCCGCGACCACCAGGACCACGATGTCCGTGACCTGGGCGCCGCGGGCGCGCATGGTGGTGAAGGCCTCGTGGCCCGGGGTGTCCAGGAACACCACCTCGCCCCGGTTGGTGGCCACATGGTACGCGCCGATGTGCTGGGTGATGCCGCCTGCCTCGCCAGAGGCGATGCTGGTCTTGCGGATGGCGTCGAGCAAAGAGGTCTTGCCATGGTCCACGTGGCCCATGATGGTGACCACGGGCGGCCGGGGCTTCATATCCTCGGGGGTGTCTGTTGGTGCCGCAGCCAGGAATTCCTGTTCGTCGAAGGAGACGTTCTCCACCTCATGACCGAACTCGGCGGCCAGCAGGGTCGCCGTGTCCATGTCCAGGGCCTGGTTGATGGTGGCCATCATGCCCATGCCGAAGAGCACCTTGATGATCGCCTGGGCTTTGACGCCCATCTGGTGCGCCAGGTCCGAGAGGCGGATGTGCTCGTCGATGCGGATCTTGCGCTTGCCGACCGGCTTGATCTCCTCGCGCTGCTCCTGGCCGCCGCGGCGCTTCTTGTGCCGCGAGCTCTTCAGGCGCATGGGGGCGTCGCCGTCCTCGGAGACGATGGGCGCAGGGGCGAAGCTGGGCTTCTTCTTGGCCGTGGATGGGCCGCTCTTGCGATGGTCTCCGTCGCTGCTGGCGCCACTGCCGGGGAATTCAACAACGCGATGAGGCTTGCGACGGCTGCGGTCGTCGCCTTCCTTCGGAGGGGCGACTGGAGCGCCGGGGCCTCCGGCGGGGCGCTGGCCGTAGCCGCCGGGACCACCGGGGCCGCCAGCGGGACGCTGGCCATAGCCGCCGCCAGGACGGGGCGCTCCGCCAGGTGCGCCGCCGGGTGCGCCATCGCGGCGTTGGCCGTAGCCACCGGCGGGGCCGCCGCCGGGAGTCTGCCGGGGCGTGTAGGGGCGGGCGCCGCCTTCGTGATGGGTTGCGGAGAATTCAGGACGCCGGTTCTGGCTCGCGGCAGGGGGCGTGCTGCCGGGCTCGGGCCGGGAAATGATGCGCACCTGCGGTACGGAAGGAACAACAACTTCGCGCTTGGGTTTGCGTTTCTGGTCCTCGGCCTTCTCCGCTTGGGGCTTTTCGGCCAGCGGGGCTTCAGGCTTGGCCTCGGCTGCGGCGTCCTTGGCAGCGGCTTCGTCCGCGACCACAGGGCGGACTTCCGCCGCAACAGATTCGGCCTGGGGCGCTTCCGGTGCAGACTCGGCAGGCGTGGGCGTTTCAATAGCGGCAGCGGGTTCCGCAGCCGTTTGGGCCACAACGGGAGCTTCGGACGTGGGACTGGGCTCCGTGGGCGGCACGGTTTCGGCAGCGGCCTCGGCGGCTTTCGCTGCGGCGGGCTCTTCGCGATGGATGATGCGCGCCGGGCGGTCGATCACGGGCTCGGCCGGGCGGCGAACCACCTTCGCGGTTTCGCGCGGGGCTTCTGCGGCGGGCTGTTCCTCCGCAGCCTGGGGAGCCGATGCCGTGGCGGGCGTCGCGACCTCGACTGGTTCTTCGGCCACGGGCTCGGCCGCAGGGGCTTCCTCGGACGTGACCAGCTCCGCCTCCTTGGGCGCTACTTGGCGCTTGGACTCGGGCTTGGTCCGCTCTTCGGCTTGCTCCTCGGCGCCATGCCGCGCTGTGCGGCGGCGCACGATGACGCCGGGCTGCACCTCGCGGCGCACGACCTCGGTCTGGGCGGCGGGAGTGCCGCGAAGCGACTGCCTGATGCGGTCGGCCTCGTCATCCTCCAGGGTGCTCATGAAGCTTCTGACCTGGATGTCCATATCCCGCAGATGCTGCAGGATCTCCCGCTGGCCGATACCCAGTTCGGCCGCCAGGTCCTTCACCTTGAGCTTTGTCACCATTCACGTTCCCCTTGTTAGCGCTTCTTCCGCCGGTCCCCGTAGCGGAGAAACCTCTCGCGGCATTCGCCCTGATCGCACACATACAGCCCTCTGCCGGGCATTATTCCCCTGGGGTCGGGCACAAACCCTTCCCCGGTCGCCGCCCGCACATGCCGGAGCAGCTCGGCTTTGGCCCGACGCTGCCTGCAAATGCAGCACATGCGCACAGGGCCCGTGGCCAGTTCGGCCGTCGTCATCGCCGGTTACTCGCCGTCCCCGGCGTTGTCGGTTTCTTCAGCCTCCTGGGGGGCGGCCAGTCCAAGAATGTTGATGGCCGCGCGCATGTCGCGCACCTTCTCGGGCGTCATGCCGGAGATGGTGAGCAACTGCTCCTCGGTGGCGCCGACAAGCTGCGCCGTGGTCTCGAACCCGGCGGAGATGAAGGTCTCCATGGGCACCTCGGCAACGCTGGCCAGCTGGTCCATGCCTTTTTTGTCGGCATTCAGTTCGCCGTAACGGCTCTCGGTGAAGATGTCGATCTTCCAGCCGAGCAGTTGCGCGGCCAGCTTGACGTTCTGCCCCTTGCGGCCAATGGCCAGGGTGAGCTGGTCGTCCGGCACCACAACTTCGAGGGTCTTTTCCTCGTCGTCCACCATGATGCGGCTGATGACTGCGGGAGACAGGGCGTTCTGGGCGTAGACGGCGATGTCCGGGCTCCAGACCACGATGTCGATGCGCTCGCCCTTGAGCTCCTGCACGATGTTCTGGATGC
Source organism: Humidesulfovibrio mexicanus (assembly GCF_900188225.1). Classification (NCBI taxonomy): domain Bacteria; kingdom Pseudomonadati; phylum Thermodesulfobacteriota; class Desulfovibrionia; order Desulfovibrionales; family Desulfovibrionaceae; genus Humidesulfovibrio; species Humidesulfovibrio mexicanus. The sequence continues at coordinate 395,864 of NZ_FZOC01000001.1, read as the reverse complement.
GCGAACCGCGGATGCCCACGCAGGCGCCCACGGGGTCCACGTCGCGGTCGCGGGAGGTGACGGCCACCTTGGCGCGCAGGCCAGGGTCGCGCGCAACGCCCATGATCTTGACCGTACCGTCGTAGACTTCGGGCACCTCGCGGGCGAAGAGCGCGCCCATGTAGTCCGGGTGCGAGCGGGAAACCACGATCTGCGGCCCGCGCGACTCCTTCTGGACCTCGATGATGTATGCCTGGATGCGGTCGCCGCGCTTGTAGCGCTCCCTGGCGATCTGCTCTTCCTTGGGCAAGAGGGCCTCGGTGCGGCCCAGGTTGATGATCCAGCCGGTGCGGTCGCGGCGCTGCACGATGCCGGAGACGATCTCGCCCTTGCGGTCGCGATACTCCTCGTAGATGATCTCCTGCTCGGCGTCGCGCATCCGCTGGATGATGACCTGCTTGGCGCTTTGCGCGGCGATGCGTCCCAGGTCCTCGATCTTGACCTTGAAGCCCATCTCGTCGTCGAGCTGGATGTTGGGATCGTGCTCGCGCGCTTCCTCCAGGGTGATTTCGCTCACGGGGTCGTTGATCTCGCTGACCACGACCTTGAACTGGTACACCTGGATCTCTCCAAGCTCCTCGTTGAAATTCACTTCGATGTCCATCTGCTCGCCGTATTTGCGGGCCACGGAGGACCGCACGGCCTCTTCAAGCGTGTCGATGAGCAGATCGCGGTCGATGCCGCGGTCTTTGCTTATCTGGTCGATGGCCTTCTTCAATTCAGAACTCATGGCGCTCCCTCCGGTGCCGCCGAAGCCGACCCTGACGGGACGGCCGGCGCGAGAATCTGCGTCCGTGCAACAACTGGGGCCGACTGGCGGCCTGCCTTACGGGGCCTGGGGGGGCGGCCCGTCCATAAAATGCTTCAGCCCGGTGATCCGGCCGGGGCGCTAGGCCTTTGTCCGGGGCTCGGGAAATTCGTGTACAAGATGCGCCGACTTCACACGCGGAAAGGCCACCCTCGTCACCTGTCCCGCCTCGTCCACCAGCACATCCTCGCCTTCGATCGCGGCCAGCGGGCCGCGCAGGTGTCTGCGTCCGTCCTGGGGCTCGAAAAGCCGCACATCGACGACCTGTCCCACATACGGGAGCATCTGCCCGGCGTTGAAGAACCGCCGTTCCAGGCCCGGAGAGGACACCTCCAGCACATAGGCCCCCGGCATCACGTCCTCGGCGTCGAACACGACGCCCAGCGCGCGGCTGGCCTTGGCGCAGGTGTCAATGCTCACTCCGTCCTCGGCATCAATATATAAGCGCACCACCATGCGGCTGCCCGCGGAGGCGAACTCCATGCCCCAGAGCGTCACGCCCAGGGGCTCCAGGGCCGGGGCAGCAATTCCGGCAAGCCGTTCAAGCAGGGGATGGTGCGTCATATGTCTAACCGTCTCTTCTTGCGGTTCCGGCACAAATAAAAAAGTGGACCAAAAGGCCCACCATATCTCGGGAACCGGCGAGGTACAGGCGGTCGAATCCTTGAGGCCTTGGAGCGGGTGACGGGGATCGAACCCGCAACACCGAGCTTGGGAAGCTCGTACTCTACCATTGAGCTACACCCGCCCGCACGGCCTATCTATTCGGGCCATAGGGCCTTGTCAACGAAAAAGCTGGTACGGGCAAGCAGTTTTATCTCCATTGCGGAATTCCCGACCGGGGAAGCTCCGGAACGTCGGCGGCCAGACGGCAGGGGAGGGCGCCCGCCGGAGCGATTTTTATGGCGCAGTCCTTGCATGGCTACGGCAAGACCAGGAGGGACCCATGCGCGAAAGCATGTACAGTGCGCTTTTCGGAGCCATGTCCAACGAGATGCGGCTCAACACCATCGCCAATAATCTGGCGAACGTGAACACAACGGGCTTCAAAAAAGACGCCTACGCCTTTCACGACACCTTTCAGCGCTTCGCCCACGACTATCTGCCGGACGACCGGGTCAGCGTGCGTGACAAGGAAATTTGGCCCAGGGCCTACGTCATGGCCCGCCCCAGGCTCTCCAACGAGTATTCCGACCAGAGCCAGGGCGGCCTGCAGGTGACGGGAAATCCCCTGGATCTGGCGCTTGTGGGCAAAGGCTACTTCAAGGTCCGCACCCCAGATGGCGACATGCTGACCCGAAGCGGCAGTTTCCAGCTTGGGGCGGATGGCCAGCTGATTACCGAGCAGGGCTATGAAGTGCTGGGCGATGGGGGCTCCACCGTGACCCTGCCACGGGACAACAAGATCGAGATCGACGCCAACGGCCGCGTGACCGCCGATGGCGTGCAGCTTTCGCAACTGGACCTGGTTGATGTCTCGGACGTCAGGTTTTTGGAGAAGCAGGGCAAGAATCTTTACCGCATCCAGCCCGGCAGCCCGGCGCAGGAGATTCCGGCCGAGGAGATCGCCGTGCAGCAGGGGTATCTGGAGAAGTCCAACGTGGAGATCGTCTCCGAGATGGTCAACATGATGGAGGCCCAGCGCGCTTTCGAGATCAGCCAGAAGCTCATGACCACCACGGACAGCATGGAGTCCCTCGTCATCAACAAGGTCGGCCAGATAAGCTAGGCCGTGCACTTTTCAGGAGGATTCTCGACATGATGCGCTCACTTTGGACAGCCGCCACAGGCATGGTCGCCCAGCAGACCAACATCGACGTCATTTCCAACAACCTGGCCAACGTGAACACCACGGCCTTCAAGAAAAGCCGGGCCGAGTTCGAGGACCTGATGTACCAGACCCTTTCCGTGGCCGGCACGCTCAACGAGTCCGGCGACCGCCTGCCCACGGGCTTTCAGGTGGGCATGGGCGTGCGGCCGGTTACCGTGCACAAGTTCTTTTCCCAGGGCAGCTTCCAGAACACCGGCAACACGCTGGACATCGCCATCGAGGGACAGGGGTTCTTCAAGCTGAACCAGGACGGCGAGGACGTGTACACCCGCGCCGGCAACTTCAAGCTCGACAACAACGGCCGCATCGTCAACCCGAACGGCTATGCGCTGCAGCCCGAATTCACCGTGCCCACGGACGCCACCACCCTGACCATCACCGAGAAGGGGCGCATCTCCGCGCTGGACTCCAACGGCAACGAGCTCGCCTCGGCGGACATCCCCATCTACAACTTCGTGAACCCGTCCGGGCTTAAGGCCATGGGCCGCAACCTCTACGTGGAGACCGACGGCTCCGGCTCCGCCACCCAGGGCACCCCCGGCGACACCAACTTCGGCACCCTGGCCCAGGGCTATCTGGAAACATCAAACGTGGAAATGGTGGACGAAATGGTTGGTCTCATCATCGGCCAGCGCGCCTACGAGGTGAACTCCAAGGCCATGACCACCAGTGACGGGCTGCTGCAGACCGCCATCAACGTCAAGCGGTAGCCGGGGAGTGGAACAGGCATGAAACGCAACCGCATCGCCGCGCGTGCACGACGGACGCTGCGTTGCCTGGCGGCATCGCTGGTGGCCGCAGCCTGCCTGCTGGCCTTCGCCGGGCAGGTTCGCGCGGCGGAAATGCGCCAGGGCTGGTGGCTGCAGGTCAAGGAGGCGGCCTGCGCCAAGGGGCCGAAGGTGCTGCTTGGCGACATCGCCCTGCCGCAGGGAGAAATGTCTCAAGAGGTTTGGCGCGAGATGGCCCAGCGGCCCCTGTGGAGCGCGCCGGAGCGCGCCGGGAACCAGACTGCGCTCTCGCGCGAGCGGCTGCTGGCGCTCCTGCGCCATCATGCGCAGGATCTGGCCGACGCCTGCGCCTTGCCCGCCCAGTTGGTGGTGCAGCGTGGCGGGTCGGTTGTCTCCGCAGCCGACATCGAACGCCGTGTTGTCGGATATTTGACGGAACGCTCCGCCGAATTGGGGGGCGAGCTGGAAATAAAGGATATCCATGTGCCTTCGGCGATATTTCTGGGCAACGGACGCGACCGGCTTGAGCTCATCGCCGGCGGTCCGCTCAAGCCCGGGCGCATCAACCTGCTGTTCGAAGTGCGCGGCAGCGACGGCAAGGTGCTGCGCCGATACGCGGCATCCGCCTTCGCCAACGTGTGGAGGGCCTTGCCCTGCGCCCTGCGGCCCTTGAATCGCCTGCAGCCGGTGGACTTGGCCAACATTCAGTTCAAGCGCAAGAACCTGGCCCACAACCAGAACGCCTGGGACGGCACCGGCGGCCCCTGGCGCATGGTCCGCAGCATCGGCGTGGACCAGGCCATCACCATGTCCGACATCGAGCCTGTGCCGGTCATCGCCCGCGGCGACAAGGTGCGCCTTGTTTTCGAGGGGCAGAACCTGCGCCTGAACGTCAAGGTCGAAGCCCTTGCCGATGGCGGGGTGGGGCAGGCCATTGAGGTCCGCAATTTGCAAAGCAAGAGAAAGATCCTGGCTACCGTGCGCGACTCGTCCACCGTTGTGGTCCGCTAGTCGCGCCAGACCTGGATAAACACAGAGGTTTTTATCATGAATACGCGCATTCCCGTGCTCCTGCTGGCGACGCTGCTGCTGGGCTGCGCCGCGGAGAAGCGGCCCATGCCCGAGCCCATGCTCACCCCGCTGAACAACATCGAACCCGAGCCGGTGAACAACCCCGGTTCGCTTTTCGAGGCCGGGCAGTCGGATTTTCTTTTTGACGACAACCGGGCCAACAAGGTCGGCGATATCGTCATGGTCTCCGTCACCGAGGTCACCACGGGCAAGCACAAGGCCGACACCACGGCCACGAAGGAAAACACCAACACCTACAGCATTACCGCCATGCCCAAGACGGGCGTGTACGGAACGCTGGGCAAGGTGGTTCCCGGCGTCACCAACGTCGGCGTTCCCGGGGTGGGCACAGGCAGCGCCAGCGACCTCAAGAGCACCGGGGAGACCAAGCAGGAGTCAAATCTTACCGCGACGGTGGCCACGCGCGTCATCCGCATGTTGCCGGGCAAGGTCATGCAGGTGGAGGGCGCCCGCCAGATACGCATCAACGACGAGACCCAGATCCTGGTGGTGCGCGGCCTGGTGCGCCAGCGCGACATCAACGCGAACAACACCGTGCCGTCCACGGCCCTGGCCGAAGCCCGCATCGAGGTGTACGGGCAGGGGTCGCTTTCCGACAAGCAGCGGGCTGGATGGTTTTCCAGAATGCTCGACAACGTCTGGCCGTTCTAGCCGGAGAGGAGGACAGGCCATGCGCCATCAATATTCCATCATCGCACGGGCGGAACGGCTGCGCCGCAGGGAGCGCCTGCGCAACTTGGCGGTCATCATCGTGTCCCTGGCGCTCTTTGTGCTGGCCGGGGCTGTTCCGGCAAACGCCGTGCGCCTGAAGGACATCGCCAGCTTTTCCGGAATGCGCAACAACGAATTGGTGGGCTACGGCCTGGTGGTCGGTCTTGCCGGCACAGGCGATGGCACCACGTCCGAGTTCACCATCCGCTCGCTCACCAACATGCTGGAAAAAATGGGCGTGTCCGTGAACCCCACGAACCTCAAGCCAAAGAATTCCGCCGCAGTCATGGTTACGGCGCGTATGCCGTCTTCGGCCAGGCCGGGCTCGCCGCTGGATGTCACCATTTCCTCCATGGGCGACGCCAAGAGCCTGCTTGGCGGCGTGCTGCTGCTGACCCCGCTGCGCGGACTGGACGGCCGCGTGTACGCCGTGGCCCAGGGTTCGCTGACCCTTGGCGGCTATTCGGCCGAGGGCCAGGCCGCCACGGCCCAGAAGAACATCACCACGGTGGCCCGCATTCCGAACGGCGCCACCATCGAGCGCGAGGTGCCCTTCCATTTCAACAGGCAGGAGGGGCTCACCATCAATATCGCCGGCACGCCGGACTTCGGCACCGCCATGCAGGTTGTCAACCGCATCAATTCCGCGGTTGGCGGCGGCCACGCCAAGGCCTTGGACGCGGCCACCATTCAGATGACGATTCCCAAGAAGTTTCAGAACAATATCGTTCCGCTGGTGGCCTCGCTGGAGAATCTGGACATCTCGCCCGATTCCCGCGCCCGCGTGGTGGTGGACGAAAAGACCGGCACTGTGGTGCTGGGCGGAAACGTGCGCTTGACCAAGGTGGCCGTGGCCCACGGCAACCTGCAGATCGTGGTTTCCGAATCGCCCAACGTGAGCCAGCCAGGCCCCTTTGCCCAGCGCGGGCAGACAGTTGTCACCCCGCAGACCGACGTGAACGTGAAGGAGCAGAACAACCGTCTGTTGCTCATGGAGGGCGCCACCCTGCAGGAACTGGTGGATGGCCTGAACTCCGTCGGCGCGACCCCGCGCGACCTCATCTCCATATTGCGGACGCTCAAGACTGCCGGTTCGCTCCACGCCGACCTGGAGGTCATCTAGCATGACGAACATCGCCGCCCAGGACGCCGCCACGGCGGCCAAGAAGGCTCAGGACAGCGAACTTGTCGCCCTCAAGCGGCAGATGGACAAGCTCAAGAACGAACTGACCCCCGGGCCGGACAAGCGGCAAAAGCTGCGCTCGGCCTGCCAGAACTTCGAAGCCGTGTTCATCAGCAAACTGTGGGAGCAGATGCGCGCCACCGTGCCCAAGAGCGGCATGTTCAACTCCCAGCAGGAGGAGATGTACCGCTCCATGTTCGACCGGGAATTCACGGAAAAAATGGCCCGGGACGGGGGCATCGGCCTTGGCGACATGTTGTACTCGCAGCTTCAAGACAAGCTCACGGGGGGCGGCAAGAGCACGGGTGTCACCGGCGAGCGGATGCTGAACGGGAGCCTGGTCAAGGCCCCGGTGGACGAGCGCGGCACGGACGGAAAGATCCCCGAACCCAAGACCTTCGCCGTGCCCGCCTCGAAGAACGGTATGGCCGCCCAGGGCGCCGCCGCACGGAAAACCGTGGGCGCTGCGGAGCAGACCCTGGCTTCCGCCTCGCAGACCATCTCCGAGGCCTCCAGGACGCTTGGCGTTGCGGACGGGCGTTCGGTTCCGCTGCCTCCCGCCTCGGTCGCCGCGGCCGACATGGCAGATGTGGAGGCGCTGGCCCGGCGCATTGAGGCCGATTACGACCGCAGGCAGGTGGAGACCGCGAGCGCCCAATTGCGCGCCGGGCGTTATGGCGCTTCCAGCGTCGAGACGCCTTTGCCTGGCCGCAAATTTGCAATCATCGGGTAGGCCCGACATGGCCGTCGCAAGACAGGTGTCGAAGGGATGACGGCAACCGATTGAAATAGAATAGAAAAAATGGCGCTGCCGCGCCTACCCGCAGGGGGGACGAGGCCATGATCGCAACCATTCAGGAAAATTTGACCCGGCAGATTCGTGCGCTGGAACTCCTCTCCACCCTTCTGGAAGAAGAATTTTCCCATTTGCTGGCCCGCAAGCCCCATGATGTGAGCGAGCTTGAGCTTTCCATCCAGGAGCTTATGCGCCAGATAGCCCTGGAGCGCCGTTCGCTGCGCGCCGTGATCTCGGGGAGCTACCCCGGCATGTCCCGCGTGGCCGAAGTGGCCAGGGGCCTTTCCACAGAACAGGCGCAGGAACTGACCGCGCTTCTGGCCGATCTGGACCGCGCCGAGCAGATGTGCGCCATCCAGGCGGACAAGAACCGCCAGTTGGTGCTTGGGCTCTACGACCAGAGCCTTTCGCTGCTCAAGCGGCTGCACAAGGCCATCGAACCGGGCAAGAGCGACGTGTATTCGCGCCGGGGCCGCTACGCAGACAACAAGACCCCACAGGCGTCGGTTTTCCGCGGGGGTGTCTAAATGTCGAGCATGACCTCCATCATGGGTGTGGCCAAGACGGGCCTCACCGCCGCCCAGGCGGCCATTGCCGTCACCAGCGAAAACATCACCAACGTCAATACCGCTGGGTACAGCAGGCGCACGGTAAGCTTCGCAGAGGCCTACGTGGACGACAGCGTCCGCGGGCAGGTGGGGTCAGGCGTCTGGGCCAACGAGGTTCAGCGCAATTTCAGTCAGTACATCGAGAACCAGTACTACGACCAGGCGTCCCTGCGCGACCGCTGGGAGAGCCTGTACACCAACCTTTCGAACACCGAGAGCCTGTTCAACGAATCCTCTGGCTATGGCCTTTCCAAGACCTTGAGCAACTTCTTCAAGTCCTGGGAGGATCTTGTCCAGTCCACGGACAACGCCAGCAGCCGTGGCAACGTCATTGAGAACAGCCAAACGCTCATCTCCACCTTGCGCGAACTGAACGAGGACATCATCACCCAGCAGCAGCAGGCCGAGGCCGCCATCATCCAGCAGGTGAGCGAGGTCAACGACCTGCTCAAGCAGATTTCCGAACTGAACAAGAAGATCTCCAACACCCTGGCCGACACCAACGCCCTGCAGGATACTCGCGCGCAGCTTGTGCGGGAGCTGTCCGGGTACATGGACATCAACTACATTGATAACGGCCGCGGCGACATCACCATCACCACCCAGTCCGGCCAGGCTTTGGTGGATGGCTTCAACTACTACTCCATCTCCTACGACGCGCCCCAGGCCACGGCGGACATCAAGAGCACGTCCTCCTTTGACGGGCAGGTGTATTTTTCCGGTTCCGACAACCAGGAGTACACCCTTGAGGTCGTGCAGGGGGGCAGCGTGACCAGCGGAACCGGCGCGGCCCTGTTCCGCGTCTCCGTGGACGGCGGCCGCACCTGGCTCAAGGACGACGATGGAAACGAACTGCACGTCTCCGCCCGCAATGAGGACACGGCGGCCGAAGTTGGAGCGCTGTCCATCTGGTTCGGCACCAGCTCCGATTCGGATGTCGCGCCCACGACGAACCTTTCCGTGGGCGACAAGTTCTGCATTGTGCCCACGCGCGCGCTGTACTGGAACGAGAACACCTCCATCAAGGAGAACATCACCCCCTACACGGATTCTTCGGGCGTGCTCGACAGTTCGCGACTCACAGGCGGCACGCTCTCGGCCTTGTGCACCTATAAGAACGACTACCTGGGCGCCTATCGCGAAAAGCTCGACGCCGTGGCCGAGACCGTGGTCTGGGAAGTGAACCGCCTGCACAGCCAGGGCGCCGGGCTTGAGAACATCACCGATGTCTACGGAACCTACTCGGCGAAGCACGATGACATGGCGCTGGGCAGCAACAGCGCGGGCCTGGCCTTCGGCGACAAGCTCACGGCCGGCAGCGCCTTCATGTACGTTTATAACAGCACCACCGGCCTGCAGATCACCACTGGCCTGCAGTCCAACGGCGGTGCGCTGGATTTCGGCGGCGGCGCGAACTTCGACCCCAGCGTGCATACCCTGGAGGACGTGCGCGACGCCATCAACAACACCTACGGCACCTACATGACGGCCAGCATTGTGAACCACCAGCTGACCATCTCCGCCAATGACGGCTACTCGTTCAACATGGGCACCGACTCCACCGGCCTGTATGCGGCCCTGGGGCTGAACACGTATTTCACCGGCTCCTCATGTTCGGACATTGGACTGAATACAGCCGTCACCACGGACACCGACCGCCTGTGCGCAGGCCACGTGAACAGCGCCGGGCAGGCCAACCAGGGCGACGGCACAACCGCCACGGCCATTTCCGATTTGCTGGACAAGAAGGTCACCATCAACACCCTGCGCGAGGGAACCGTCAGCGAGACCCTGAGCAGTTTCTACTCCGGCCTGGTGAGCCAGGTCGGCGCGGATACGGCGCAGTCCAAGTACAAGTACACGTACACAGAGGCGCTGGCCTCCGATCTCGACGACCAGCAGCAGGCCATCTCCGGGGTCAACATCGACGAGGAGATGACCAACCTTATCAAATATCAGCACGCGTACACGGCCGCTGCAAAGCTCATCACCACGGCCGACGAGATGATGCAGGTGCTGCTCTCGCTCAAGTCCTAGCGCGTCTCAAGGAGGAAGCCCATGCTGCGCGTCTCCACACAAATGATGTACACCCAGTCGGTGAGCTATCTGAACAGCAAGCTCTCCACGCTCACTGAACTCAATGAACAGGCCTCCTCGCAGAAGCGCGTGAACAGACCCTCGGACGACGCGGTGGGCGCGGCGACGATATTGAACCTGCGCACCACGCTTTCCACCTACGACCAGTATTTGGAGAACATCGCCACCGCGCAGGGCTGGCTGTCCACCTCCGACACCACCCTGACCCAGGTGTCCACGCTGCTTACCCGCGCCAAGGGCCTGGCGGAGCAGGGCGCCACCGGAACCTTGGGCGCCGAAAACCGCAAGCAGATCGCCTACGAGATGCGCGAGATCTACGAACAGCTCATCGCCCTGGCCAACACCGAGTACCAGAACAAGAGCATCTACGGCGGCCAGGTGACGGACCAGAACGCCTTCACGGAATGCCTGTGGATGACTTCGAACGAGGCGTCGCTGAGCACAAGCAACTCCTTCCGCATTGAGGGCGACACCGACTACACCGTGCTGGTGCAGTTCGTGAACAGCGGCGCCACAACCGGCAGCTCCGCCCTTATGAGCGCGTGCGACGTGCGCTACAGCATAGATGGCGGCGTGACCTTCCTGGACGGCAGCGTGGCCACCAACGCCGCAGGCGAGATCGTGGTCAGTATGCCGGAGAGCGGCACCTCCATCACCTTCGCCAAGGATACCCAGGTGAAGGCCAACAGCATGACCAACACCAACGACGCCAACGGTACCTGGATGTGGATACGTCCTTCGGCCGTGTACAACGGGGATGATGCCGACAACTCCGCAACCTCGGTCAGCGGCACGGGCGTCGGGGCGAACCAGATTTCAGCAACGGCGCGCGGGGCGTTCAGCACCAACGCGATGGTGCGCATAGACAACTCCACCGCCGTGAGCATGGGCGGCGAGATCGAGTATTCCTACAGCCTGGACAACGGCATCACCTGGGTGACCGGCAATAAGGTTTCGGCGGACACGACCTCCAACGCCACAGTGCTGAACCTGACCAACGGCGGTCTGCTCACGCTGGCGTCGAACGGATCCAACATGCTCCAGCCGGGCACGCAGTTCCTCATCACGCCGAACACGGCGGCAGTGAGCCTGCAGGTGAGCTCCAGTGAGTCCATCCGCGTCAACGATGTCGGCAAGGACATTTTTGGGGGCATCTATCAGGATCCGCAGAAGGTGCTGGCAAACGGGGGCGACAGGCTCACCCTTTCAAGCAGCAACGCCTCCGCCGTCTTCAGCTCCGCCACAAGCATCTACACCAGCAATGGCGGCAACATAAGTCAGAACCTTTTCGAGACCATCGGCAACCTGGTGGCCTTCATGGAGACCAACAACCAGCAGGGCATCAGCCAGGCGCTGGACGGCATCAAGCTTTGCCAGACGCAGATCACCACCGCGCTGGCAAGTGTTGGCGGTCGCGAGAACCGGCTTTCCACCACCAAGACCATCGTGGGCAACCTCTCGGACAGCGTCACCTCGCAGTTGAGCAGCGTGGAGGATGTGGACTTGACCAAGCTGCTCATACAGCTTTCGCAGCAGGAAACCGCATACCAGGCCGTGCTCAAGAGTTCGTCCATGGTCATGCAGATGAGCCTGCTTGACTACGTTTAGGCGGCGCGCTTGGCGGCATCCGCGCTGGACACGGAACGCCGCATAGGCTAGCGTGCCCTCTCGCATCGCATTGGGCACACGAAAATACAGGCGGGAACGCGAGGCATATGCTCATCCTCACCAGACGCCCGGGAGAGAGTCTCTACCTGGGCGAGAACATCAAACTCAAGGTGTTGAGCATCCAGGGCAAGCAGATCAAGCTTGGCCTGGACGTGCCTGAGGATATGACCGTGTACCGGGAAGAGGTCTACCTCAAGATCAAGGAACAGAACAGCCTGGCCCTTGAGGCCAGTGGGCAGGATCTGCTTGCGGCGGCGTCGTTATGGCAGGAAGACCAAAAGTAGTCGTCATCCAGACCAAGCTGGGAGAGCGGGAAGTGCGGCGCGACAGCGTTGTGTATTTTCCGCACGGCCTTATCGGCCTGGACGATAAGCGCGAGTTCGTGCTCATCCCGGTGCGCGAGAATTCCCCCTTCCTTTTGCTGCAGTGCGTCACCGATCCCGGACTCGGCCTGCTTGTGGCGGACCCTTTTCCGTTTCTGCCGGACTACAACGTACGGCTGGAGCAGGCGGAGAAGAAGATCCTGCGCGTGGAGACAATCCGCCAGATCGCGGTGCTCGTCACGGTGACCATTCCGCGAAACCGCCCGGAAGAGACCACGCTGAACCTCTCCGGCCCCATCATTTTGAACAGCAAGGCCCGCATAGGCCTGCAGGTTCCGCAGACGGACTCCAAGTACCCGCTGCACTTCCGCTTGGTGGACGCCCAGCGCGCCGCGCCCCGTCCCGATGGAGAGCCCGCCGCGGGATGATGCCGACTGTCGAAAATGCAAAACGCCCCTGCGAACCATGGTTTCGCAGGGGCGTTTTGCGTTGTGATGCTGTGGGGAATTCTTTTATTCCAGAGGGCGCAGTCGGGCCATCGCCCCCAACGCGGGTTTACCGGGGAAGGCTCAGCTCATCGCGAATGAGGTTGGCGGCGGCCTTGCGGATGTCGGGATTGTAGGTGCCGGCCTGAACCTGCTCCTTCAGCTCGCGCACCTTCTCGGCGCGGGCGTCCGGCGCGGCGCTTGCGGTGCTGTTGGCCGCGGCAAGCAGCCTGGCCTCGGAGGAAAGCGCCACCTTGTCGCCAGCCTGCTGGGCGGTCTTGGCCGTCTGATCCTGCTGCACCCGCTGCGTTTCTTGCAGCTTCTGGGCGGAATAGGCGTTCAGTTCGCCATAAGCCTTCTTGATTTCCATGATTCTCCCCCCGTGTTGAGGGCTTTATAGCATCGTCTCGTCCACGTTGGCGATGGTGATTTCCCAGAGCCTGCGCATGATGCCAAGCTTTTCCTCGGGCGCAATTTCAAGCGGGCCCTGGTCGGTTTGGCGCAGAATCTGGACCTCGCCGCCGTCCAAGGGATAGTCGAAGAGCACCTTTTCGCCAAGCTCCTGTTCCAGCTCTTCCAGAACCCGTGTGACCACAGGATTGTCTTGCCCGTTTACCAGGAGGTTTTCAATAACCTCCTGCGCGATTCGCTCCACAAGTTCTCTTCGGCGGGCCTCCCGGGAAATGCTCACCATGTCCTGCGCACCGGAGAGGGCAAGCGCACGCTTGAAGCGGGCAAGCCGCTTGGCGCTTGTGAGCTGCTTGCCGTAGGTGCGCAGCATCAGGCGAACATTCACCGGTTGAACAACCATTCCATACACTCCTCGCTTGGATTCCATATCGTCAGGTGTTGTGAATTACTTTAGGGCTGTTGTGAAGAAAAAATCATTTTGCTTCGGTTCTGAACAGGGGTCTGGATTCGACGTCCCATCCCGCCGGGCCTGTTGAATGTTTTGGTCGATTTGTCTAGGGTCGTGCAATGCAAAACACCTTGAAGTCCCTTTTGTTGATGCTGCGCACGGGCGATGAACAGGCTAGGTCCCTTGGCCAGGAAATCGCCGATTGGCTTGAGCGCCGCGGCCTGCGCGCCACGCTGTGCGAGCACCGGGTGGACGGCGGGCTTGAGGCGTGCAAGGCCCCGGAAGACGCTCCCTGGGATCTGGTCCTGGTGCTTGGCGGGGACGGCACGTTCATTGGCGTGGCCCGGGTCTGTCTGCATCTCGGCCTCCCGCTCTTGGGTTTGAATCTGGGCCGCGTGGGCTTTTTGGCCGAGGGGGCCGACAAATGGCCCAAGCGCTTGGAAGCGCTGCAGTCCGGGCGCTATGTCCTTTCGCGCAGGGTGTGCCTGGGCTATGCGGTGTCGCGCGGGGCCGCCACGGTCTGCTCCGGCATCGCCGTGAACGATGTGGTTGTGAGCCGCGGCGACATGGCCCGGCTCATCCGGCTGAAGGTGGAGCGCGAGTCGGCCAACGGCCTTGAGCGCGTGGGGGAGATGCGTGCCGACGGGCTTATCGTCAGCACGCCGACCGGTTCGACGGCGTACGGGTATTCCGCCGGCGGTCCTCTTGTCTACCCTGAACTTGCCGCCCTGTGCCTTACGCCGGTGTGCCCGTTTTTGAACACCTTCGGCCCCATGGTGCTTCCGGCTGACGCGCCCCTGCGCATTGCGGTGGAGGAGCCAAGGGGCGAGGTGCGCATGACCGTCGACGGGCAGCGGGCGTTTGCCCTGGAGCACGGTGACGTTGTGCGCCTTGTGCGCTGCCCGGACGATCTCCTCATGGCCCAGACCGCGGAATGCGGCAGTTATTTCGCCAAGCTGGCCAACAAGGGCTTTTTTACCCAAAGGTAGTTCCCCGTGCACGATTTCGCCTTCAATTCCGCTCGCGAGATCCGCTATGGCGCGGACCCGGTCCTTGACGCGCTGTTGCTGCATTTCATGACCGAGAACGGCCTGGAGCACTCCATTGATCCAGAGAACGCCACGCCGGAGCAGATCCGCTTCATCGTCTCCCTGGACGAGGACGCGTTTTACGCGCCGTGCGGGGACTGGATGCTGCATTTTCTCCTCAAGTCGCGCCTGGACGATTCCCTCAAGCGGGAATATGCGGACCAGTGGCGGCTTCTGGTGCGCACCGTGTGCGGCGCCATGCCCAAGGGGCCTGGCCGCAAGCGCGTGCTGCGTCTGTGCCGCTACAAGTTCCGCATGGCGCTCAACACGCCCATCCTCATCCCCTCGCGCCTGCTCAAGCGCATGTTGACCATCTTTCTGGCGCTGAGCGGCATTCCCGATCCCTATCACGAGAAGAAGCGGGCGAAGAACCGCCGCGCCAAGGCTTTTCTGGAAAGCGCCTTTTTCAACAGGCTGGTCAACGTTTGCCCGGAAGAGCGCATCGAGTGCTCGCGCATAACCGATTTGCGCTTCGAACTGGACCTGCTGGAAATGGCCCGGCTTCTGTTCTTCTCCACGCACAAGCCGTTCTGGGTCGATGACTGCGCCACAGACGGCCTTGACGCCGACGCCATGCGCCACAGCCTGGACGGGGTGGACTTTTCCCCCTTGCGCAATATCTTCGCCCAGGATCGCGGACCGCTGCGCATTCTGTATCTGCCGCGCGCCAGCGGCGGCATCCTGCTCGACCTGAAAGTGGTGCGCTCGCTGCTGCGGCAGGGGCACAGGGTGGTGCTGGCCCTGAAGGAAGGCTTCTATTTCGACAGCCCCACCGTGTGGGACATCGACACGGACCCCGTGCTGGCCGAGGCGTTTCGGGGCGCGTTTTTCCTGAACAACGACAGGGTGACCAAGAACGAGTTGTTGCAGGCCATCCGCGAGCACCAGCTTGTGGTCATTTCCGACGGCACCCGCGAGCGCTTCAACCCGTACCGCCTGAGCGTCACCTTCGCCAGGGCCTGGAAGGAGTGCGATCTGGTGCTGGCCAAAGGGGAGGCGCACTATCGCCGCCTGATTGGCACAAGCCATCAATTCACCCGCGACATCCTGGTGTTCTTCTCCGACGAGCAGGGCAAGTTCCGCATGTTCTTCAAGCCCAAGCCCGAAAGCGAGCGCAAGTTCAGCGAGGACGCCATCATCGCCAAGGCCGACGAGATCATCGCCCAGATGCGCGAGGCCAGGGCCCAGGGCAGGACCGTGATGTTCTACAGCGCCGTCGTGGGCAGCATTCCCGGCCAGGTCAAGACGGCCATCGAGGTGCTGAACACCTTTGTGGCGCACCTGCGCTCCCGCCTGGAGGGCACCTTCATCATCAACCCCGGCGAGCACTTCGAGGAGGGCATGGACGCCGACGACCTGATGTTCATGTGGGAGCGGGTGCAGCGCAGCGGGTATCTGAACGTTTGGCGTTTTCAGACCCACACCGACATCGAGGAAAGTTTTCAGCTCATGGGCAAAAAGGTGCCCCCCGTGTGGGCGGGCAAGGACGCCACCTATTCCACCGGATGCACCAAGGAGATGCAGATCGCGCTCTCCGTGCAGAAGCGCCAGCCCGAGCTCCAGATCATCGGTCCGGGGCCGGAGAAGTTCCTGCGCCGGCGCGAGTACGGCGTGGGGCGCTTCTCTGACGTGGTGGTGGGAGGCTAGGTGCCGCTCCGGGCGTTTCCCTTCGCCCTCCAGGCCGCCCTGTGCGTCCTGCTCGCCTGTGCGCTGGGCGGCTGCGCCCTGCTGGACCTGCTGCCCCGAAGCTCGCCGGGCCGTCCGGCGGAGCAAGTGCGCCGCGCCCGCGCCTCGCGGGGAGACTCCGCGCCGATGGATATCCAGGACACGTCGGACGTGCGCCGTTTGCCCGACGAGGGGCAGGGCGGCGAAGCGGACGGATCGGTTTTCCGTCCGCGTTCCGGCGGCAGCGCCCGCGGCCTGGCCGCGCGTCTTGCTCCGGCAAGCCAGTCCCTGTCCGGCTTCGCCGATCTGGACGCCCCGCTGGCCCACAGCATAGCGTTTCTCTCCCGCAGGCCGCACGGCGAGGCCGCGCTGGTTCAGCCGGGCGGGAGCCTCAGCTGGGGGCAACTGCTGCAGACCGCCCAGGAATTGCGCGACCTGCTGCCCGCTCTTGATGCCGACCCTGGGCTGCTTTCCGAGCATTTTGTGTGGTACGAGTTGTCGCCCGCCCCGCTCGTCACTGGCTACTACAGCCCGGAGGTCGCCGCCAGCCTGACGCGGCGGCCCGGCTTCGAAACGCCGTTGTACGGCCTGCCGCCGGATCTGCGCCGGGCAAGCGGCGAGGAGGAGCGCCAGGGCCGTCCCAAGGTCTACCGCGCCGAGGGTGGGGCCATTGTGCCGTACCACGACCGGCGCGATATCGACCTGAATGGCGCGCTAACGGGCCAGGGGCTGGAGATCGCCTGGGTGGCGAGCCCCGTGGACGCGTTTCTGCTGCAGACCGAGGGCGCAGGCGTTCTTGTCCTGCCCGATGGCACGCGCCGCCGCGTGCAATTCGCGGCGTCCAACGGCTACGCGTTTACCGGCCTGGGAGAGTTGCTGCTGGCCAATGGCGCGCTCCCCAGGGAACGGCTCTCGCGCGAGTCCATACGGGCCTGGTGCTTGGAAAATCCCGAGCGTACAAAAGAACTTATGGCGCAGAATCGCAGTTATGTCTTTTTCGAGCTGCGCAGCGGCCCGACCGTTGGTGCCATGGAAAAACCGTTGACTGCGCTGGTCAGTCTGGCTACAGACCCAAGTCTTCTGCCCATGGGCGCCGTGGCCGTCTTGGACCTCGGTCTGCCCGGATCAAACGCAGGCGCGCCCGTGGGACTGCATGGGCTTGTTTTGGCGCAGGATGTCGGATCGGCCATCAGGGGGCACCGGCTCGACCTGTACCTTGGCGGCGGCGAGCCCGCCGCGCGCCTGGAGGCGAACCTGCGCGCCAGCGCAGGGCTGCATCTTTTGGTGAGCAAGAACGCCCTGCGCTCCAACGCCTACACGAGAGGACAATGAAGAACCTTTGCTTTGACGACATCCGTTCGCTGCTCCGCAAGGCCTTTGAGGCCCAGGCCGAAACCGTGGCCGACTGGCACCGCCAGGAGCCCGACTTCCCTGTGGACCTGCCAGAGGCCCAGGACCAGGAGGGGTTTCTGGAGCTGCTTTCGCGCCAGCACTGGTGCAATTTCCGCCTGTGGCACGTGGAGGACCGCGCCCGCAGGAAGGACGCCGGGGCCGAGCTCATCGCCGACTGCAAGTACGCCATCGACAAGCTGAACCAGGAGCGCAATGATTTGATCGAGCGTCTGGACACGTTCCTTGTGCGCGCCTTCGCCCCCATCCTGCCCTCCGCGCCGCAGGGCGGCCGCCAGCGCTACAACACCGAGACCATCGGCGTGGCCCTGGACCGGGCCTCCATCCTGGCCCTCAAAATTTACCACATGGGGGAGCAGGCCGAACGCGCGGGTGTGACCAGCGACTTCGTGGCCGAGTGCCAGCGCAAGGCCTCCGTGCTTGTGGAGCAGCGCGCCGATCTGCTGGACAGCGTGCTGGACCTTGTGGAGGACTACGCCGTGGGGCTCAAGCGGCCCAAGGTCTACTACCAGTTCAAGATGTACAACGACCCGCGCCTGAACCCGGAGCTTTACACCCGCAAGGCCGGGGCGTAATCCCTGTGGGGCGAAGGAGGGCACATGGCCAGGTACGAGACCGTCATCGGGCTTGAGGTGCACGCCCAGCTCAAGACCGAATCCAAGATCTTCTGCTCCTGCTCCACGCGTTTCGGGGTGGAGCCAAACGAGAACGTGTGCCCCGTGTGTTCCGGAATGCCCGGCGTGCTGCCCGTGCTCAACCGCAAGGTGGTGGAGTACGCCGCCAAGATGGGCTTGGCCATCGACTGCGACATCAACCGCACCAGCGTCTTCGCCCGCAAGAACTACTTTTATCCCGACCTGCCCAAGGGCTACCAGACGTCCCAGTTCGAGCTGCCCATCTGCGAGCACGGGCATGTGGACATCGTCACCTCCAAAGGGCCCAAGCGCGTGGGCGTCACGCGCATCCACATGGAGGAGGACGCGGGCAAGAACATCCACGCCGCGCACGAGAACAAAAGCTATGTGGACCTGAACCGCGCCTGCGTGCCGCTCATCGAGATCGTCTCCGAGCCGGACATGCGCAGCGCCGAGGAGGCCGTGGCCTACCTGAAGGCCCTGCGTAGCATCCTGGTGTACCTGGACATCTGCGACGGCAACATGGAGGAGGGCAGTTTCCGCTGCGACGCCAACGTAAGCGTGCGCCCCTTCGGCCAGGAGGCCTTCGGCACCCGCACGGAGCTCAAGAACCTGAACAGCTTCAAGCATGTGCAGAAAGCCATCGAGTACGAGGTGGAGCGCCAGATCGACCTCGTCGAGGACGGCGAGGCCGTGGTGCAGGAGACGCGCCTGTATGACGCGAACAAGGGCGTGACCAACTCCATG
The DNA here is from genome assembly GCF_900188225.1 of Humidesulfovibrio mexicanus. NCBI lineage: Bacteria > Pseudomonadati > Thermodesulfobacteriota > Desulfovibrionia > Desulfovibrionales > Desulfovibrionaceae > Humidesulfovibrio > Humidesulfovibrio mexicanus. The sequence continues at coordinate 377,091 of NZ_FZOC01000001.1, read as the reverse complement.
CGCGGAAAAGAGGAAGCCCACGACTACCGCTATTTCCCCTGTCCAGACCTGGTGCCACTGGTGCTGGACGAGGCTTGGCTGGCCCGCTGGAAGGGCGAATTGCCCGAACTCCCCAAGGCCCGCGAGGCGCGCTTCAGGGAACAGTACGGCCTCTCCGCCGATGCGGCGGAGGTGCTTACGGCCGAGCGCGACCTGGCCGACTATTACGAGGCCGCCGTGGCCGATTTCAACGAGCCGAAGAAGATCGCCAACTGGGTCATGACCGACATTTTGCGCGAACTGAACGCCACCGGCGGTCGCGCGGCGGACTTGAAGCTCGCCCCGCAGGGCCTGGCCGCGCTGGTTCGGCTGGTGGAGGAGGGCAAGATCAGCGCCAAGAGCGGCAAGGACATTCTGCCCGAACTGCTTGCGAGCGGCGGCGACCCGGAGGCCCTTGTGCAGGCCAAGGGCCTGGCGCAGATCTCCGACACCTCGGCCCTGGCGGCCGACATCGACGCCGTGCTGGCCGAAAACCCAAAGGAAGTCGCCGAGTTCAAGGCCGGCAAGACCAAGCTCATCGGCTTCTTCGTGGGGCAGATCATGCGGCGCACCAAGGGCCAGGCCAACCCCGCGGTGGTGAACCAACTGCTTGCGGACAAACTCAAATAACACGCAGGACTCTCCATGACCGAGCACATCCAGTTTTCCCCCGAGAAGGACGCCCTTGTCCTGCTTGACCAGCGCTACCTGCCCACGCGTGAGGAATGGTTCGTCTGCAAGACCGTGGCCGACATCTGCGAGGCCCTGGTGGTCATGGTGGTGCGTGGCGCCCCGGCCATCGGCGTCACCGCGGCCTATGGCTGCTATTTGGCCGCGCGCGAGGTCCAGGCCTCCGGCGTGGCCGACTGGAAAGGCGCGCTTTCCGCCAAGCTGGAGCAGGTGGCCTCGGCCCGTCCTACAGCGGTGAACCTGCGTTGGGCCGTGCGGCTGATGCAGGGCGAATGGAACAAGCGCCCCGAATTCTCTCTGGACGACCTGTGCGCCTTCTGGCTTCAGAAGGCCAAGACCGTCCACGCCGAGGACATCGCCACCTGCATGGCCATCGGCGCGGCGGGCGCGGATTTGATCGACGACGGCGACACCGTGCTCACCCATTGCAACGCGGGCGCCCTGGCCACCGCCGGGTACGGCACGGCGCTGGCTCCCATCCGCGCGGCCGTTGCCCAGGGCAAGAAGGTGCGCGTCATCGCCGACGAGACCCGGCCGTTCCTGCAGGGCGCGCGGCTGACCGCCTACGAGCTGCACAAGGACGGCATTCCGGTCACCGTGGCCTGCGACAACGCCTGCGCGCTTCTGATGCAGCGCGGCCTGGTGCAAAAGGTCATCGTGGGGGCGGACCGCATCGCGGCCAACGGCGACGCGGCGAACAAGATCGGCACCTTCGGCGTGGCGCTCATCGCCAAGGAATTCGGCGTGCCGTTCTACGTTGCGGCTCCGGTGTCCACCATCGACCCCGAAACCGCCGACGGCTCCCTCATTCCCATTGAGGACCGCACCCCCCGCGAAGTGACCCATGTGGGCCAGACCCAGATCACCCCCGATGGCGTGCCCGTGTACAACTTCGCCTTCGACGTGACGCCCAACCGGCTCATCCGCGGCATCATCACCGAACGCGGCGTGCTTGCCGCGCCCTACACGGAGGCCATCGCCAAGCTTTTCAAATAGTCCATAAAGCCGTCCTGCGGGAGCTCGGATAAACCGGGCTGAGAGGACCCCTTGCCCGACTGCGCGCCGGGCTTGTGGGGTCGACCGACGAACCTGTCCGGGTAATGCCGACGAAGGGAAATTCTGCACTGGCGGAAAGCCGTCCCTTCACGGGGCGGCTTTTCGTTTGGGGCCCTGAACCGGAACCATCAACAGTTGCAGGAGTGCGTTATGATCATTGATGAACGAATTGTGTCCGAGGCCATCGCCAGCACCTACTTCGAGAAGTTCAAGAACAGCCTCGACCTCGACGTGGCCATCGTGGGCGGCGGTCCTTCGGGACTTACCGCCGCGTGGAAGCTGGCCAGCGCAGGCCGCAAGGTGGGACTTTTCGAGCGCAAGCTCTCCGTGGGCGGCGGCATGTGGGGCGGCGGCATGACCTGGACCAGCATCGTGGTGCAGGAGGAGGCCAAGGGCATCCTTGAGGAAGCGGGGGTGGCCGTTCGCGAGTTCAAGTCCGGCTATTTCACCGCCGATTCCGTGGCCGCAACCGCTGCCCTGGCCTACCGGGCCACCAGCGCTGGCGCGCGCGTGTTCAACTGCACCAGCGTGGAGGACGTGGTGCTGCGCGAGGTGGACGGGGTCAAGCGCGTCATGGGCCTGGTGGTGAACTCCAGCCCGGTCGAGATGGCGCGGCTGCACGTGGACCCGCTTGTGCTCCACTGCAAACATGCCATAGAGTGCACGGGACACGATGTGGAGATGCTCAAGACCCTGGTGCGCAAAAACGGGGTGAAGCTGAACACCCCCAGCGGCGGCATTGAGGGCGAGCAGAGCATGTGGGCCGATGTGGCCGAGGCCAACACCGTGCGCCACACCCGCGAGGTGTATCCCGGCGTGTGGGTGGCAGGCATGGCGGCCAACGCGGCCTTCGGCTCCTACCGCATGGGCCCGATCTTCGGAGGAATGCTGCTCTCCGGCGTGCGCGTGGCGGAGGCCATCGACGCCCTGTTGTAAACGAAAACACCAAGTCCCGGCCGCCTCTTCCTTGTGGGAGGGGGCGGCTGGGCATCTGGAAAACGACCATGCTGCCCATTATCGCTCTTCTTGGCCGCCCCAACGTGGGCAAAAGCAGCCTGTTCAACCGCCTGGTGCGGCAGAACAAGGCCATTACCCACGACCTGCCCGGCGTCACCCGCGACCGCATCTACGGAGAGGCCACGGAGGACGAGGTCCGTTTCGCCGTCATAGACACCGGCGGAATGCTGCCCGATGCGGCCGAGCATGACGGCGGCGGGATGGACAGAAGCGTGTTTCAGCAGGCCGTGGAGGCCCTGGACGAGGCCGATGTGGCGCTTTTCGTTGTGGACGGCCGCGACGGCATGACCGGCCTTGACCAGGCCGTGAGCGAGAAGATCCGCGCTTCGGGCAAGCCGGTGCTGCTGGTGGTGAACAAGGTGGACGGGCCGGAACAGGAGGCCAAGGCCCTTGCGGACTTCCACGCCCTGGGCTTCGAGATCGCCCCGGTCTCCGCCGCGCACGGGTATGGCTTGTCGGACTTGCGCCTGCGCGTGGCCGAACTGGCCAGACCCTTTGTGCAGCCCGCGCCCGCCGACGGCCCGGAGCTGGGCCTCAAGCTGTGCATGTTGGGGCGTCCCAACGCGGGCAAGTCCTCGCTGGTCAACGCCCTTGTGGGCGAGGCCAGGCAGATCGTCAGCGACATCGCGGGCACCACCCGCGACTCCGTGGACATCGGCTTCGAGAAGGACGGCCGCCGCTACACTTTTGTAGACACCGCCGGAGTGCGCCGCCGGGCGGTCATCACCGACCATCTGGAAAAGCTCTCGGTGTTCCGCGCCCTTTCTTCCAGCAAGCGGGCCGACGTGACCATCCTGGTGCTCGACGCGGTGCAGGGCCTGAGCCATCAGGACAAGCGGCTCATCGCCTATCTGGCCGAGCAGCGCACGCCGTTCATGGTCGCCGTGAACAAGGTGGATTTGGTCCACAAGACGCGCATGGACGAATTGCGCGCCGCCTACGAGGAGGCCCTGCGCATCTGTGCGCACGTTCCGGTGCTGTACGTCAGCGCCCTCACCGGCGCGGGCACGGGGAAGATCCTCTCCCTGGCCGAGGAGATACGCCGGGAGTGCGTCATCCGCATCGGCACGGGCCAGCTCAACCGCGCCATGGCCGAGGCCATCACCAAGCACCAGCCACCGGTCATCAAGCGCCGCCGCGCCAAGTTCTACTACCTTACCCAGGCGGACGAGGACCCGCCCATGTTCGTGTTCTTCGTCAACGACTCCGAGCTTGTGACGTCTGCGTACGGCAAGTACCTGGAGGGGCAGTTGCGCAAGCTCCTGGGCATTCGCAAGGCGCCGCTGGCGGCGGTGTTCCGCTCCAGCCACGAGAAGAAGGAGGCCGAGCGCCCGCTGACCAACCGCGCGCCCAGGCTTGGCAAGGACCGGCGCGACATGGCCGCTGCCAAGGAGGACAAGCCCCATCAGTCAGCCAAGCCGAAACCGGCGCGCACCTCGGGCAAGGCGCGGGCAGGGTCCAAGGCCGCAGCAGGGGCGAAGACGGCCGCCGCGCGCAGAAAGGGATGACGTTACTTTGCGGCTTGACATTTCCAGCCGCGAGGAGGTAAAGGGTTCGACCGCGCCTGAAAGGGACGCGGAATTGGAGAGGTGGCCGAGTCGGCCGAAGGCGCTCGCCTGCTAAGCGGGTATGGGCCTTAAAAGCCCATCGAGGGTTCAAATCCCTCCCTCTCCGCCAGTAAATTAAAAAGCCTTGTTCCTCGGTATGTTGCCGGAGAACAAGGCTTTTTTCTTTTCACTGCTCCAGTACTTTGTTACAGTGGAGGTATGGAGCAGATGCCGAAACACCCTAGGCTATTTCGTCGTGGTGCTACCTACTATCACCGCGCTGCGATCCCCGCTGACATAGCCGACACCTATCCGAAGCGCGAAGAAACCTTCTCGCTGCACACAAAGGACTATCAGGAAGCGGTGAGGCGGGTTCGGATCGCTGCCGCAGAGGTCGATAGGAGGTTCGAGGCTCATCGCAGGATGCTTGCCCAAAAGGCGAAGCCTCCGCTCAAGGAACTGTCCGAGCATGAGATTAAGCGCATCGGCGAAGTCTACTACACGTATCTCCTTGAAGAGGATGAGAACATTCGCTCCGAACAGTTCTCGGATTCGGAGCGTTCCACCATCGTCCTCGATGCAGATTCGGATGTTGATGAAATCATTAAAAACCATGGATTCCGACCACCAACTTTCGAAAGCTACGGCGAGGACCGTGAAGCAATTGATGAGTTGACCCGCCACGACTATGCCCGTGGCAAGGTGAACTCGTTTTATATGGGCGAGGCCGAAGAGGTTCTGACCTGGGAAGAGATCAGCGTGAACTTAGACCCTGCCTCCCCTAGTTGGCGCAAAGTGGCTCGTGAACTCCAGGCGGCGACCATCAGGGCCGCAAAGGCCATTCGTGCTAGGAATGAAGGTGAGGTGGTCGAAACGCCTAAAACCTCGGGTATTAGGCCGGAGTCGAACTCCCCGCTGCTTTCAGAGGCCGTGAAGCAGTGGGTTGAGGAAAAGTCGAGGACAAGCTGGGTCGAAAAGACAAAGCGCGAGCATTGCGCATGGATGGGGTACTTCCTCGATTCAATCGGAGACCGCCCGCTAGATACCTACACCAAGTCAGATGCCCGAGCATACAAAGCCATGCTGCTCAAACTACCGGCCAATTGGGTCAAGTATGGAGAGCTTCAAGGCTTGCCTTTCGCGAAGGCTGCGGAGAAAGCTCAAGAGCTTGGACTTGAGCCAATGAGCGAGAGCAACGTGAACAAGTTGCTCGGGTTCGTCGGCTCGTTTTGGACTTGGGCCACAGACCAATATGATGAAGCCCCGGTAAACCCGTTTAGAGGTCTCAAGATCAAGCAACGGAAACGAGTGCGCGACGAGCGTGACCCGTTCTCCGTTGAAGAGCTTCGGGCCATCTTCAATGCCCCAATCTACACCGGGTGTGCTTCTTTAAGATCCTGGAAGGATCCTGGCAGCCTTGTGCCTCGCAATTCAGGGATGTTCTGGGTCCCACTGATCAGCCTTTTTTCGGGTGCCAGGATGGGCGAGATCATACAGCTCTATGTTGAAGATGTTCGTGAAGAGGACGGGATCTTATTCTTTGATATCAACGACAACGGTGATGATAAACGTCTCAAGACGACGTATTCGAAGCGCTCGATTCCGATTCATGCGTCCATCTTGGACATGGGGTTCATGGACCATGTGGAGTTTTGCCGTCGTCAAGGGCATAAGCGCTTGTTCCCCGATCTCGCCATGGGCGAAGATGGATATTATTCCACGCCATTCTCCAAGCACTTCAGCCGTTTTCTCAAGGCCGTTGGAATCAAGAGTCGCAAGAATGCCTTTCATAGCTTCCGGCACAGCTTCGAAGACGCCTGTCGTGACTCCGAAATTCCCAAGGAGATCATGGACGCCCTTCAAGGGCATGGTCAGGAAGGTATGTCCGAGCGCTATGGGCGGGGCTACTACTTGAGGAAACTTGATGAAGCGATGAGGCGACTGAAATACCGCGATCTCGATCTTTCGCACCTCAATGTTTTGGTGCAAAAATCTGAGAGGCCGTAGCATGATGGTCGATTCACGTCTTCCCCCCGTACCCCATGTCTTGTTCGATGAGTTGTTAATTGAGTGTGTCGATGCGTTGCGACACCAGTCGTACGATGGCCAGCATCGCAGCGAGCATATTCGGCATCTCCAAGTCGCAGCGCTTGATCAAGGACGATCAATCGAAGTTAGGGATCTTCTAAATGCTGTAGCTCAGCATTTTTTGAATCAGCTCAAGTATAATCATCTATGGCACATGGCAAATAGCAATGCCGAGTCTGTTGTGCTTGCAAAAGCACTTGAAAATGTTTTGGGTGATGAGGCCGATCGCTATGTATACCATGGCACTATTTGCGGAAACCTTGCCGGGATTGCCCAGGAAGGTTTGATAGCAGGCAAACGTCCTGTCTGGTCTGAGAAACTTGTACCGAGGACGCACTGCAACTCGGGCGTATTTTTTACCAAGTCATGGAGAGGGGCCATGAACTGGGCAGATATCGCACACTATTCAACACGTGGCCCTCGCAATGGGAGACATCGGACTCAATGCGTTCTGAGAATCCCAAAATGCGGGTTAGCCCTTGAGCCTGACTGCTATAGACAGGATGGAAGTAGCCAGGTGGTTCGTGGTGTCGTAAAGGCTACTGCAGCGCAAGTCTTAATCGGGAGAGTCCAGGGATTCCCTCAGTGGCGTCCGCTTGCCGAGGTGCTTGCCACCAAGTAGCCAGTGGTGCTAGGTACAAAATGGACTAACGCACATTGCTCCGTTTTGTACCAAGGGGGCCTCCTGTGAAGATCGTCGCCTACCAACGTGTTTCTACAGCCCGCCAGGGCCGGAGTGGCCTGGGGCTGGAAGCTCAGGATCGAGCCATCCAGGAGCATGTCCGTTCTAAAAACGCCACCCTCGTCGGTTCCTTTACAGAGATCGAAAGCGGAAAGGTCGATGGGCGCCCTGAGTTGGCTAAGGCGCTTCATCTCGCCAAGGTTACCGGCGCAACGCTGGTCATCGCAAAGTTGGACAGACTCTCACGTAATGCGGCCTTCTTGCTCGCGCTCCGAGACAGTGGGGTTCGTTTCGTCGCTGCTGACATGCCTGAGGCCAACGACTTGACCGTGGGCATTATGGCCCTGGTCGCACAGCAGGAGCGTGAGGCCATCGCAAAGCGCACCAGAGAGGCCCTGGCATCCGCCAAGGCGCGTGGCGTGCGTCTGGGGAATCCCAACGGTGCAGCGGCCCTGCGGCGGGCAGGGAAGGGCAACGTGCAGAGCATTGACAGCATCAAGGCGAGTGCGGATCGCCACGCCTCAGATCTCGCGCCTGTCATCGCGTCCCTTCAGGCTGAGGGGGTTACATCGCTCGGAGCCTTGGCTCGATCCCTCAACGAACGCGGAATGCTGACACCTCGTGGCGGGCGTTGGCACAAGTCCTCGGTCTCCAATCTACTGCTGCGGATCAGCCGGATTGCGGGCAACTCTCCGCCTGCCCAAGTTTCCATTGCTGGCTGATGGCCTTGTGAGCAAACACTCCTCTTTCCGTCTGAGATATCTTTGTCTTTTCAACTGGCTGTCAGCCATGTATAGACCCAGAAGTATCAAGATGTTCTTCTGGGGGTATCATGAATATTTTCGATTTTCGAGAGCGCCTGATTGCTGACTACTCGACCTACATCAAGAGCTTTCTGACGATCCGTGATCCCCGCATTCGGCAAGAGGTGTCCGAACAGATCAACGAAGGACGGCTCTGGCCTGATCCGCTGATTCAGCTCAACCCCTCGTATGCTCCAGGCAAGTCTGTTCCAGACCTCGTGTCGGAAAAGCTTCTGCACCCGGAGGCAGAAAAGATCTTCCGCAAGGGAAAGGACAAGGGAGAAGGCACGCCGGTTCGGCTGTACACTCACCAGGAAGAGGCGGTCCGGACGGCCAGGAGCGGCCATAACTACGTCCTGACTACCGGCACTGGCTCCGGCAAAAGTCTCTCGTATATCCTGCCAATCGTGGATTTTGTTCTTCGCAACGGCTCGGGGAAAGGGACCAAAGCCATAATCATCTACCCGATGAACGCATTGGCAAACAGCCAGCACGGAGAACTCGAGAAGTTTTTGTGCCTGGGGTACCCGGACGGGAAGGCCCCGGTGACCTTCAGGCGCTACACTGGGCAGGAGTCCGAGAAAGACCGGCAAGAGATAATCACCAGCCCACCGGATATCATCCTCACCAACTACGTCATGCTTGAGCTGATGCTCACAAGGCCTCGCGAACGAGAACTCATAAAGGCCGCAGTTGGGCTGAAGTTCTTGGTCCTTGATGAGTTGCACACGTACCGGGGGCGGCAGGGAGCAGACGTCGCCATGCTTGTCCGGCGAGTCCGAGACCGCCTTGCCGGTGCTGGCCTCCAATGTGTCGGCACTTCGGCAACGCTGGGCGGCGCTGGGACTTTTGAGCAGCAGCGAGTCGAGGTGGCTGGTGTCGCCTCCAAACTGTTTGGTGCCGACGTTGCCCCTGAGCATATTATCGGCGAGACCTTGCTTCGGACCACTCCATACCGGGATGAGGCGGACCCCGCATTCGTCAAGGACTTGGCCGAGCGGGCTGCTGATCCTTCCCGGCCTTTTCCGGTCCGCTATGATGAGTTTGTCCGCGATCCCCTGTGCTGCTGGATTGAAAGCACGTTGGGCATCCATAAGGAGGCAGACTCTGGCCGCCTCGTTCGAGCCACGCCCAAAAGCGTTGACGGACAGGATGGGGCTGCCGCGCTTCTCAGCAATCTCACCGGACTTGGGGCCGAGACCTGTTCCATGGCGATCAAGGCGGCGCTACTGGGCGGAACTCAGTGCGATCCGAATCCCGTCACTGGCTTCAAGCCGTTCGCCTTCAGGCTCCACCAGTTCATCTCGAGGGGAGATGCAGTATATGCCTCGCCTGAGGGCATTGCGGATCGCCATATTACCCTGAACGGGCAAAAGTATGTGCCAGGAAACCGAGACCGCGTCTTGTTTCCGGTCGTATTCTGCCGGGAATGTGGCCAGGAGTACTACAGCGTCAGCAGAGTTAAAAATGCAGAAACGCGTGAAACATGCTTCGAAGCACGCGACTACTCCGACCAATTTACGGATGACGAATCCCTGCCAGGATTCCTGTTTATATCCGAGGACAATGCCTGGCCAGTGGATGCTGCTGAGGTCATCGAGCGTGTCCCTGAGGATTGGGTTGAGGAGAAGAATGGCAAGCGGCGGCTTAAGAGTACCGTCAAAGACCGGGTCCCCGAAGCGATCAGAATCGCTGGCTCAGGTGTTGCCAGCAAGGATGGTGTGGATGCCGCATTCGTCCCCGCACCATTCCGCTTCTGCCTGCAATGTGGCGTGGCATACGATGCTCGCCAGCGGGCTGACAGTTCCAAGTTGAGTTCGCTCGCCACTGGTGGCCGTAGCACAGCGACAACGGTCCTTGGGCTATCCACCGTTAAGCTTTTGCGTGCCGAAGAGGGGTTGGACGATGAGGCCAAGAAGCTCCTCAGCTTTACCGATAACAGACAGGATGCTTCGCTTCAGGCCGGTCATTTCAACGACTTTATCGAAGTAAGCCTGCTTCGCTCGGCGCTCTACCGTGCGGCCTTGGATGCCGGGCCAGAGGGAATCTCCCATGACAATTTGACTTCCGGCGTGTTCAGGGCGTTGGCGCTTGATCCGGAAGAGTACTCGACTCTGACCCGAGATGCTTCTGAAATCCAGTTGCTCAACGCTGGCAAGGCGTTGAGGAATGTTCTGGGGTATCGTCTCTACAATGATCTCAAGCGCGGTTGGCGCGTGACGTCTCCGAACCTTGAGCAGTGTGGCCTACTTGAGATTGACTACCCGGCACTGCCGTCCATTTGCGCCAACGCTGCCGCCTGGGGCGGGTGCCATCCTGCGTTGTCTTCGGCGGATGTCGCGACCAAAACCTACATCTGCAAGGTTCTACTGGACTACTTCAGGCGTAATCTGGCTGTGAAGGTGGACTACCTGGACAGCGGCATCCAGGAATCCATCCAGCAGCAGAGTTCTCAGTACTTGATTGAGCCATGGGGGCTTGATGAGGCTGAGCAAAAGAAGATGGAGCATGCCTCAGTCTTATATCCAAGAGGGATTCGACCCAAAGAGTATCAGGGGTACGTTTACCTCTCCCCGCGAGGTGGCTTTGGTCAATTCCTTGGGAGGAGAAAGACATTTCCTGAGTACGCGGAGCGTATTAAGCAGGAGGAATTGCCTGGAATATTTGCAGAGCTGCTCCGCATTTTGACGGAAGGCGGTTTGCTCGAGATTGTCAGGCCACCTCGAAAGCCGGATGACGTCCCTGGCTACCAGCTTCGGGCCGCTGCCCTCGTCTGGAAGGCTGGGGCCGGAACCCAGGCCTACCATGATCCAATCAGGGTACCACGTACCTCGGACTCTGGACTCCGCACAAACCCATTCTTCGTGGATTTCTATCGAATCGTAGCGTCCGGGCTGAAAGGATACCTGGCCAGAGAGCATACGGCTCAAGTGCCAAACTATCTCAGGCAGGAGCGGGAGAATGCTTTCCGCGAGGCTCGGCTCCCCATCTTGTTTTGTTCCCCGACCATGGAGCTTGGCATCGATATTTCTGACTTGAATGTCGTGAACTTGCGGAATGTTCCGCCCACGCCAGCGAACTACGCGCAGCGCAGTGGCCGTGCAGGTAGAGGCGGTCAGCCAGCGCTTGTGTTCACCTACTGCACCACCGGCAGTTCCCACGACCAATATTTCTTCAAGCGCCCGACAAGGATGGTGGCGGGAAGCGTAACTCCGCCCCGGTTGGACTTGACGAATGAAGACCTCGTCCGCGCTCACATGCAGGCGATTTGGCTTGCCGAGTCCGACCTCGACCTCAAGAAGTCGCTCAGGGATATCCTGGACCTCAGCAGTGGGCAGCAGCAGTATCCCTTCCTGCCTTCCGTTTTGGAGAAACTGAACGCCCTTGAACCCAAGAAGCAGGCGCTCATTCGAGCGCGGCATGTTCTTGCGAGCATTCAGGACGACCTGAGCCAGGTGGATTGGTATGATGACAAATGGCTCGACAGTGTCTTCGCCTATGTCACACGGAGATTTGACCAAGCTTGTGATCGTTGGCGCGGACTTTATCGTGCTGCATTGGCTCAGGCTGGCGAGCAAGATGACATCATTCGCGATCCAACACGATCGCACGATGAGAAGCAGAGGGCTAAACGCCAACGGCAAGAGGCGGAAGCACAACTCGCCTTGCTGGCGGACGTTGATGACATTCAGCAGTCGGATTTCTACTGCTATCGCTACTTTGCGAGCGAAGGTTTCCTGCCTGGCTACAATTTCCCCAGGTTGCCTCTTTCAGCCTTCATCCCAGCACGCAAGGCCAAGCAGCGGGACGAGTATCTCTCACGTCCGAGATTCCTTGCCATCTCGGAGTTCGGGCCAAGGGCGGTGCTCTATCACGAAGGTGCCAGGTACGTGATCCACAAGGTCATCATGCCGGTCAGTGAAGACGAGCCACTGCTGACCAAGGCCAAAATCTGTCCTCTTTGCGGATACCTGCACAATTGCCCGGAAACCGGGGGGCCAGACTTGTGCGAACAGTGCGAGAATCCCTTGAACCTTCCCCTTGGCCCGCTCTTCCGTATGCAGAACGTTGCCACCCGGAGGCGAGACAAGATCAACTCCGATGAAGAAGAGCGGATGCGCTACGGGTTCGACTTGGTCACCACTGTCCGGTTTGACGACCAGGATGGCACCCCGACCTTCAGGCATGGAAGCGTAGCCGGTGACAAGGGTGAGGTTGCTAGGCTGATCTATGGCCACGGTGCAACGCTGTGGCGGATCAATATGGGCTGGAGCAGGCGCAAGAACAAGGACGAACATGGCTTTGTTCTGGACATGGACAAGGGCCTTTGGTCCAAGAATAAAGCAGACGAAGATGACGATGATACCGATCCGATGACCAGCAACACCCAGCGGGTCATTCCGTACGTGGCGGACAGGCGTAACAGCTTGATCCTTGAGCCAAAGCGAGAGCTGAGCATTGAGTTCATGGCTACTCTCCAGTCTGCGCTAAAAAGAGCCATCGAGGTCAAGTACCAGCTTGAAAGCATGGAACTCGCCGCCGAGCCGCTGCCCAGCAGCCGTGATAGGCGGACCATCCTGTTCTATGAATCCGCTGAAGGGGGGGCTGGTGTGCTTCGCAGGCTCCTTGACGGGCCTCAGGATTTTGCTGAGGTCGCCCGGCTGGCGCTTGAAATTTGCCATTTTGACCCGGATACGGGCGAAGATAGGCGGCTGCCTCCTGGCGCCATAGAGGAGTGCGAGGCGGCCTGCTACGATTGCTTGCTGAATTACGCCAACCAGCGAGACCACGGGCTGCTTGACCGGCAGTTGATCAAAGGATTCCTCCTGGACATGGCCCAGGCTGCTGTTTCCTCGTCTCCTGGGCCGAAGCCCAGGCAGTCTCACCTGGATGACCTCCTTAAGTTGTCAGGCTCCACCCTCGAAAAGGATTGGCTCATGTTCCTGGAGGGAAAAGGCCTTAGGCTGCCCAGCCATGCGCAATTTCTTGTCCCGGAGTGCAGCACGCGGCCAGACTTTTTCTATGAAGGGCAGGGGGCTGCGATCTACATTGATGGCCATCCGCATAGCCATGCCGACGTTCAGGCCAAGGACGCCAAGCAAGAGGCCTGTCTTGCCAACGCCGGATACCTTGTCATTCGGTTCCCTGGCGACTCGTCCACGTGGACAGGCATCATCTCCAACCACCAATCCATCTTTGGGAAGATCAAATGAGCTACGCCGTTGGTTCACTCGTCAAGGCCAGGAACCGGGAATGGGTCGTGCTCCCAGACTCTTCGGATGATTTGTTGGTCCTACGTCCACTTGGTGGAACGGATAAGGAGATTGCCGGTGTCTTGCCTGCTCTGGAGCCTGTAGGACCTGCCCAGTTTGCCCTGCCAGATCCGGGAAAGCCCGGAGACTTCATTACGTCGCGTCTGCTGCGGGATGCCGTCCGGCTTGGGTTCCGGTCCAGTGCCGGGCCTTTCCGTTCGTTCGGTAAGATTGCGGTGGAACCTCGGCCCTACCAGTTGGTTCCGCTGCTCATGGCCCTCAAGCTTGATCCTGTTCGTATTCTCGTGTCCGACGACGTGGGCATTGGCAAAACCGTAGAGGCTTCGCTCATCGCACGCGAGTTGCTGGACCGTGGCGAAATACAGCGGTTGGCAATCCTCTGCCCTCCACACCTTGCTGAACAGTGGCAAGGCGAGCTTCGCGAGAAGTTCAACATCGAAACGGTGTTGATCCTGCCTTCCACGGCAAGGAGCTTGGAGCGTCATTGCAGGCCGGGGGAATCCCTGTTCGAACGCTACCCTTATTCCGTTGTGTCCTTGGACTACATCAAAACCGATCACCGCCGCGATGAGTTCATTCGAACCTGCCCTGAGTTGGTCATCATCGATGAGGCTCATACCTGCGCGTGGGGCGAGGACGGACGTGGTGTTCGCCATCAGCGGCACCGCCTCGTGAAGGATCTTGCCGCCAAGCCTGATCAACACATGGTTTTGGTGACCGCTACGCCGCATAGCGGCAAGGACGCCGCGTTCCGCTCGCTCTTGTCGCTGCTCAACCCCGAGTTTAGCAACCTGCCAGAGGACTTGGCTGGTCCTGAGCAGGAGCAGAACAGACGTAAACTGGCTGCCCATTTTGTTCAGAGAAAGCGGGCGGACATCCGGCACTTCCTTTCCACCGATACCCCCTTCCCAGACAGGGAAGAGCGGGAACTCCAATACCGTCTGTCTCCGAACTATAAGAAGCTTTTTGACAAGGTGCTGGAGTACGCCCGGGAGACCGTCCAAGCTGGACAGGACGAAGGCAGGCATCGGCAGAGGGTCCGCTGGTGGTCCGTGCTGGGCCTGTTGAGGTCCCTGGCTTCCAGCCCGGCTGCTGCGGCTGCTACGCTTCGCAGCCGTGCCAGCGTTGCGGACACGGAGAGCGCAGAGGAAGCTGACCAGCTTGGACGGCAGACCGTGCTGGACCTGCTGGACGAGGAGGGGGGAGACGCACTTGATGTCGCCCCTGGCAGCGATGTCTATGTGGAAGACGAGAACAGCCAGGTCCGCAGGCGGCTCTTGCAGATGGCACGAGAGGCCGAAGCTCTTATGGGAGCCGAAGACCAGAAGCTGAAGACGATACTGACTGAGGTGAAGAAGCTGCTGGACGAAGGATTCCACCCCATCGTGTTCTGCCGTTTCATTCCAACGGCGGATTATGTTGCAGAGGAACTGCGCAAGAAGCTCACAGGCGTTGTCGTCGACTCGGTCACCGGCATGCTGCCCCCGGCGGAACGCGAGGAGCGCGTGTACGACTTATCCAAAGCCCCCAAACGCGTTCTTGTTTGCACTGACTGCCTTAGCGAGGGCATCAACCTCCAAGAGCATTTTGATGCGGTCATCCACTATGACCTGTCGTGGAACCCGACTCGTCATGAGCAGCGGGAAGGCCGGGTGGACCGCTTTGGCCAGCCCAAGCCTGTCGTGCGCATAATGACGTACTTCGGCATCGACAATCAGATCGACGGCTTCATCATCGACATCCTCATCAAAAAGCACAAGACCATCAAGAACGATCTCGGCATTTCCGTTCCCGTTCCCGTGGAGAGCGACGCTGTGGTCCAGGCCATCTTCGAGGGCTTGCTGCTGCGCGGTGGCGCGGCTCAGTCTCAGGGCCAGCGCAGCCTCTTCCTGCCGGGCATGGAGGAACTCATCAAACCCAAGGCCGAGGCCCTGTACGCCGAGTGGGAGAACGCCTCCAAGCGAGAGAAGCGCACCCGCACCATGTTCGCCCAGGAAGCCATCAAGACCGACGAGGTGGCCAAGGAACTGGATGCCATGCGTTCAGCCATCGGTTCCGGTGTGGAGGTGGAGCGGTTCACCCGCGAGGCCCTCCAGGCGCTGGGGGCCACAGTCTCTGTGGCTGGTCCGCGCTTGAGCGCCGAACTGAGAGGGACTCCTCAGGCGCTTAAAGATTCCCTCCCAATCAGCGATACTCTCAAAGCTCGGTTCGCCATGCCGGTGCAGGACGATGAGGTATACCTGCACCGCACGCATAACTTCGTCGAAAGCTTGGCCGCTTACGTCATGGATACCGCCCTTGATCCCATCCAGGAAGGCATTGCCAAACGCTGTGGTGCCATCCGCACCAGGGCGGTGACGACCCGCACCACGATCCTGATGGTGCGGTTTCGCTACCACATCATCACGCGCAAGGACGGGGTCGAGACGCCGCTCTTGGCTGAGGACTGCCGCCTTTTGGGGTTTGAGGGGTCTCCCGATGCAATGGTCTGGATTCCAGAAGAGCAAGCTGAGAAGCTGTTGCTGACAATGCCTGATGCCAGCGTGCCACCTGACATGGCCAGGAGTTTCCTCAGCCCGATAATTCAAGGCTTCGACGCCATTTGGCCTGAACTGGAAACTTTCGCCAGGAGCAGGGGGGAAGAGTTGCTGGCGGCCCACAGGCGAGTTCGCACGGAGAGCCGCCACAAGGGCGTCTCCTATGCCATAGAGCCACAGTTGCCCCCTGACGTGCTGGGCCTCTACGTCTTCATGCCGGTTCCTCGGCAGGCAGGAGGTGCCGCATGATCATCAAGAAGTCCCGCGACATCTTCGCCACCGTCACCACGGAAGGTTCGGCCCTGCCGCCGGACATCCTCCAGCGGGTTGCGGACCTGGATCAGGCACTTCCCGGCCTGACGCCTGAAGCCTACCACCTCACAGGCGGGGAGAAGCTTTCTGAGGCCACCAACCGTGCCTGGAACAGATTGCTGGCCGCCTGGGGTAGCTTCAAGACTGTCCGCGAGGCGATACCTGGAGACAAGCCCGGAACCTCCGAGACCCGCGAGAAGTGGCTCCTGCCCCTCTTCAACGAGTTGGGCTATGGCCGCTTGCTGGGAGCCAAGGCCATTGAACTGGGCGGGAAGTCCTACTCCATCTCTCACGGCTGGGGCAGCACGCCCATCCATCTGCTCGGTTGCAATGTGCCGCTGGACAAGAAGACCAGGGGCATCCAGGGCGCCACAATCGCAGCGCCTCATGGGCTTGTTCAGGAACTCCTGAACCGCTCGGACGACCACCTCTGGGCCTTTGTCACCAACGGCCTCAAGCTGCGCATCCTGCGCGACAACATCAGCTTCACCCGTCAGGCCTTTGTCGAGTTCGACCTCGAGGCCATGATGGAAGGCCAGGTCTATCCGGACTTCCGCCTCCTGTGGCTGGTATGCCATCAGTCCCGTGTGGAAGCTGCTAGGCCAGAGGACTGCTTCCTTGAGCAGTGGTCCAAGGCGGCTCGGGACATCGGCTCCCGCGTGCTTGAGCATCTCCGCACCGGGGTTGAGTCCGCCATCAACGAACTCGGCACGGGCTTCTTGAAACATCCGTCTAATTTGGACATCCGAACCAAGCTGGCTTCGGGAGCCTTGGACAAGCAGGATTACTTCCGCCAGTTGCTCCGCCTGATCTACCGGTTGCTGTTCCTTTTCGTTTCCGAGGATCGCGGTCTGCTGCTCAAGGATTCGTCTTCCCGGCAGGCGGAGGTGTTCCTCAGGTTCTACTCCACTGCCCGGCTGAGAACTCTTGCCGCAAGCCTGCGAGGCACCCGCCACGATGACCTTTTTGAAGGTCTGCGTTTGATCATGCAACGCCTTGGCACCGATGAAGGCTGCCCAGAGCTTGGCTTGGCCCCGCTTGGGAGCATGCTGTTCTCGAAGTCCGCCATGCCCGACATTGAGCCGTGCCGGATCAGCAATGAGTCGCTGCTTGCCGCAGTGCGGCATCTGGCCACCATTACAGGGCCTGAGGGCCTGCGCCCGGTGGACTTCAAGAACCTTGGGGCCGAGGAGCTGGGCAGCATTTACGAGTCCCTGTTGGAACTGCACCCCAACATGGACGATGGCTTCAAGCTGGAGACCGCCGCAGGCCACGAGCGCAAGACCACGGGCAGCTACTACACCCCGGAGAGCCTCATCCAGAGCCTGCTGGACACGGCCCTTGATCCGGTCCTGGCCGAGGCCCGCAAGGCGGAGAACCCCGAGCAGGCCATCCTGGACCTCAAGGTGTGCGACCCGGCCTGCGGCAGCGGCCACTTCCTGCTGGCCGCCGCCAACCGCATGGCCAAGGCCCTGGCCGCTGCCCGCACGGGCGAGGACGAGCCAGCGCCGGAGGCCGTGCGCGATGCCAAGCGCGCCATCATCAGCCGTTGCATCTACGGTGTGGACCTGAACCCCATGGCCGTGGAGCTGTGCAAGGTGAGCCTCTGGCTGGAGTCCATGGACCCTGGCAAGCCGCTGTCCTTTTTGGACAGCCATGTCCAGTGCGGCAACAGTCTGCTTGGGGCCACGCCCGCGCTGTTGCGAGCTGGCATCCCGGATGAGGCCTTCAGCCCCATTGAGGGCGACGAGAAGGAACGCTGCCAAGCCGCCAAGAAGAGCAACAAGGAACAGCGCAAGGACCACGCGGCCCGGCTGAAGCGCTCTGGCCTGATGCCCTACGCCGAGGAGCCGTTCATCCAGCTTGGCAATCTTGCCGAGTCCGTGCAGGCGTTCATGCGTGTTGACGATTCCACCATCGAGGGTGTCCGCGAGCGCCAGCGCATGTGGGAGAGCCTAGCCAGTGGCAGCGGATACCGCTTTGGTCGCATGTGGGCTGATGCCTGGTGCGCGGCTTTTGTGTGGAAGAAAATCAAGGCCCCGGCAGGCGAGGCGTTCTATCCCATCACCGAGGACGTGTTCCGGCGCATCGAGAAGAATCCGTTCAGCATCCCCGACTGGATGCAGAAGGAGATCGAGCGGCTGTCCCGGCAGTACCAGTTCTTCCACTGGCACTTGGCCTTCCCCGAGGTGTTCCGCCTGCCCTGCAAGGGCAATGCACCGGAGAATGCCCCGGCGGGCTGGGACGGCGGCTTTGACGTGGTGCTGGGCAATCCGCCGTGGGAGCGCATCAAGATTCAGGAAAAGGAGTGGTTCGCTGGCAAGAGACCGGACATTGCCAACGCCCGCAATGCCGCCGAGCGGCAACGGCTCATCCGTGAGTTGGCCCAGACCGATCCCGACCTGCTCAAGGCCTTCAACGAGGACAAGCGCAAGGCCGAAGGCGAGAGCCACCTGTTGCGCAATTCCAGCCGCTATCCGCTGTGCGGGCGCGGGGACATCAATACCTACACCATTTTCACCGAGCTGGGGCGGTCAGTCCTGTCGCCCATTGGCCGCCTGGGCTGCATTGTGCCTTCGGGAATCGCCTCGGACGACACGACCAAGTTCTTCTTTCAGGACATCGTTGAGCGGCAGAGCTTGGTGTCCCTGTATGACTTCGAGAATAAGAACCTGTTTCCTGCGGTCGATAGCCGGATGAAGTTCTGCCTGCTCACGCTGACGGGAGCAAAGCGTCCGGCCAAGGGAGGAGCAGAGTTCGCTTTCTTCCTGCACGACGTGGCAGAGATTCGTGAAGAGGAACGCCGGTTCAAGCTGACTGCCGAGGATATCGCCCTCATCAACCCGAATACGCGCACCTGCCCCATCTTCCGCTCCAAGCGCGATGCCGAGATCACCAAGGGCATCTACCGCCGTGTGCCGGTGCTGATCCGCGAGGCCACGGAGAAGGAGCCTGAAGTCAATCCTTGGGGGCTGCGCTTTATGGTGATGTTTCACATGGCTAACGATTCCGCCTTGTTCAAATTTAAGAGCGATCTTGAGCAGGCAGGCTGGACGCTTCGCGGCAACCACTTCGTGAAGGACGAGGAAACGCACCTGCCTCTGTATGAGGCCAAGATGATCCACCACTATGACCACCGCTGGGCCACCTACGAGCCGGATGGCAGCACCAGGAACGTGACTCTGGAGGAGAAGCAGGATTCGGATTTCGTGGTGATGCCCCGCTACTGGGTGCATGAGTGGGAGGTGGCCAAGCGGGCCAGCCGCTGCCCGGATGCGGTCATCAAGGCCCTGGCTGCTGCTGAGCGAGACCCAGGAGAGGCGGAGCGCAAGCTCGTGACCAGCGCCTTGGTCATGTGGCTGGCGGGCTACCACCTGAACCACGGCGACAAGGAACTGGGCAACAAGCTCCTGGCCGCAACGCAGCCCCGCACGGCAAGCCTCATTGCCTCCACCACGGGCGGGGTGGCTGTCCAGGCGATGGAGGAAGAATACCCCCTGACGCCGGACGAGGCCGAGCAGGTCAAGCAGGCCCTGACTGGCGATACCATCCAACAGGGCCGCGACTTGGTCCTCAGCCGCACGCCCAAGTGGTTCATGGGGTGGAGGGATATAACCAACACCACGAACGAGCGGACGGTGATTCCCGGCATCACACCGGCAGCGGCATTCGGCGATACCTTTTTGCTCATGTTCCCTGCCGTGAATACCCGTGAACAATCGCCGATACTAGCCTCAAGTTTGACGTCATTCGCCTTGGACTATGCTGCGAGGCAGAAGGTTGGTGGAACGCACTTGAAGTACCATGTGTTCAAGCAGATTCCTGTTCTTCCCCCGAACCAATTCGATGTTCCCGCTCCGTGGACTTTGCGCGAACCACTTCAGGACTGGATTCAGGCAAGGGCGAGGGCGCTCTATGCCTCCGACTACCAGATGTCAGAGTTGCTGAACATCACGTACCAGCCGCGTAGCCTTGAAGAGCGTTTCGCCATCCGCTGTGAACTCGACGCAGCGTTTTTCCACCTCTACGGCATCAGCCGCGAGGACGTGGACTACATCATGGACACCTTCCCCATCGTGAGGCGCAAGGACGAGGCGGCCCATGGTTGTTACCGGACCAAGGAGATGATTCTGGAGAAGTATGACGAGATGGCAGGAGCGATGAGAGACAGCGCATAGCGGCACGGGGTCTTTACGCACTCAAACCTGAGCGAGTCTGTGGCATGTCGGAGAAACTGAAACCCTGGCGTGACGAATTGCTGAGGCGTCTCGATGAGGTTTGCAGCCGCGACGGGAGAGTGCCTCGCCACGTGGCCGAGAACCTCGTGGCGGGCAGTGCGTGGTGGGAGTCTCATCCTGCTGGGCCTGTCCGTGCGCCAAAGCATGCTGACCGGCTCGACGGTGGCGAGAGAAACTGGTCTGTCGAGTTCGGGGCCAACACATTCCTGGTCTCCGCAGCAGTCCACGACTGCTGTCAGTGCATCCGGCAATGGATTCAACAGCAGCAGGTTCTGCCGGTGCCGGTAAAGTCATGGGAGCGACTTGGCGGGGAGTTGACCTCCATTGTGCGCGGCTCCGTCGCCAATTATCGTGGGGATACCTACTCCGGCTATGGCCACGGCACAAAGGGCAAGCTGATTTTTGGGGCGCAAGCCATCTACGTGAATGACTTCGTGGGTGGCATCGCCGGGTACCTGAAGACCCCAGCACTGCACACATTTCAGAAGCGCAGGCCAACCACACCAACACCGACAACGCCACGGACCAAAGGCAAAGCCAAGGTTCCCCTAATTCCTGGGCGAGTTATCTGCCCGCACTGCCAAGCAGGGGTCAATGCGTCCAACTTGGACAGCCACTTGCGTGAACGCTGTCCAAAACTGCATGGCAAGGTCAAGCCAGTCGCTGCTCCCAAAGTGTCAAAGCAGGCGGTTAAGCCTCCAGTCAAGCCAACTTTGACTACCAAGCTCGGACCTGGGATTGTGGTCTGCCCACGGTGCCAGATACCTGTGAAGGCAGAGCATTTGAAAACGCATCTGGCAAAGACCTGCACTGGCTGCTCAACCCCAGTCTCTCGGGAAAGGGCCGCACCAGTGGCAGCCGCTTCACCTGCTCAACATCCGATTCCGCGCCCGTTGGGGAAAAACGAGGTCGTTTGCCCATGGTGCGACACGAGAATGAATAAGGCGACCCTCCCAAGCCACCAGTCTGATAGGTGTCCGAAACGTCCGTCACTTAGTGCAAAAATATCTGAAGGTTAAGGACCGCTAATGCCCCCATGCTATTCCGTCAACAGTCATCCCGTTGAAACCATCCTGTCCTGGGTCAAGGCCGGGGAGATCGCCATCCCTGAGATTCAGCGTCCTTTCGTGTGGGATGCCACCAACGTCCGTGATCTGCTGGACTCGCTGTTCCAGGGCTACCCGGTGGGCTACCTCATCGCGTGGCGTAACCCCAGCGTACGTCTGCGGGACGGCTCCCTGAGCGAGGGCAAGAAGGTCCTCATCGACGGCCAGCAGCGCGTGACGGCCCTGATGGCCGCCGTGCTGGGCTATCAGGTCCTCACCAAGGAATACAAGCTCACGCGCATCCGCATCGCCTTCAACCCGCTGAGCCGAAAGTTTGAGGTTCTCAACCCGGCCATCGAGAAGGACGTGACGTGGATTCCGGACATCTCCGAGGCCATGAAGAACGCGGCCAACCCGTTCACAGTGTTTAAGGCCTACTGCGCCCAGAACCCAACGGTGGACCAGGAGCAGGTCATGCAGTCCATCACGGACCTGCTGGCCATTCGGAACAACCTGATCGGCTTTGTGGAGCTGGCGCACGACCTGGACATCGAAACGGTTACGGACATCTTCATCCGCATCAACTCCAAAGGCGTGGTGCTGAACCAGTCGGACTTCGCCATGTCCAAGATCGCCGCCAGCGAGAGCTACGGCGGGCCGATGCTGCGCAAGGCCATCGACTACTTCTGCCACATGGCTGTGGCGCCAGAGTTCTATGGGCAAATCGCCGAGCGCGACCCGGAGTTTGCCGCCACGGATTGGTTCAAGAAGATGGCCTGGCTCAAGGACGAGAACGATGACCTCTACGATCCGTCCTATACAGACATGCTCCGCGTGGCCTGCATCGCGGCCTTTGAGCGTGGCAAACTGTCGGACCTTGTGAGCCTACTCTCGGGCAGGAACTTCGAGACTCGCCAGTATGAGGACGAGATCGCCGCTGAGTCGTTCGTACGCCTGGGCGAGGGCATCATGGACTTCATCAAGGAGACGCACTTCCAGCGTTTCCTCATGATCATCCGCTCCGCCGGGTTCATCGCCCCTGGTCTCATCCGGTCCCAGAACGCGTTGAACTTTGCCTATGCATTGTACCTGAAACTTCGCCGGGACAAGTATGACCCGGCAGTCATCGAACGCACTGTAAGGCGCTGGTTCGTCCTCTCACTGCTCACCGCCCGCTATTCCGGAGCCTTCGAGAGTCAGTTCGACTCGGACATCAAACGTGCCAAGGAAGGGGACTTCAGCGAGTTTCTGGCCCAGACGGAGCAGGCCGTGCTGTCTGACTCGTTCTGGAGCTTTGGCTTGGTGCAGGAACTGGAGAAAGCAAGCACGAACAGTCCGTACCTGAACCTGTTCTGGGCCGCCCAGGTGAAGCTTGAGGATCGTGGATTCCTTTCGAGAGACATCACGGTGGGGCAGCTCATCGCCCACCAGGGCGACATCCACCACATCTTCCCGCGTGACTACCTCAAGAAGTTTGGCATGAAGCAGGGAGCTTACAATCAGATCGCCAACTTCGTGTTCACCCAGTCGGAGATCAACATCCGGATCGGCAACAAGGCCCCCAAGGCCTACTTCGCTGAGGCCCTGGAGCAGTGCGCTGGCGGGCCGCTCAAGCTGGGAGGCATCAATGACCGAGTTGAGCTGGAGAATAACCTGATCCAGAACTGCATCCCCGGCGCATCGCTCGATCTCGAGCAGGGGGATTACGCGGAGTTCCTCAAGGCGCGGCGAGAGCTGATGGCGCAGAAGATCAAGACGTACTACAACACGTTGTAGAGGGAAGCAGGTGGGCGGTGATTTAACATCATTGCCAAGGTGAGGTTCTTCCTCTTTGAGTCTGTTTCGCTTGTTGAATGGAGTATAGTCAAGGGGGGATGTGTGAATACATGGCAAAGTAAGGTTATTGGCTTGGCTCTGCCTGAATCCATCAAGAACATCGCATGGCATGAAAGCGATGGAGACTCTCAAGCTTACGGTGATGACATGTATGGAAACGAATGGGTGAGAGAGGATGGCACGTATCGCGTGACGCTACAGTCTGAATATAGAGAGGCAGTTTTCATACCTGTTTTCGTCAATGTCGATAAATCGTTTAGTGTGACTGATCTCGAAATTGAGGCTTACGTTTCTTATGGGCCAAGCCATGGTCGGCCTGGATATCTAGATCCCCAAAAACGAGAGATTAATCAGGTTGGCAGGCTTATCAAATTGCTTTTTGGGATTAAATAGCTTCTCGCTATCCTTCCTTTCTGTCGCCGAGCGAGTTGTCAAAACCATACACACTGTCCAGAAGTGCTTGTAGATCGCTATTAAGTAACAATGTGCGGTTTTGCTCTACATATGCTGGATCGGCATGCTTGATCAGAAACTCAGGAGTACAGGCCGTGATGATGGCCATTCGTCCGTCATCGTCATGGATGATGTCGCAGACAATGTACTCGGGGTGGCGTCTGAGTACGCGCAGGGTCTTCTCGAAGTTCTGGACACCAGCGGCGTAAAACGCGTTGAAGAACCTGAGGCGGAGAATACTCTGGCCCGTCTTGAGGGCGGTGATCTCCTCAACCCTGATTGGCGAGAAATAGGGGGCCATGCCATAGCCAGGGAGCATCTGCCAGCCAAACCATTTTCTGGGAGTCAGCGTCAGCATAGCCATCAGTCCTTGGCGCTGTCCGACTTCTCCTCGCCCAGGTGCTTCAATCGGAGCGTAGGGGAGCTGAGTATCCTCTTGCAGTGACCACAGGTCACCTTTTCTTCGACCAGCCCGCTGGCAGCCTGAGTGAACTCTACGTCTGGGACTAGCATCTTGTGCGCTCCGCAGTAAGTCACGCGCTCACCATTCACGGTGAAGATTATGTGCCGTGCTCCATCCGGGTGACCAGGGCGGCCCCAGTATCCGATCTCGTACATTCGAATCTCCTGCGTCTAGGTCGTAGCTTTATCGGTTGTGTCCAAAATGGACGTTGAGC
This sequence comes from Humidesulfovibrio mexicanus, assembly GCF_900188225.1. NCBI lineage: Bacteria > Pseudomonadati > Thermodesulfobacteriota > Desulfovibrionia > Desulfovibrionales > Desulfovibrionaceae > Humidesulfovibrio > Humidesulfovibrio mexicanus. Next base: position 352,818 of record NZ_FZOC01000001.1, on the reverse strand, counting down.
CGCTTGCGCCAGTTGTTCACGGTCTGTGGTGATACCCCGACGATACGGGCAATCTCGCGGTCTGACAGCAGTGACCGCTCGGGACACTTGAGGTACTCCAGCACGGCGTCTCTCTTCTTGGCGTTGGTAAATGGAGTCTGTCGTCCAACTTGGACACTGTTGGATAGAAAGTCTACATCATTACGGAGTTGCTTAATAAATTTGTCCTGATCCTCTTGCTTCACATCCCAGCCCTGATTGCAAAGTTCTTCGAACCGGTCGATTCGCGCTATAACGTCTCCTACGGTTGCTGCTGGCAGGGAAAACAACAGTTCTTCTAAAACTACGACACGAGCATTCACCGGTAGTGGATGAAAATCCATGTATCGATCTAGTGTGCTTCGTTCAAGCATACGTCGGTTCCAGTAACGCCATTCTTCCCAAGCTTCGACGACTGTTTTTGGCAAGATGTAGGCGTCGGCTACCGCTTGACGGACTGACACCGGAAGGTCTTCATCTTTCGACAATGGTCCCCATCCGTCCAAATTGGATATGTAGCCGTCCTCTTCCACTTCTGCCAAATGAGCGCAGGCCTTCTCTAGTAAAACTTCCCTTTCACATGCGGCCATGACGGCCTCTTCTGAGCCGTACTGCTCAATGAGTTTGGCGCATTCTTTAAGGCGTGCTTCTTCGCGTTGCCGAGCCTCCTCAGCAGCCCGAGCCATATATCCTGGTTCTCGTTGCTCCATGTATTCAGCAAAGCCTGCAAAGGGGTTACGAAATGATTCCGTTGCCATTGGCGTGGGTGCTTCGAGCTGAGAGATCGCGTCGACGGCCTCTTCGAAGGTCATGCCTGCTGCACAGGCAATTGCCTCAGCTCTATCTCTGGCGGCTTCCCGTTCTCCATCGTAACACGTTGAATTCATGAGATTGTAAACTTTTGAAAATCTTTCGATGTCTAGCTTTTTCGAAGTCATGACCAAGCCCTGAGAATGTGTTTGTCGTTAGAGTGTTACCCTACTGCCTTCGGAGATTGTTCTGGTCTGGGTTGGCTGTATATCTCAGGTGCTTTTCAGCTTCAACTGTCTGCTATGGTTAGGGTTAATTTTGTTTAGCACCCGTTTCTAGACAAGTCCGCCTTCATTCGTTTATCGGACTCCTCGGTGGCTAATGGCGGGGTGGTCATTTTGTGTGCAAGGAGAGGATGTTCGTGGACCCGCTCGAGAACTGCACTGAGGAAACGGAGTTTGAAGAGCAACTTCGTGACCGTCTCTTTAACCCGTGGCGCATACCCAAGACGAACAAGGCCAAGGCGGTCACTCTGGATGTCATCCAACAACTCCAGGCCTACGAGGAGTATCATCATCTCCGACAGCGTCGTCGCAGACGGGCTGACCAGGAGAGATTTGAGGCCGCTGTTTCGGCCATCGTCTCGAATCTCGTCTACCATCATGTAATGGGACATGGTGAGGGAGTTCGCATCACGCGGTCCAACAGGTACTTGGGGAGCAGGAGCCGATACAGCCCTCTCGTCTTCACCAAGTCCCTTCCGACCATCCTGGACTGCCTGAAGGCACCTGAGATGGCCTTTGTAGTGATGGTTTTGGGCCACAAGGGCATCTTCGGGCGGGCCAAGGAGACCACGATCTGGGCAGGGCCGCGTCTGATTCGGCGTGTGGTGGAGCATGATCTCCAGCCAGAGGACTTCGGCCTCGACCACACCCAGGAGGTGATCCAGCTCAAGCGGATCAAGCAGGGGGGCTGGGATGATGGCGGCCTGGAGGAGTACGAGGACACCCCGGAGACCATCGCCTACCGGGAGCAGCTCCGGGCCATCAACGCCTGGCTGGAGGCGGCGGAGATCGAGTTCGACGAGTGCTACTGGCCCGATGGCAGGCCCGTGGACACCTTGGACCGGCGTCTGCGGCGGGTGTTCACCCAAGGACGGTTCGACAGCGGGGGCAGGCTGTACGGGGGCTTCTGGCAGCACCTGAAGAAGGAGACCCGGCTGAAGGGCCTGTCCATCAACCGGGAGGAGGTGGTGGAGCTGGACTACGGCCAGATGAACCCGCGCATCCTCTACGGTCTCTGTGGGGCGCAGCCGCTCGACTGCGACGCCTACGACATCCCCGGCTACCAGCGATTCCGTCCAGGGGTGAAGAAGGTCATGAACTCCATGATCTTCGCCACCAAGCGCCTGACCAGGATGCCCAAGGGCGTCCGCAAGGAGTTTGAGGAACAGCACCGGGTGGAGCAGGTGATGCAGGCCATCGAGGACGCACACCCGGCCATCAAGGACAGCTTCTTCAAAGGGATGGGTCACGAGGCCCAGTTCATCGAGAGCCAGGTGATGGTGGAGGTCCTGCTCACCCTCCGTGAGCTGGAAATCCATGCCCTGCCCATCCATGACTCCGTGCTGGTGGCCAAGTCAAACAAGGACAAGGTCAAGGAGATCATGCTCTCCTGCTTCCTCAAGGTGGTGGGAGTACAGGGTCTTGTGGATGAGGTGGTAGGATGAACATTAACAAGCATACCTACAGGGGAATCCACCCACTCTCCATTTGTGGGACCCGTAAGCCATGACCGACTGGAGCCAGCGCCAGAAGCGCAAGCAGGACGTGAAGGACCGCGCCAGCGTCCCGAATCACATGTACGCCTACTGCCGGGTGATCCACTGCGGCAGGCCTGCCAGGGCCGGAACCTCGGACGGCCTGGACGAACGGTACTGCCGCGCCCATGCCGACCACCACCAGCGGCACGGCAGCCCGCTCAAGGGGTCGTACACGGCCAGGGAGCTGAATCCGTACCGCAGGGCCGCCCTGGCGTGGATTGTGGCCCATGAGGACAGCCGCTGGGTGCAGAACGCCGTCCAGCGGGTGCGGAGCCTCTACCAGCAGGCCGGGCCGTACATCGAGGCCTTCCGGCTCCGAGGTATGCCGCCCCAGGAGCGGGCCAAGGCGGCTCTGGCGAGGCTCAGGCAGCATGGCATCGACCCCCGGCTGGTGGTCGCAGCGTGGTTGGCTGTGGAGCTGATCCTTCTGGATGATCCTCAGCCCGTTCACAGCGTCGAGTTCAAGCGCGTCCAGGCGGCCAAGGTGGTTCACCGCATGGCCTCCGGGTCACATCGCCGCTGGGTGCGAGAAGTGCCTTCGCCTGTCTGGCCGAGCCAGAAGCAGGCCCAGGTCCAGGAACTGCACGTGTATCCCCGCAGCCGTGGCCGTGTCCTCCGCCACCTGGGCGAGGCCCTGGAGTCGGCGGTGGAGCTGCTGGTGGACCATCACCTCGCGGAGGTCCAGGCTTACGTGCGTGAGCAGGGCGTGCCTGGGACCTCGGCGGTTCGACCCTATCCGAAAGGCTGGGTGGTCAGGCGCAGGCGGAAGGATGAGGAAAAGACTTGAAACTGTTCCAGTGGGGCGTTACATTTGGTGCAGGAACAGTGAGTGCAACTGGCTGAAATAAAAGGATTCGCCTGTCACCCGACGAGAATCCCTCCCTCTCCGCCATTTTCAAGGGGTTACGGTTTCGCCGTAACCCCTTTTTTGCGTCTGAAACAGGCCTTAAAAGTCAAATCCGTACCCCGGACCTGTACCCTTTAACGAACACGAGGGGACATGGGCTCGCCTAGGGTCTCTCCGCCCCCTCACGGCGCTGCGCGCAGAACCCCACATCGGGCAGAGCCGTGAGCCTCACCGCAGGGACGGGTTCGCGCATCTGGCGCAACGCACCCGCCGTCATGGCCTGGGGGCGGAACCTGTGCCCCGGACTCTCCCCTCGTCAATCCGCAGAATCTTCGCCCGCTGCTTCGCAGTTGCAATCCAGCCTGATGCAGTTTCGGCCGGAGCGTTTGGCCTCATACATCATGGTGTCCGCACGGGCCGCGAGGCTGGTCAAGGTGTCGTCCGGCCGCGCCAGCGCGCCGCCGACGGAGATGGTGAAGCGGAGGGGAGGGTGCCCGCAGCCAGAAGGAATGGATGTGGCTTCCACAAAGCGGCGCATACGCTCGGCGATGGAGTGGAAGGCCTTTTCGTCGACCTTGGGCACCAGGGCGACAAATTCCTCGCCCCCCCATCGGCACAGGGCGTCCACCCCGCGCAGGGAGCTTTTGAGGGTCTTGGCGATTTGCGCCAGCACGCAATCGCCCGTGTCGTGCCCGTAGGTGTCGTTGACTTTCTTGAAGTGGTCGATGTCGGCGAAGAGCAATCCGAACGGCACGCCAAAGCGTTTGCATTCGCTCATGCGACGCTTGAACTGTCGCCCGGCGGCGGCGCGGTTGCCCAGGCCGGTGAGCTGGTCGGTCATGGCCAGGCTGCGCAATTCGTTCACCTCTTCCCGCAGGCGTTGCTGTGGCGTCGCGTCGGAGAAAACCTCCACAGCGCCGATGATCGCGCCGTCCTTGTCTCGCAGCGGGGCGATGCGCACCGATACCGGAACCCTGTGCCCGTTTTTGTGGTGCAGGAACACTTCGTCCTCGCGCGGTTCGCCGTCCACAAGGGTCTTGGCCAGCGGGCAGAGACGCGTGCACAGTTCCTCGCCGCTGCCGGTGATGTGCCGGAGGATGCCGTCAGCGCATCCTTTGCCGACGACATCCTGTGCGCTGAAGCCGGAGATGCGTTCCGCGCCGTGGTTCCAGTAGGTGATGACCCGCTTGGCGTTCACGAAGTAGACGCCGTCGAACAGGTTGTCGAGGATGCATTTGTAGTCGTCTTGGTCCACAGCGCGCTCCGGACGGTTCGATTAGTTTGCAGGATGTAAATACGTAGAGTGCGCGGGTCTCGCAAGAACAATGCGACGCGAGCGAAAAAAAAACGCCCCGGAAAGGTCCGGGGCGTCCATGTGGCCAGCGCGTGCGGGCGATTAGAAACAGACCGCGACGAGGTTGAACGGCGCGTAGTTGTTCTCCGGGTTTTCGGCGTAGCGGCAGCCCATGCGGGACTCGTCGCGCTTGTTTGCGATGTCCTTGTCCGAACCGACATAGTGGGGGCATTCGTTGTTGAAGCAGACGACGATGACTCCCCAGCCGCTGTCCGGCGGCGCCAGCCATGCCTCCATGGGTTTGTGGCAGTGGGGGCACACGCGGTCTTCTAGTTCGGTGACGATGCCTGCGTACTCGTGGATCACTGGGGGCTCCTTTCTGTGCTATGGGTGCGGCGGCGCTGCGGTGCAGAATAAGTCGCCAAAGGCCGCCGTCAAGGGCGCTGCTCCGGGGAAGGCCTGGCTTCCTATGGTGCGGCTTCCGGTGTCCCGCCCTCTTCCGCCTCCGTATCGTCGCCCAGGGGCCGCACTCCGGAGCGCAATTCGCGCAGCAGGCGGAACAGCGTTTTGGCGGCGCGTGGGGGCTTTGCCTTCTCCGCCTCGGTTCGGGCGTTGCGGGCGAGGGTGCGGATGCGGCTGCGCAGTTCGGCCCGGTCCTGTTCCGGAACAGGGGCGAGCATCTCTTCAAGGCCGGATTCGTCGCCCAGGAGCAGGGCTGCGCGCCAGGCTTCGATCTCATGGAATTCGCGGGCCTGGGTGCGGTTGCCCGCCTCCATGTCTTCCACGGCCCGGGCAAGGGGCTCGGTGTCGGTCTCGCGCATCAGCGCGCCGATGAACTGGAGTTGGCGGCGTCTGGCTTCGTGCCGCGTGAGCTTCTTGTATTCGCGGATGGCTTCATCAAGGCGCTGCGGCAGCGCGAGCCGTTTGAGGGCCGAATCCGGGAGATCGGCCAGCTTGCCCCCCAGAACCTGCAATGCGGAGCTGTCGCGCTTCATTTGCGAGCGGCTGGGTGGCCTGGGGTCGGAGTAGTCGTAGGGCTTGGGCTTGCGCATGGGTCTCCTTGAGCGCGTGTTGTGCGCGCGGACGCATATTCCCTGCTTTTCGCCGCTGTGGCAAGAGGCAAGAGCGGCATTGCCCCTGCACGATATGCCCGGGTGATGCGCTTCGCGCCATGGGGAATGCGCAAGCAGCGCGCGGGTGGAAAGGGCTGCATTCGGAGACCGCCAGAACCTCCGCCATCGTATTGCTGGATGCGGCCTCCACGCCGCCGCTGCGGCTTTGCGCCGCTCTGCGTTGTTCCGGCAACTTCAGCAATCCCGTGTCCTTGTCCAGGAAGTGTGTCGTCATCTGAGACGGAACCGGAATGAACCCTTGACGATCCGGGTTGCGATGTGTATTGCGGTTGAAGGATAGTTCGAAGGACGTAATAGGCGGATATGAAAGACAACATGCCTATGGCTGAAGCGCTGCATCGATTTGTGGCCGCCTTCAGCCTGCAAAACCTTGCCAAGTGGGATGCCCGGCTGGACGGTCTCGCCGCGCTGGATGTCGGCATTATCCACCATTCGTCACGCACCCCGGGCATAACCGTTGGCGAAGTGCGCAGAATTCTGGACATTCCCAACAGCACGTTGTCCAGTGCGGTGAATCGGCTGGAGCGGCGCGGGCTGGTCCGTCGGGTCATCAACGCCGAGGACAGGCGATCCTACGGCTTGGTGGTCACGGAGAAGGGGCTTGCTGTGGAGGAGGCGCACCGCGCCCTGGACCAACGTCTTGCCGAACTGTGTTGCCAGGCTTTGCCAGACGAGAAGCAGCGGGCCCTGTTTATGCGCACCCTGGAACGCGTGGCCCGTGAATTGAAACAGGGGTAATTTTTTTTGAAAATTTATTACGATGAACGTAAAATTCCACTGACGGAGGATGCCGCTATGGAAACAGGTGAAGTTTCCCCGGAACAGAGTGCCCAGGGCCTTGCTCCGCATCGTTGCGAGACCGCAAGCCTGGAGGAATGCGGACAGGGGGACGTGATCGTGGCGCGGGCTTTCGAGAAACGCCAGGGCAACCCGCTGTTCCGCGCTTTCGCAGCGCCGGAAGGGGGACTTGGCCGCCTTGCCGGGCTGGTCATGGCCAGGAAGAATGTGGCGTTGAATCGTTTTGCGGTGGATCTGCTCTGGCCCTTGCAGGGGGAGAGCGTGCTGGAAATCGGCTTTGGGCCGGGCGTGGCCCTGGCAATGCTGGCCGAGGCCGTGGGGGAGCGTGGCATGGTGTGCGGGGTGGAGCGCTCCGTGCTGATGCTCTCGCGGGCGGCGGCGCGGAACGCCCAGGCCATCGCCCAGGGGCGGATGCGTTTGGCGCTGTGTTCCGTGGCGGAAGTCGGCTGGCCAGATGCGCGCTTCCACCGTGCGCTGTGCGTCAGCAACGTGCAGTTCTGGCGCCCGGCAAGCCGCTGTCTGGCCGAACTGCATCGCATGGTGCAGCCTGGGGGCGTGGTTGTGTTCGCCATCCACCTGCAGTGGCCCGACCGCGTGCGCAAGACGCCGGGGTTCTACCCGGAGGAGGTGCGGGCGCTCACGCAGCGGCTTGCGCACGCCGGTTTCGGCGCGATCGAGGAGCACCTGGCCCCGGGCGGCTGGGACCTGTGCTTGCGGGTACGGCGGGACTGATGGCCGTCCGCATCCAGAGGGTTTCAGCCGACTCGCCGTGGGGTGGCGTCAGCGCAAGGAAAAGTCGACACGCCCACCGGCTGGCGCGCCCTTGGGCGGTTCAACGCCCACGCGCGGGGCCAGCAGGAACACGCGGGCCTGTTCCACGCCGCCGGTCTCCACAAGCCACGACTGCACCGCCACGGAGCGGTTGCGCGCCAGGCGCTCCATGGCTCCCTGCGGGGTCTGCATGTCCGCCAGCAGCAGGGCTTCCATCTGCTCAACCGGAATACTCTTGGCCAACCCCACGATGTTGCGCGGCTTCTTGACATCGGAGGCCTTGTACACGCGCTCCAGGTACTTCGCGTATTCCTCCTGCGTCAGGGTGATGTCCGCCACGCCGCCGGTGGTTTTGCCTTGCCGAGCCAGTTCCGTGGCCTTCTGGGTCTTTACGCGCGTCTCAAGGCGAGCCCGCTTGAGTCCGTCTTCTTCTCTGGCCGGATCGGCCGCGCCGGCGATTTCGAGCTTCAATCCCGTGCGGTCGCGCAGGGCCTTGGCCAGGGTTTCCAGGTGTTTTTGCGCTTCCGGCGTCAGGTCGTCGCGGCCGGGCTCGAAGGCCACGTAGGACAACTCCTCTCCGCCCCCGAAGAGCGAGGCCAGGAGCGTGAAGGGCGAGGTGACGGCCTTGGTGATGAGGTTCATGAGCACCTTGACGATGACGCCGCCGACGCTGAATTCCGGATCGTCGAGAGAGCCCTTGATGGGCAGATCGATGTCGATTTCCCCTCTGGAGTTCTTGAGCAGCGCCACCACAAGCCCCACCGGGATGGACAGGGCGTCCGGGCTCTCCACCTTCTTGCCGAAGGTCAGCTGGTCGAGGAAGACGTTGTTTTGGGCCTCAAGCTGCCCGTCCTTGACCAGGTAGCGCAGGTCGACGGAGAGCTTGCCCTTTTCGATGACATAGCCCACGTAGCGGCCGGAGTAGGGGCTGAAGCCCGCCATTTCGATGCCCGTGGCCTTTGCGTGCAGATCCAGGTTCAGTTGCTCGCCCAGGGGGTCGGCCTTGCCGGAGATGTCCAGCAGTCCTGTGCCGTCCACCTTGCCGCGCAGGGCGATGTCTGTGAGCCTCCCGGCCTTGAGCTCGCCGATGCGGCCCGAAAGGTCGGTAAGGTTGGCCGTGTAGTTGGGCTTGACGAAGCGGTCCGTGAAATTGATGCCACCGTGGGCCAGCACGATGCGGCCGACGCGAATTTGCGGGGCGGGGCCGGTCGGCTTGGCCGTCGGCTTGGCAGTGGCGACAGCGGGCGGCGCGGCTTCCACCGCAGGGGCTGGTTTGGCCCCGGACGTGGCTTCCGTCGCCTGGGCCTGGCGCTGTTCGTCCTCCTCCTTGCGCAGCACGTCGTTCAGGTTGAGCCTGCCCTGCGAGGTGAGCAGCAGCCGCACGAAGAAGTTGGAGGCGGCGATTTCGCCGATGTCTATGCGCAGGGGCTCCGTGCCCAGGTTGATGCGCGAGACTGTGACGCTGCGCCAGCGCAGCAGGTCGGCGGAGTTGACCTTGTCCAGCACGCTGAAGTCCACAAGGGCCGCGTCGCCCGTGAAGGAGGCCTTGGGGCCATCGGCGGAAAGCGCACCCTTGAGGGACACCTCGCCCCTGGTGAGCAGGGCGTGCAGCTCGGTGGACGCGAACCCCTGCAAGGCGACGAGGTCCACGTGGCTCATGTCGAGCGCGAGGTCGGCCTTGACTTGCGGTTCCCGCCGGACGTTGCCGTCCAGCTTGAGGGTGCCGCGGTCGTTGATGCGTGCGGAAACGGAGACCGTGGAGGGCGTTTGGCCCGCGCTTGCAAGCGGCGCAACGGAAATGGCTAGTTCACGCACCTCCAGGGGGCGGATGCGCTGGCCGAGGCTGTCGTCGGCGTAGTGCAGGCCGCCGCCGGAGACCACCACGCGCCCCACGCTCCAGGCCCACGGGGAGGGCGTCTTGCCTGTAGGCTTGGCCGTTGTCTTGCCAGCCGGTTTGGGCGTCGGCTTGGCAGTGGCCTTTGGAGCGGGCGCTGTGCCCTGGCCCAGACCTTCCAGAGCGGCCACGATGTCCAAGCCTTTGTCCTGCTGCCTGCGTACGCGGCCGTACGGCTTGTCCAGACGCAGTTCCGCAACCTCCGCCTTGCGCCCGGCCGAAGTTACGCTGATCCCGGAGACATCGAGCCTGCCGAAGCCCAGGAGCGGCTCCTTGGCCGTCGGCGTGGACAGGCTTGCGCCAGACAGGGAAAGGCCGCAGCGCAGAACCCCTGCCAGCGTGGCCTCGTCCAGCTTGAGCGCGGCCTTGTCCAGGCGCAGGCGCAGAGGCTGGCCCTGAGCCCTGGGAAGCCTGGCGGCCAAACCGTCCAGTTCCGCCGTTCCGGAAAGACGCACGGCCGCGTTTGTGCCCTCGGGCTTGGCGAACGACACCTTGAGCTGCGCGGCCATGCGGCCGGACTCCAGGGCCAGGGGCAGGTCGGACGGAGCGTAGCGCATGACGCGCATCAAGTCGAAATCGCTGATGTCGATGTCCAGACTAGCGTCCTTGCCTGGGGCGAAGGGCTTCACCGCTCCAGCAAGGTTCAGCGGCGAACCGTTGACCTTTGCGCTGAACGTGGGCTCCACGCTGCTTTCCACCGTGCCGGAGGTGTTGGCGATGAACGGGATGCCCAGGTTGAGCTCGGCCAGCTCATGGCGCGCGCCAAGCAGCGTGTCGTTGAAGGTGACAGCGCCGCCGCGAATGGTGATGTCGGAAACCGAGAATTCCGGTGTGGGCGAGGACGGCCCGGCGAGCCATTTGTCCAGCAGGTCCGAGACGTTGAGGCGACCGTCCTTCGTGCGGGCAAGGTGCAGCCTGGGGCCGACGAGGGCGACCTTGGACACCACGGGGATGCCGCGGGCCATGCTGGACGTGGAAAGATCCACGAACAGGCTGTCGAAGCCGAAGAGCTCGGCGTCTGGACCTTTGCCCGCGTGCTGGCCGGGCTGGACGCCTTTTTGTCCCACACTGAAGCCGCGCACCGTGAGCGAGAGAGCGTACGGCGATATCTCGATTTTATCCACGCTTACGGGCCGGGCGAATTCCTCGGTAAGCAGCGTTTCCAGCTTGGCCTTGGCGAAACCGGGAAGCCAGAAGTAGCCCAGCGCGCCGAAGAGCAGGAACAGGGCGGCGAGGCTGGCCAGGGTGATGCGCAGGGCGCGGCTGCCGAGGAGGGCCTTGCCTTTGTCCAGAGCCGATCGCTTGTGTGGCTGCGTGTCGTTCATGGTGTCGCCGGTGTTTGGAGTTTCGCGTCCGGACCTTTGAGGCCTGGAAAGCACATTCTGTGCGCAGTTTTGAGCAATGGCGCGGCAAAGTCAAGGCGGCCTTTGCCCTGGCGGGGCGGGCCGGAGGCGTAAAAAAGGCCGGGAGTTTTCACCCCCGGCCTTGCGGTTCGGTTTTGCGTCCGCGCTAAGCGATCCAGTCGTCGTCCTCCTCCACCGGGGCGAAGCCGCGGCGGATGGTGTTCTCGGAAACCAGGCGCGGGTCCATGAACTGGAGCAGGTAGTCCGGGCCGCCGGACTTGGAGCCCACGCCGGACATGTTGAAGCCGCCGAAGGCGTGGCGCTCCACCATGGCGCCGGTGCTGCCCTTGTTCAGGTACAGATTGCCCACGCGGAACTCTTTTCTCGCCTTTTCCAGGTGTTTGGGACTGCGGCTGTAGATGGCGCCGGTCAGCGCGAAACGGGTGGACCCCGCGATGTCCAGGGCCTCGTCGATGGTCTTGGCGCGCATGACGGCCAGCACGGGGCCGAAGACCTCCTCCTGGGCGATGCGGTGGCTCTTGTCGATGCCCTCGACGATGGTGAGCGGCACGTAGCAGCCGCCATCGGCCGGGAAGTCGGTGCGCTTCACCAGCACCTTGCCCTCGGAACAGGCGATGTCGACGTATTTGATGATGTTCGCCTGGGCGGCCGTGTCCACCACGGGGCCCATGGCGTTGGAGGGATCCTCCGAGGGGCCGATCTTGATGGACTTTGCGGCCTCCGCCAGGCGGGACACGAAGCGGTCGTAGATGGGGTCCAGCACGATGACGCGCGAGCAGGCCGAGCACTTCTGCCCCTGGAAGCCGAAGGCCGAGTACAGCACGCCGGTCACGGCCTCGTCCAGGTCGGCGTCGTCGTCGATGATGATGGCGTTCTTGCCGCCCATCTCCGCGATGACCTTCTTGCACTGCACTTGGCCGGGCTGCACCCGGGCGGCCTTTTCCTGGATGCGCAGGCCCACTTCCATGGAGCCCGTGAAGGCGATGACGGACACGTCTGGATGTTCCACCAGCACGTCGCCCATGACCGAGCCCTTGCCGGGCAGGTAGTTGAACACGCCGTCGGGCAGACCCGCCTCCTTGAAGATGCGGGCGATGCCGTAGCCCACCACGCTGGACAGGCCAGAGGGCTTGTAGACCACGGCGTTGCCGCACACGATGGCCGCGGCGGCCATGCCCGCGCTGATGGCCAGCGGGAAGTTCCAGGGCCCGATGACGGCGGTGACGCCCTTGCCCTGGTAGAAGTACTGGTTCACCTCGCCCGGGGCGTTGCCCATGCGCCGGGGCGCGCCAAGGCGGATCATCTCCCGGCCGTAGTATTCCAGGAAGTCGATGGCCTCGGCCACGTCGGCATGGGCCTGGTCCCACTGCTTACCCACCTCAAGCACCTGCAGGGCGGAAAGCTCGTTGATGTCGCGGCGCATGATGTCCGCCGCCTTGAAGAGCACCTTGGCGCGCTCCAGCGGCTCCACGTCCCGCCAGGCCAGGTAGGCCTTCTTGGCCACGGCCAACGCGTCCTGGGTCTCCTTCACTCCGGCCTGGCACACGCGGCCGATGATTTCCGACGGTTTGGCCGGGTTGTAGGAGTCCAGCGTCTCGGCGGTCTTGACCTCCTTGCCGCCGATGAGGAGCGGGTAGGTGGCGCCGAAGTCCTTGCGGACCGTGGCCAGCGCGTTGGCCATGCCCGCGCGGGCGGCCGGGATGGTGAAGTCCACGCCTGGATGGTTGGCGAACGCAGGGTAGCCGCCGGGACCGGCCTTGGGCGCGACCGCGGCCTTTTTCGCGGCCACTTCGCGTTCGCGGGTCGTTTCGGGGTTTTCGAGCAGGCGCTCCAGTTCCGCGCCCTCGGCGAAGCTCTGGCGCAGGAAGCTCTCGTTGGCCGTGTTTTCCAGCAGGCGGCGCACTAGGTAGGCCATGCCGGGAATCAGGTCGCCATAGGGGCAGTACAGGCGCACCCGCTTGGCCACGTTGCGCAGGCCTTTGCGCACGGGCTCGGCCATGCCGTAAAGCACCTGGAATTCATAGCGGCTCTCGGGCACGTTCAGGGCCTTGGCGGTTTCGATGACGTTGGAGATGGTGCGGATGTTGTGCGAAGCGCAGGCGAAATGGCAGATGTCGTGGTTTTCCAGGATCAGGCGCGAAATGCGCTCGTGGGCCATGTCGCTCTCGGCCTTGATGGTCCACACGGGGATCTCCCAGCCGTTCTGCTTGGCGAGCACGGTTTCGGAATCCCAGTACGCGCCTTTCACCAGGCGGATGGAGATGGGCAGGCTTTCCTTGCGCGCCCAGCCGATCATTCCGGAGACATCGGCTTCGGTGCACTTGAGATAGCACTGGAACACAATGCCCAAGTGCGGGTAATCGCGGTGCTCCGGGGCGCTGCGCAGGCGCTTGTAGAGCTCTATGGTGATTTCCTTGTACTTGAGCTGCTCCATGTCGATGCACATGAACCCGCCCATTTCCTTGATCTTGCGGTAGATGGGCTCAATGCGGCGGTACATGCCCTCCACGCTTCCGGCCACGTCGACGGGCTTGGCCTGGGAATAGAAGGCCGAGGGCTTCACGGCTACGTTGACCTTGGGAGCGTGTCCCCAGTCCAGGTCGCCGCCCGCGCCCTTCTCGACATCCAGGCCGTCCCACTTCTTGTATTCGGCCTGTATGCCGTTCAGCACCTCCATGTAGCCTGCGGCATACTCGTCGCATTCCTTCTCGTTCAGCGGCGCTTCGCCCAAGAGGTCGATGACGAAGGCGAAGCCGTCCTTGCGCAGCTGGCGGATGCCTTTCACCGCCTCGGACGCCTTTTCGCCGATGATGAACTGCCGGGCCATGCCCTCGATGTTGGAGCGGATGGCCTTGTTGAGCACCATGGCCACAAGTCCGCCGCCGAAGCCGGTCTTGCCCGCGCCCCACTTGAGCACATCCGGGATGTTGGCGTCCTTGTCGCCGAAGTATTCCTCGATGTGGCGGGACAGGGACTCGCTGGTGGTCAGGTAGGGGAGCACGTCCACGAAGCGGAACATCTGGACCTTGAAGTCCTCGTTCTTCATGGCCCAGTCCATAACCTTGCCGGTCCACCAGCCCTTATTGAAGATGGACGGGGCCTCTCCGGCGATGCTTTGGAAGAATTCCTTGCCCCGTGCGACGATCTTCGGCTCCAGGGCGGCGGTGTCGATGGCTGCCATTGGCTACTCCTTGCTCTGTTCTTTTGTGGTGCCCCGCTGTTCCTGGCGGCCGGTCGCGGCGTCATCGGCCAGGGGCAGGGAGCGGGATTCCTTGAGTGTGGTGAGCACGACGGTGGTGCGGGTGTCGCGCACGCCGGGTATGGCGCCGAACTCCTGCAGGATGAGCTGGAGGTGCTCGGTGTCGCGGGCGCGCACCTTGAGCAGGTAGGAGTCCTGCCCCGCGGTGTAGTGGGTCTCCAGCACGCCAGGCACGCGGGAGAGCGCCTTGCCGATGTCTGTCGAGCCCACGCCTTCATCGGCGCGGACGAAGGTGAAGGCCGTGAGGGCGAAGCCCACGTCCTTGGGCCTGAGCACGGCCTCGAAGCCGCGGATGACGCCCTTGCGCTCCAACTTGCGCATCCGCTCCAGCACGGCCGAGGGGGCCATGCCCACGGCCCGTGCGATGTCGGCGTTGGAGGTGCGGCCCTGGTCCTGAAGAATGCTCAGGATGGTCATGTCAATTTTGTCGATCATTCTGATACCCTTCCGTTTGAAGAATAAAATTCTGTTTTGCGAAAAAAGTCAAGTAGGATGTGCGGTGCTGAGGGTGGGTTCGCGGTGAAACGCCCGGTACGCCCTTTGCCGAGATTCCGAGCATGAGGGGCCTTTTGAGAGGGCGGTTCCTGCTGTTCTTGAACGCGCAAACGCGGCGTGCGTCTGTTCCCCCTTTGCCTTTCGCCCGACTTTGCGCTACCGCAAGGGCACGATGCGTCCTCCATCCCAGCCCATAGAGATACCCGGCCTCGCAGCCAGCATGGACGGTCCAGGTTCGCTGGCCGTGCGCCTTTCTGGCGAGTTGCGCGCCGCCACTGTGGCCAGGCTGTGGGAGCCCGCCCTGGCGCGCGTTCGCGCGGGCGACCTCACGTCCTTGCAGGTGAAATTGGACGACGTGCGCTACATAGACGGATCGGGCCTCGCGCTGCTGGTCACCCTGCGCGCCGAGGCCGAAGCGGCCGGAGTTGCTGTGTCCCTTTCCGGACTGCCGGAGCGCTATCGCCACCTGCTGGAGCTGGCCCAGCGCGCCCGCACCGCCGGGACCGCGCGGGAGGACGACCAGCCAAAGCCCGGAACCCGTGCCGCTTTGGAGCATCTGGCCGCGGACCTGCGCCTGCTCGTCAGCTTTGTGGGAGAAAGCGCGCTGGTCGTATGGAACGCCTTGCGGCGTCCGCGCACGGTGCGCTGGAAGGACGTGCTGCGCCAGGCCGTGGCCGTTGGCGTGGAAAGCCTGCCCATACTGCTTTTGATCGGCTTTCTTATGGGCATGATCATGAGCTTCCAGTCGGTCATCACCTTGCAGCGCTTCGGCGGTGAAATCTATGTGCCCAACATGCTGGGGCTGGTGATGTTCCGCGAGATGGGGCCGCTGGTCACCGCCATTTTGCTTGCGGCGCGTTCGGGAAGCGCCTTCGCGGCGGAGATCGGCACCATGCATGTGAACGAGGAACTGGATGCGCTTTCCACCATGGGCATAAGCCCGGTGCGCTTCCTGGTGGGGCCGAGGCTGCTGTCGTCGCTGGCCGTGGTGCCGGTGATGACGTTGTTCTTCAATTTCGCCAGCCTCGTGGGGGGCGCGCTGGTGATGGTCTCCATCGGCTTTCCACTGGTGACCTTCACCTCGCGCGTGTTCGCCAACGTCACGGCCACGGACCTCATCGGCAGCCTCATCAAGATTCTGGTGTTCAGCGTGCTGGTGACCGGGGTGAGCTGCCTGAAGGGGCTGCGCACAGGCGGCGGGGCCGATGCGGTGGGCCGCTCCACCACCGGGGCCGTGGTGGCCGGGCTCATCCTCATCACCGTGGCCGACGGGCTGTTCGCGGTGCTGTTCTACTATTTTAAATTCTGATACGGGTGGTTGCGGGACAAGGGCATGGGAACCAGCACAAGCCAGAGCGGCGACACCATCATCAGCGTGCGCGGCCTCACCTGCGGGTACGGCAGACGTGTGGTGCTGCGCGATGTGTCCTTCGATGTGGCGCGCGGAGAGGTCTTTGTCGTCATCGGCGGCTCCGGCTGCGGCAAAAGCACGCTTCTGAAGCACATGATCGGCCTGCTTGAGCCCATGGGCGGCAGCGTGCTTTTGAACGGGCGCGACATCGTGGGCGCTGGCGGCGACGAGCGGCTGGAAATATTGAAGGACATTGGCGTGATGTATCAGATGGGCGCGCTCTTCGGCTCCATGACCGTTCTGCAGAACGTCGGCCTGCCGCTGGAGGAATATACGGACCTGCCGCCCGAGGCCATCGAGATGGTGAGCCTGGTCAAGCTCGCCCTGGTGGGGCTGGAGCAGTTCGGCCATGTGCTGCCGTCCGAGCTATCCGGCGGCATGGTCAAGCGCGCGGCCATAGCCCGGGCCATGGCGCTCGATCCCGCCATTCTGTTTCTGGACGAACCCAGCGCCGGGCTCGACCCCGTGACCAGCGCCGAACTGGACCGGGTGGTGCGCAGCCTGGCCCAGAACCTGGGCATCACCTTCGTCATCGTGTCTCACGAACTGCCGAGTATTCTGTCCATAGCCGACAGGGTGATCCTGCTCGATCCGCAGGCCAAGGGCATCGTGGCTGAGGGCGACCCGCGCGAGCTCAACGCCGCAAGCGTGGACCCGCGCGTGCGCCGCTTCTTCGACCGGGAGGCCAGGGTGCCGGAGCAGGCGACCTCGTCCGACCGTCCCAACGTGTTCCAACCAGCGCCAGGCACAGCCCCGGAGGCCCGCTCATGAACCGCGGCGGCGATTTCTTCAAGCTCGGACTGTTTGTCATCGGCGGTGTGGTGCTGCTTTTCGTGGTGCTCTTCGCCCTTGGCGCGGGCAAGCTTTTCCAGCGCACCTATCAAATGGAGACCTACCTCAACGAGTCCGTCAACGGGCTGGAGGTGGGCACGGCGGTCAAGTTCCGGGGCGTGCGCGTGGGCAGCGTCAGCGAAATCGGCTTTGTGGCCCAAAAGTACGGCCAGAAGGCCAATGGATACCGGTATGTGTACGTGTTGTGCACCCTGGACAAGGATCTTTTCGGCACCATGGGAGCGGGCTCGGCCAAAGAGCAGGCAGCCGCCGAAGTGGCCCGCGGACTGCGCGCGCGCACCATCTCTCAGGGCCTCACCGGCCAGCAGTTCCTGGGGCTCGACTACGTGGATCCCGGCCGCTACCAGCCCCTGCCCATAGACTGGGAGCCGGCCAGCATCTATGTGCCTGCGGCCCCCAGCACCCTCTCCCAGGTGGAGCAGGCCGTGCTCGGCATCAGCAATACCCTCACCGGGCTTGAGGAAGCGCAGCTGCCCGAGGCGGTGAAGAGCTTCCG
This sequence comes from Humidesulfovibrio mexicanus, assembly GCF_900188225.1. NCBI lineage: Bacteria > Pseudomonadati > Thermodesulfobacteriota > Desulfovibrionia > Desulfovibrionales > Desulfovibrionaceae > Humidesulfovibrio > Humidesulfovibrio mexicanus. Next base: position 335,614 of record NZ_FZOC01000001.1, on the reverse strand, counting down.
GCGCTTCGCCGACAGCGCCAGCACCTTCCTTGAGGGCGCGGACGCCAAGGAACTGGGCGGCAGGCTTTCGGCCACGCTAGAGGAGACGCGCAGGCTGCTTTCGCGCATCAACCATCTGCTTGCGAACCCGGCTGCGGAGACCATCGTCCCGGACGCCGCCCGCACGGTGGCGGGCCTGCGCACAGTGGTGGAAGGGGCCGGGCCGGACGCGGTGCTGCTGGTGCGCGACGCACGGGAGACAGCAGCCAGCCTCAAGGTGTCGGCTAAGTCCCTGGAAAAGTTTCTGGCCGACCCGGAGACCCGCAAGCAACTGGACGCCATGCCCGGCGCCATGCAGCAGGCGCGGGAGACCGTCACCGAACTGCGCTCCGCGGCAAAGCGCCTGAACTCCGTGCTGGGACGCGTGGAGCAGCTCACCGCAGCGCAGCAGGCCAACGTGGAAGGCATTCTGGAGAGCGCCCGCGGGCTGGTGGACAACCTGCGCGAGCTCACCGGCGAGGCCAAGCGCTACCCGGCAGGCGTGCTCTTCGGCCCGCCGCCGGACAAATCGCCCCTGGGCGGGCAGTAGGAAATCGGAGGCCCCATGCGCGCACTCGCCGTGCTCATCGCCCTGTGCCTGGCGCTGCCCCTGGCCGCGTCCTGCGTGAAGCTGGAACGCCAGCCCATTGAGAAGCGGTTTTACGCCCTGGAGACCGTGCGCCCCGGCGCGCTGGTTCCGGCGACAAAGGCCCAGTCCCCGGCCGTGCTGCTGGTGCGCAGGCTTACCACCTCGTCCCGTCTGGCCGGGCGCGAACTGGTGTACCGCACCGCGCCCTCGGCCTGGACCGCCGACTACTACAACGTGTTCTTCGTCGCCCCGGCCGACATGCTCACGCAGGATCTGCGGGCCTGGCTCACGGCCTCCGGCCTGTGGGCCAACGTGGTGGACCCGTCCAGCCTCGTCACGCCCAGCCACATCCTTGAAGGCAACATCACGGGCCTGTATGCGGACTTCGCCGCCAGCCCGCCGCAGGCCGTGGCGGAGGGGCAGTTCCTGCTGCTCTCCGGCGGGCCCGACGAGCGTCGCGTGCTGTTGACCCGGCAGTATCGCACCACGGCGCCCGTAGTCTCCCGGACCCCGCAGGAGGTGGTCCGGGCCGAGCGCCAGGCCGTGACCGCCCTGTTCGCACAGCTGGAGGCCGACCTGCGCCAGGCCCTCGCCGCACGCTGAGCCCTAGCCCAGTCGCGCAAGGGCCAGCCCGGCCGCCACGGAGAGCGCCATCCAGAACACGGCCTTGGCCAGCCCGGCCAGGGACGCCGCGCGTTGCGTCCGTCCGTAGCTGCCCGTCCGCCCGCCTTCCCGCAGGTCCTCCGGCCGCAGCAGGTACGCCGCCAGCCGCCACAATTCCGACAAGAGCGCAACCATGTCTCCCTCCCGATTCTAGAACAGCCCTTCGCGCAGGGCTTCCTGCGCCATGGGGGCCATGCTCGCCAACAGCAGCAGCGCCATGGCGCGGTTGAACAGCACCAGGCGCGCCCGGTCCTGCAACATGGAGCGCATAAGCCGCCCCAGCAGCACCCACAGGGCCACGCAGGGCATTCCGGCCACGAAGAACACGCCCGTCACCACCAGGGCGCCCATGACCGGCCTGTCCGGCGGCGCATAGGCGCTGGCCGCCGTGACGCACATCATCAGCGCCTTGGGGTTGACCCACTGGAAGGCCGAGGCTTCGAGAAAGGTCATGGGCCTGCCTGGGCGCTCGCCCGTGGCGTGCGCTTTGGACTGTTGCTCCGCCGGGGCAGAGGTGGCGATGCGCCAGGCCAAGTACAGCATGTACGCCAGCCCGAAGGCGCGCAGGGCGGGGTACAGGCCGGGCAGGACCTCGAAGGCGGCGCTCACGCCCAGGCCCACGGCGAGCTGCATGAAGGTGAAGCCCAGGGTGACGCCGAGCAGGTGCGGCATGGTGCGGCGCACGCCGTGGTTCACGCCGGAGGCGAAGAGCATGGCGTTGTTCGGCCCCGGCGTGATGGAGGTGCTGAAGGCGAACAGGCACAAGGACGCCAGCATTTCCGGACTCATGGTTTTCTCCTGTGTCAGGGAGCGGGATGGTTCCTTGGGCACGCCACCCTCCCCGAAAGTGTTGCGATGGATACAATTTCCAATTGTCTCTATTGTGAATGGTGCAACAATATCTTGAAAACATATGGATTGCGATTTGCCTCAGCTTCTATGTTGACGGTTTGCGCTGGTCAATGTATTTATTGTCTCCATGACAATGTGGATGCCCCTTCTTGCGCCTGGCCGCCCGAAGTACCTGGCCCTGGCCGATTCCATCGATGCCGCCTTGTGCCGCGGCGAACTTTTGCCCGGCCAGCGGTTGCCGACGCACCGCGATTTGGCCGAGGCCCTTGGCGTGACGGTGGGCACGGTGACGCGCGGCTATGCGGAGGCGGCGCGGCGCGGAGCCGTGCGCGGCGAGGTCGGGCGCGGCACCGTGGCTGCTCCGGCTGGTCAGGCTTCCGGGCCGTGGTGGGGCGGCGAGGGGGCTGGCGGGATCGATCTGGGTTTGGTGACGGGCATGTACGGCCTGGACCCGGACCTGGGCGCGGCCTTGCAGGATTTGCCCCGGCGCGTGGACGTGCAGGAATTGCTGCGTTACCAGCCCTCAGGCGGCATGGCCCGGCACCGGGAGGCCGGGTCGCGCTGGTGCGCGCGGTACGGGGTGCAGGCCGGGCCGGAGCGCGTGCTGGTGACGGCGGGCGGCCAGCACGGTTTGCTGGTGTTGCTCTCCGTGCTCTTTCGCCCCGGCGACAGGGTGGCCGTGGGCTGCCTCAATTATCCGGGTTTGCTCTCCGCGGCCGGGCTGCTGGGCCTTCGGCTGGTCCCTGTGGCCCTCGACGCCGAAGGTGTTGTGCCGGAATCGCTGGATGAAGCCTGTTCCCGCGATACCGTGCGCGGGGTGTACCTGATGCCCGGCGCGCACAATCCCACCAGCGCCTCGCCTTCAGCCGACCGGCAGGAACGCCTGGCGCAGGTGGCGCGGGCGCGTGGTTTGCAAATCATCGAGGACGCGGCCTACGCCCTGACGGCCGAGGAGCCCCTGCCCACCGTGGCGGCCCTGGCTCCGGAGCGGACTTCCTTCATCGCCAGCGTGTCCAAGGCCGTGGCGGGCGGCTTGCGCGTTGCCTTTGTGGCCGCCCCGCCGGACATGGTGGAGCGCCTTGAATTGGGCATCACCGGCACCACGTGGATGGCCTCGCCCCTGTGCGTGGAGATCGCCTCCGGGTGGCTGGCCGACGGCACGGCCGAGGTGGTGCTGCGCCGCAAGCGCGCCGAGGCCACGCGGCGCATGGCGTGTGCGCGGAAGCTGTTGTGCGGCCTGGACTGCACCGGGCTGCGGCAGGGCTACTTTCTTTGGCTGCGTCTGCCCGAACCCTGGCGGGCGTCGGATTTTGAGCGCGCGGCTGGCTTGCGCGGGGTGACGGTCATCGGGGCCGACGCCTTTGCCGTGGGCCAGACGGCCGCGCCCGCGGCGGTGCGGGTATCGCTTTCCGCTGCACGGGGCATGGACGAATTGGAGCGCGGGCTGGCCGTGCTGGCGCAGCTTGTGGGCGAGACGCCGCGCCCGGTGCGCGCCATCGTCTAAGCGCGCGTCTCACGCTCCGGTCTGGCTTTGCCGCGACGCCAGGCGCAGCGAGGGCAGCAGGGTGAAGCGGGTGTCGCGGCAGCGGGCCACAAGGGCCGGGACAGCTTCCGGGCCGTCCACGGGGCTGTGCGGGGCCAGGACTGTGACCGTGCGCTCGTAGAACAGCAGCAGGGTCTCCATCCGGCCAAACAGCTTGGGCTTGTCGGGGTCCACCATGTCCAGCGCGTCCGTAGTGTAGCCCTCGAAGTCGAAGCCCATGGCATACACCCCGTCCGGCTCGCCGTCCGGTCCCGGAATCGGTCCGAGGCAGCAGCGCTTCCAGCCCAGGGAGTCGAGCGCCGTCTGCACGGCGTGGGAGGGGAGGTCGGGCAGGGCGTTGGCCAGCAGCAGGGCCTTCTCGTACCCGCGAGAGAACAGCAGCCGGAAGGCGTTGCGCCGCCTGGCCTGGAGGCTTTTGCCCAGCGAGCTGGCCAGCTTGAATCCGCCCACGCCATGGGGGTCAAGGAGGGCCTTGGCCTGTTCCTTGTCCATGCTTGGAGCCAGGAACACGAAGACGTCCGCGGCCACGTCGGCCAGGGTGCGCAGGGTGTCGCGAAGCAGGGCCAAGGCAAGCGGATCCGGCTCCTGCCCTGCCTCAAGGCCCTGGAGTACAGGAAGCGGGTGGTCGGCGAAGAGCATCACGGCGGATTTCATGGGCGGCTCCTGGGGCAATGGATGATGAAGGCGCTGAAGGTAAATCCGGTTCTGTCCGCTGGCAATCCCCGCATAGGCCCATTTTCTGGCTGAAGGCGTGTCTTGAACCCCGCCAAAGTTGGGCGTAGACAAGCCTTCGTCGTGGCAATCTGAACACGTATGGAGTGATGATGCGCAAAGACGTGACCGACGATCCGGCCATTGTGGCCGAGGTGCTGCGCGCGGCCGAGTTCATGAGTCTCGCCGTGCAGGATGCGCAGGGGCTGTACTGCGTGCCGGTGAACTTCGCCTGCCGGGACGGCGTGCTGTTTTTTCATTCCGCCAAAAAGGGCCGGAAGATCGAGGCCCTGCGCCGTGCCGAGGCGGCCGGAACGTCCGTGGCCTTCAGCGCCGCCACGGACCTCAAGGTGAAGACCGGGGACAAGGCCTGCCAGTGGGGCTACACCTTCCGTTGCGTGCTGGGCTCCGGAACCGTGCGTGAGCTGTCGGACCCGGCAGAGGCTCGCGCCGGACTCGGCGTCATCATGGCGAAGTACGCCGGGAGCGACGACTTCCCCTATGACGAAGGCATTCTAACCAAAACCGCCGTGCTGGCCCTGCGCGTAGGCCAGGCCACCGCGCGGCTCAAGCTGGCCTAGGGGGCACGGAATCATGGTTGTCTGCTTCATTGGCGATTCCCTCACCCAGGGCATTGGCGACGAACTGGCCTTGGGCTGGGTGGGCCGCCTGGCCAGGGAAAGCTACCTCAAGGATCCCACACGTTCTCGCAGCCTTACGGTGTGCAACCTGGGACTGCGCAGCGACACTTCTACCCGCATCGCCGTCCGCTGGCGCGAGGAGACCGACCGCCGCCGCCGCCAGGGAGAAGACATGGCCTTCGTGTTCAGCTTCGGCGCGGCCGATGGCAAGTTCGACCTGCCCGGCGAGGAGAGCCTCACAGCGGCGCGTCAGGTGCTTGAAGGCGCGGCCGCCCTTGGGCAAACCCTGTACGCCTCTCCTCCCCCGGCCTTTGATGCGGCCTGGAGCGGGCACATCCGCCAGCTTGGCGCGCAGGTGCGCGGCCTGTGCGCGGAACTGGGCGTCCCCGCCTTCGACCTGCACGCGCCCCTTGCCGCAGAGCCCGCGTACATGGCGTCCCTCGCCGCCGACGGCATCCACCCGGATGCGGCGGGCTATGAGCGCATGGCCGAACTCCTGAGCGGCTGGTCTCCGCTGGCGAGGCTTTTGGGATTGTAGGCGGCTGGCGCGGCGATTGTCTGCGGCGGGCAAGTGGGGTAGAGAAGGCTATGCGGCCCGAATTCGGCGCACCCGCCCACTGCTTCGCCGCAACCAGGAGCCTTTTGCATGAGCCAGCACGTCACCCAGCCGGTGTTCATCGAGCCCTTTGACCTGTATCTTTTCGGCAAGGGCGAGCACTGGGACCTGTACCGGGTTCTTGGCGCGCATCCGCACGAGCAGTGGGGCGAATCCGGCTACCGTTTCGCCGTGTGGGCGCCCAACGCCCGCAAGGTCAGCGTGGTGGGGCCGTTCAACGATTGGTGGGGCAAGGCGCATCCGCTGTATCCCGTGGGGTCTTCCGGAATATGGGCGGGCTTTGTGCCCGGTCTGGCGTCCGGCGTGCTGTACAAGTTCGCGGTAAAGGATTGCCACGGCCGTACCAGCTTCAAGACCGACCCCTTCGCCTTTTTCGCCGAAATGCGGCCCGGCAACGCTGCGCGCACCTGCGCGCTCGACGGCTACCAGTGGAACGATGCCGCCTGGCTTGAGGAGCGCGCCCGCTACAATCCGCCCCTGGCGCGTCCGCAGTCCGTGTACGAAGTCCACGCCGGGTCCTGGCGCCTGCGCGACGGCCGCTTCCTCACCTACCGCGAGCTGGCGGACGAGCTGATTCCCTACGTCAAGGAGCTGGGCTTCACGCACATCGAGTTCATGCCCTTGGCCGAGCACCCGCTGGACGAGAGCTGGGGCTACCAGACCAGCCACTATTTCGCACCCACCTCGCGCTTCGGCGAGCCCGACGAACTGCGGCAGTTCATCGACCGTTGCCATCAGGAGGGCATCGGGGTCATTCTGGACTGGGTGCCCGGCCATTTTCCCAAGGACGATTGGTGCCTGGGCCGTTTTGACGGCACCGCCCTCTACGAGCACGAGGACCCGCGCAAGGGCGAGCACCCGGACTGGGGCACCTACATTTTCAACTACGGCCGCCACGAGGTGCGGAACTTCCTGCTGGCCAACGCCCTGTACTGGTTCAAAGAGTTCCACATCGACGGCATCCGCATCGACGCGGTGGCCTCCATGCTCTACCTGGACTACTCGCGCAAGCAGGGCGAGTGGATCCCCAACCACTTCGGCGGGCGCGAGAACCTGGAGGCCATCGAACTCTTGAAGGGGCTGAACACGGTGGTGCACTCCCATTTTCCCGGCGCAACCATGATCGCCGAGGAGTCCACTGCCTGGCCTGGGGTCTCGCGCCCCACGTACACCGGCGGCCTGGGCTTCACCTTCAAGTGGAACATGGGCTGGATGAACGACACCCTCTCCTACATGCACAAGGAGCCCGTGCACCGCGCCTGGCACCACAACAGCCTCACCTTCTCCATGCTCTACGCCTTCACCGAGAACTTCGTGCTGCCGCTGTCCCACGACGAGGTGGTGCACGGCAAGGGCGCGCTGCTCTCCAAGATGCCCGGCGACCAGTGGCAGCAGCTGGCCAACCTGCGCCTGCTCTTCGCCTACCAGTGGGCGCACCCCGGCAAGAAGCTTCTGTTCATGGGGGGGGAGTTCGGCCAGTGGAACGAGTGGAACTGCAAGCGCGAGCTGGACTGGATTCTGCATTGCTTCCCCGCGCACACGGGCATTGCCCGGCTGGTGGGCGACTTGAACCATCTGCTCAAGAGCCGCCCGGCCCTGCACGAAGCCGACATCAGCTGGGACGGCTTCGAGTGGATGGATTTCCGCGACTGGTCCAACTCGGTGATCAGCTTTGCGCGCAAGGCTCCGGGACGCGAGCCCGTGCTGTTTGTGTTCAATTTCACCCCCGTTGTGCGGCATGACTATGGCGTGCGCTGCCCAGGCCCCGGCTGGTGGCGGGAAATCCTCAACACCGACGCCGAGATATACGGCGGCTCCAATGCGGGCAACGGCGGCGGCGTGGAGGCTGTGACCCATGGGCCGGATTCCTTCCTGACCCTGACCCTGCCGCCGCTGGCCGCCCTGGCCTTCAGTCGGGCAGGGGAGGGGCTGTGAGCGTCCTCGCCGTCACCCTGGGCGACCCCTGCGGCCTTGGGCCGGAGCTTGTCGTCCGCTGCCTGGCCCTGGCTGGGGCGGACTGCGCGCGGCGCGGAGAAACCCTGCTGTTCATCGGCCCGCTGGCGGCGCTGGAGCGCGAATTGGCCGGGCGTCCGCGCTTCTTCGATGTGCTGTGCGCAGGTGCGGGCCTCGCCGCCGAGCTGGCCGGGCATGGTCCGGGCATCTGCTTCGTGGAGCCGGAGGGACTGGCCGGGCTGGACTTTCCGCCTGGAGTCCCGACGCCTGCGGGCGGTCTGGCTGCGGGCAAAAGCCTGGGGCTTGCCGTGGACCTGGCGCGGCGCGGCGTTGTGCAGGGGGTGGTCACCTGCCCGCTGAACAAGGCCATGTTGCAGGAGGCCGGGTTCGACTTCCCCGGCCACACGGAGTTCCTGGCCGAGGGGCTTGGCGTGGGCGCGCGGAACGTCACCATGCACCTGTGCGGACCGTTGCCGCCACCAGCGCAACCGGGGCAGACTCCCCCCCTGGCCCTGCGCGTCAGCCTCGTCACCACGCACCCGCCGCTGGCCGACGTGCCGCGCCTTGTGACGCGGGAGGCCATTTTGCGGGCCATCCGACACACGGCGGAGTTCACGGAGCGCCTGGGCTTGCTTGGCCCCATCGGCGTGTGCGGGCTCAATCCCCACGCCGGGGAGAGCGGGCGCATCGGGCGCGAGGACGAGGACGTGGTGCGCCCGACAGTGGCCGAGGCGCGGGCGGCGGGGCTGAATGTCGAGGGGCCGGTTCCGGCGGACACGCTGTTCCATTTCGCCGCGCGCGGGCGCTACTCCGCCGTGGTGGCCATGTATCACGACCAGGGGCTGGCCCCCTTGAAGCTTCTGCACTTCGGCGAGGCGGTGAACGTGACCCTGGGCCTGCCCATCATCCGCACATCCCCGGATCACGGCACCGGCTACGACCTGGTGGGCACGGGCAGGGCGAAAACCACCAGCTTCGAGGCCGCGTTGGATTTGGCGCGCAGGCTGGCGGGGTAGGGGACTGACATTTCGCAGGGGGGAGGCGTATGCGTGTGTGGCTGTGGATTGTTCCCGTTCTCGCGCTGGCCGCGTGCGATCCCACCCCGGCCGCGGCCGAAGGCGCGCTCAGGCCGCGCAGCGATGCGCCTTCCCTCAAGAATTACCGCGGCGATTGCCGCCCCGGCCGCGACCCGGACGACCCCGACTGCTGCGCGGAGGCCTTCGCCATCTGCCGCATCATCTGCAAGGACGACTACGCCGAAAATGGGGACATGCTGTACCTCAAGCACTGCCTGCGCGACTGCGAAGCGCAGTTGGTGCGGTGCCGGGAGGGGCGGTAGAGAACGGTTGCATGGGCGTAAGCCCCCCTATTTCATGCTCAAGTATTTCTGCACGAAATACACCGCCAGCCCCAGGAGAATGGCGATGGCGATCCATTTGCTGGGGTTGAAGAGGGGCTCGGGCTCAATCTTCTGGAGGGTGTCCGGCACGTTGCGCATGGCGTTGTGCCGGTTCAGCTCGTCCATGAAGAGGCCGAAGCATTTTGCCGGGCCGTGCGCGGTCTCAAGCTCGCCCAGCAGGTCCAGCAGGTCCTGGGCGCACTGCCCGCCGAACTCGCGCCCGGTCTTGCCCGCCGGGTTCAGCCCCTGGCGCAGCTTCGCCAGCGGCGCCTCCCCTTGCGCGTCGCCCAGGCCCCGCACCAGGCGGTTCAGGCGCGCCACGTCGCCATCGGTCATGCCGTGCAGCGTGCTGCGCAGATTGATGATGCGCACGTCGAACGAGGCGGCGGGCGTGTAGGTCTCCTGCATACATCCTTCCTTGGGGGGCGAATTCTGAGCGGCTACCCGCGCAGCACTTCCATGAGGTATTGGCCGTATTCGTTCTTGAGCATTGAACCGGCGAGGGTCTCCAACTGCGCGGCGTCGATGTAGCCCATGCGGTACGCTATCTCCTCCACGCAGGCGATGCGCAGGCTTTGGTTGTCCTGCACCATGCGCACGAAGTTGGCCGCGCGCAAAAGCGACTCGTGGGTGCCCATGTCCAGCCAGGCCCAGCCGCGGCCGCACAGCTCGACGGAGAGGTCGCCGCGCTTCAGGTAGGCGTTGTTCACGTCGGTGATCTCCAGCTCGCCCCGGGCCGAGGGGGTGAGCGAACGGGCGATGTCCACCACATCGTTGTCGTAGAAGTAAAGACCGGTCACCGCGTAGCGCGACTTGGGCACGCGCGGCTTCTCCTCGATGGACAGCACCTTCTGCTCCTCGTCGAACTCCACCACGCCGAAGCGCTCCGGATCCTTGACCGGGTAGGCGAACACGATGCCGCCTTTTTCGAGTTTCGCGCAGCGCTGCAGAACATGCGAGAGGCCCTGGGCGTGGAAGATGTTGTCGCCCAGCACCAGGCTCACGGTGTCTCGGCCGATGAAGTCCGCGCCGAGGAGGAAGGCCTGGGCCAGGCCGTCCGGGCTTGGCTGGGCCACGTAGCTGAAGGTGAGTCCCAGGCTGGAGCCGTCGCCCAGCATGTCTGCGAAGCGGGGCAGGTCGGACGGGGTGGAGATGACCAGGATGTCGCGGATGCCCGCAAGCATGAGCGTGGAGAGCGGGTAGTAGATCATGGGCTTGTCGTACACGGGCAGCAGCTGCTTGCTGATGACTCGCGTAAGGGGATGGAGCCGGGTGCCGGAGCCTCCGGCCAGGATGATGCCCTTCATGTGCTGCTCCGCGTGATTGGGCCGCGCGCGGTTTACAACGCGGGCCATGGTTGCTAGTCTCGCCGGGGAGATACCCCCTTTGGCCCCCGCCTGGCAACACCAAGCCGCGCGGCGGGCGGCCGCCACCTCGTCGCGGGAGCGTTATGTTTTATCAGGCCGGGCCGCCGTTCCTTCTTCTGGCTTTTGTGGTTCTGCTGCTTGTGGGGCTCTTTGTCGTGCTCCCGGTGAGCCTTGTGGCGGCCGCCTTCGGCAAGCTGGGCCTCACCGGCGCGCAGGGGCTGGCCGTGTTCCTGCTCACCATCATCGGCAGCAGGTACAACATCCCCCTCTACCGCAGCACGCGCCTGGTGCGCGGCCAGCCCGCGCCCGCAAGCCGCCTGTTCGGCTTTTCCGGGCAGGTGGGCCGCCTTCGTTTCGGCCGTGGTCCTTTGGGCCGTGGGCCGCTTGGCTTCGGGCAGGACGACGAGCTGACGCTCTCCGAGCAGACCGTGGCCGTGAACGTGGGCGGCTGCGTGGTGCCCTGCCTGCTCTCGGCCTGGTTTGTGTGGCACATGCAGATTGCGGGCGTGCTGGGCGCCTGGCTGGCCCTGTGCGTGCTCATTTCGGCCCTGGCGTGCTACCTGCTGGCGCGGCCCATGCCGGGCATCGGCATCGGGGTGCCGGTGCTGCTGCCACCGGCAGTGGCGGCGCTTACCGCCATTCTGCTCGCCCCGGACGCCAGCCTTGTGCCGGGGCACGAGTCGCTTGCCCCGCGCGCGGCCTACATGGCGGGCGCGCTGGGCACGCTCATCGGCGCGGACTTGGCGCACCTGCTGAATCGCCGAACCCTGGCCGTGCTCGATGCGCCGCTTTTGTCCATCGGCGGTGCGGGCACCTTTGACGGCATCTTTCTGGCCGGCATCATCGCCGTCCTGCTCGCCTGACCTAGGAGGACTCCCGTGAACGCATCCGCCGCCGCTTTGGACATCCGTTTCTTCCGCCATGGCGATGGGGGCACCGGGCAATGTGCCGGGGAGCGCTTCCTGCTCTTCGCCGGGGCCGCTCCCGCGCCGTTGCCGACGGGCATTCCGCTGGCCGTGGCCGAGGCTCTGCCGGACCTCAAGGCCGGGCACCTGCTGCGCGGCGAGCGCGAGGAACACCGCGTTCTGGGCCGTGTTTGGTGGCCGGGGCTGGAGGGCGGCGTAAGCAGGCCCTGCTGGCTGGCCGAGACCTTGCTGCCCGCGCCTGCGGGGGCCGACGAGACCCGCACCCTGTCTCTGTCCCGCGCGGGCTTTGCCCTGGCCTGGATCACCCTGAGCGACAAGGGCGCGGCGGGCCTGCGCGCCGACGCCTCCGGCCCGCTCATCGAGGAGCTGGCGCGTGCGGAGATGGAGCTGTGCCTGGCGCGCGGCTTCGTGCTGCCGGACGAGGAGCGCGACATCGTGGCGCTTATGACGCATCTGGCCCTGGTGGACGGCTTCGACATGATCTGCACCACGGGCGGCACGGGCGTGGCCCCGCGTGATGTAACCCCTGAGGCCACCTTGCGCGTCATAGAGAAGCGCCTGCCCGGTTTCGAGCGCGCCATGACCGCCGTCAGCCTGGCCAAGACCCCGCGCGGGGCGGTGTCGCGCGCAGTGTGCGGAACCCTTGGCGGGGCGGTCATAGTGAATCTTCCTGGCAGCCCAAAGGCCGTGCGCGAGTGCCTGGGAGCTGTGCTGCCCGCCCTTGCGCACACCATCGAGAAGCTGCAGGGCGACCCGGCAGACTGCGCCACGGGATGAAGTGCGCTATTCGCACAGCTGATTTGAGCATTTTTGATCCTTGCGTCCCGCGCGCGCGTTGAGTATAAACACGTGTTTAAACGCTGCCGATACAATGGCTGGCTTCCTCCGCTACCCTAACCGAGCAGCAAGAAGGACACCTCATGATTCGCAAAACGCCGTTCCGCACCCTCGCCGCGCTTGCGCTGACCCTGTGCCTGGCCGCGCCAGCCCTGGCTCAGGATGCGGCCCCCGCCGCTCCCGCGCCCGTCACCCCCCCGGCCACGGCCGGAGCGGTCCAGCCGCCGCAGGGACTTCCGTCCGCCCTTGATTTGAAGCAGGCCGTCGAGTTCGGGCTGGCGAACAACCCCACCATCGTGTCCGCCCGTGCGCAGCTTTTGGGCAGCGAATACGACCAGAACTCGGCGCTGGCCGACTTTCTTCCCACGGCCACGGCCAACTACGGTGTGCTGAACTACGATCGCCAGCCCAAGTCCGGCGGCGTCAACAGCGCGGACCAGACCGTCTGGACGGGCCAGTTGAATCTGCACCAGCCCGTGTTTACCGGGTTCCAGCTCCTGTCCAGCTACCAGAAGGCCAAGCTCGCCAAGGAACAGAACCAGGCCAAGATGACCCAGGCCGAGCTCTCGCTCATCGGCGCCATCCAGACCAACTATCTTGCGCACCTCAAGGCGAAGATGGACGTGAAGAGCGCGCAGGACTCCGTGGAGCGCCTCAAGTCCCAGCTCAAGGTCACCACCGCGTTTTACGAGGTCGGGCTCAAGCCCAAGCTCGATGTGCTGCAGGCCGAGGTGGACGAAGCCGAGGCCGAACAGGATCTGCTCACCGCGCAGAACTCCCTGGACACCACCCGCGCCAAGCTCAACTCGCTTTTGAATCTGCCGCTGGAAGCGCCTGTGACCTATGTGGGCGAGCTGACCTACACTCCCTTCGGCCTCGAACTCTCGGAGTGTCTGAACCGCGCCTACAAGGCCCGGCCGGACATCCAGGTCGGCGTCAAGAGCGTGGCCATCGCCGAGAAGGAGCAGACCATCGCGGGCAGTTCCTTCTACCCGCAGGTGAGCGCGGACTACAACTATTACAAGAAGGGCGACAGCGCCTCCCTGAACGACAGCAAGTATCTGTCCAATTCCGCCAAGGAGTACTGGACGGTGGGCGCCAACGCCTCCTGGACCTTTTTCCAGTGGGGCAGCACCTACAACAAGTACAAGAGCGGCGGCGAGAACGTGAACAAGATGCGCGCGGATCTGGAGAACACCAAGCTGGGCGCCGGGTTCGAGGTCAAACAGTACCTGCTGAACCAGCGCGAGGCCGCGGACCGCATCACCGTGGCGCGCAAATCCGTGGAGGCTGCGCGCGAGAGCTACCGTATGGCCCTTGCGCGCTACCAGGCCCAGGTGGGCACCAACACCGACGTGCTTGACGCCCAGGCAAAGGTAAGCAGCAGCGAGGCCTCCCTGTCCCAGGCGCTGTCCGATTACCAGACCGCGTTGTCCAACCTGTATGTGGCCATGGGCGAAAAGAATCCGCCTCTGGATATCCGCTAGGGACATGGCGTGAGCCTGCTGTCCCCTTTTCGCAAGCGCCAGCAGCCCCGCGCCGTGCCGGGGCTGGCGTGTCCGACCTGCGGGGGGGGCGTGGTCCTCAACCGGGCCTGACGGGAAGTGTCCCTGCGCTGCACGGTGTGCGGCGCATCTTACGGGTTGCAGGTTTTTGCGGCGCAGTTGGACGACGATTTCGAGGAGGAGGTGGGCTTTGTGCCCATGGACAGGCTGTGACCATGCCTGCAAGGCCGAACCCCGCCCTGTGGCCCTGACCGCTTGGCTGCGGAATCTCATGGCGCGGCCTTTCGGGGCCGCGCTTGTGCTTCTGGTGCTGGCGTTTTTCCCCCTGAGCGCATACGCCCAGCCGACCTGGGATCCGCTGACCCGCAGGCTCACCGGTGACGGCTTCGATCCTGCGGCCATGAACGCCTTGTTCGCCCGCCCCGAGGTCCGCTTCGACCCGCTCGTCATGGCCCGGAAGATGAATGCCCTGCTGGAGGTGAAGCTTTCCCAGGCGAAGGCAAAGACCGAACCTCCAGAGGTTTACGTCCGCTATCTGAATCCGCTGCTTATCATGCAGGCGCGGTCCTTCATGGAGTCGCACAAGGCTTCGCTGCGCGAAGCCCGGCAACGGTACGGCGTTCCAGAGGAAATTCTCACGGCGCTGCTGCTGGTGGAGACGAAGCTTGGCAGCAACCTGGGCGGCAAGAGCGCTCTGTCCACCCTGGCAAGCATGGCCCTGGCCGTGGATTTCTCTCTGGTGGCCCCGCACATTGAGCGCCGTGATCTCTCGCCCGACATGTCCGAGTGGCTGCGCTGGCGTACGGCGCAAAAGGCCGCCTGGGCCTACAAGGAGCTCAAGGCCCTGCTGGCCTACGCCAAGGCCGCTGGTGTGGACCCGGCTGGCATTCCTGGCTCGGTGTACGGTGCAATAGGCCTGTGCCAGTTCATGCCCACGAACGCCGTGCGCTATGGCGAGGATCTGGACGGCGATGGCCGCGTGGACCTTTTCGACCCTGGCGACGCAATTTTGAGCACCGCGCGCTTTCTTTCCGCCAACGGCTGGCGGGCCAACCTGTCCCGCGAGAGGCAGTTGGTCGTCATCTATCGCTACAACCACTCCCATTCCTACACGCGCACCATAATGGCCGTCGCCGATCGCCTGCGGGGAGAAGCCGGGCCGTTGGGCATGTGGTAGCGGCCGCGGGGTCGGCGGTGGCCTGGAGCGCTAGTCCACCAGGCCTTCGTATAGGGTGAGCGTCCGCTGGAGGAAGTCGCGCCCGGAGAGCTGCGAGAGGGTGAGCCCGCAGGCCCGGAGGTTTTCGCGGAGCATCGCCGGGTCTTCCATGGCGCTGGCAAGGAGACGGGTCATGGCGTCCACGTCGCCAGCCGGGAACAGGGCCTCCGGCGGCAACAGGTCGGGCATCACCCCCACATCGGAGGAAAAAAGCGGCCTGCCGCAGGCCATGATTTCCAAGGCTGCGCGGGCGATGGTCTCCGACCACAGGGAGGAGACGATGCCGACATCCGCGGCGGAAAGACATGCGGGTATGTCGTCACGCTTGCCTGTGACCACGGTGAAGCGCTCCATTTTGAACTGCCGTATCCACCCGCGTACTTCGTCTTCGCCTGTGGCGCTGCTGAAGCCCAGCAGCATGAGCCGCACGCGGCGCATCCCCTGGGCGTGGACCAGGCGGGACACGGCCTCAATGGTCTCGCGTTGGCCTTTCACCATGTCGAAGCGGCCCACCAGCGCGATGACCGTCTCCCTCGGGCCGAAGCCGAATTCGGCGCGCACACGCTCTCGACCCGGTGCATCGAAACGGAACCGCTCCGTGTCCACTCCACCGTGGATCAGCCAAACCTTGTCCTCAGGGGTGCGCATCACCGAAAGAAAGTGCCGGGCCATGCGCGAGTTGGTGACGACCACCGCATCGCAGACCTTCGCGTGCAGGAAGCGGTTTACGGCATTGGCCCTGGGGGGGCGCTGGTCGCCGCGCGTGCGCACAAGCCGGAAGCCGAAGAAGGGTTTCAAGAGCCCCCAAAGGAAGAAGCCTTCGCCCCGGTGGCAGTTCACCACCTGCGGCTTGAGCGTGCGCAACAGCAGAATCAGGCGCCACAGGGTTGCGGCCAGGCGCATGGGATTGGCCGTGTTGAGGTCGGCGGGCCGGGCGTCGAGGCCCCATTCCAGGGCCTTTTTGTGGCTTTCCGTGCCGCCCTGGGTAAGCACGACCACGGTATGCCCGGCCTCTTGAAGCAGCCGGGCGAGGGAAAGACCATACCATGCGGTTGCGTTGAACCAGCGGACGTTGACGACCTGTACGACGACCATGCTGGGGGGCCTTATGCTCCGGCGCTGGCGCGCCGATGAGAAGTGCGTGGGCAGGACCGTCTAGTCACAGAGTTCCCGCTTGGTGACGGCCTCGCTCTTGATGCGGTCGAGCAGATCGGAGAGGGCGGGCTTGACGTTTTCGCGGATGTCTCCGGCCACGATGAGGAAGAGCACGTCGTCGCCGGGGTGCATGAGGCCCTCGTTGGCGTGGGCCACAACGCGGAAGATGCCGGGGCGCTGTTCGATCTCCCGGCAGATGGCGAGCATCTTTTCGCGGTCCGGCGTGATTTCGATGGCGGTGACTGTGGAATGGTCCGTGCGCGACCAGCCCCGCACGGTTCCGTTGTGCACCAGCACCATGCCCACGTTGTCCGCGAAGCCCGGCTGCTTCTTGAGTTCTGCGATGGCCTGGCTTATGTCCATGTGAAACCTCCGGAATGGGGTTGAACTGGAGAAGAAATGTATACCCTTTCGACCCTCTTGGAAAGACTTCAAGGCGTCTCCCAGGCGCGGCTCATCAGCTCGGGCTACGGGTTGTGGATGGTCTGGTCCGGATCGTTCAACAACGCCGTGGGCCACACCCTGCGCGACCATGGGCTGGTGCAGCTTGTGGAGGATCCCTGCCAGAGCTTGTGGCTTTCCTTCACGCCAGAGGTCTTCCGGGCCATGGCCAAGCTGCAGATATGGGCAAGGCTGAATCCGCTTCCTCTGTTCTGTCAGGTCTTTCCCGTCACCGCGCTGGTGGGCTACGACATGAGCCTCTCGGCCTCGGTCCCGCGGGAGATCGCCCGCCAGCAGGCCGGTGTGGCGGAGGATCTGGAGGTGCTGCTGCACCCCAAGCTGGCGGAGGCGGTGCGGGGCATCCATGGGCTGTCGCTGGGGCAGGCCGTGTCCATGCAGGGCTTGGCGAACCTCGGTTGGACGCCGCTGGTGGCCGATCAGGGCCTGGATTATTCCTCGCCGACCAACTGGTACGGCGTCATCCGACCTCTGGGCCGCCTGGGCGAGCGCGAGGCCATCGCCGGCTGGCGGGCCTTCTTCTCCGAGGTCCAGGGCGTGTTCCAGCGTCTGAACATCAAGTATCTGGCCGATGACGCCAAGGGATTCGTCATCTTTCCGTTGGAAAGCTACCGGCAGGTGCGCCAGTATTGCGTGGAGCTCGCCACCCTGCTGGCGGAATTGAAAGCCACCCAGCGGGCCTACTGGCCTTGCGTCTTCGCCGTCACCGAGCAGCGGGGCATGAGTTTTTCCATGGATCTGCCGCACCGCATGGGGCTCGACTGGAACCGGTTGACCCCGGATTTTCTGCATATGCGCTACCGCGACGGGTTCTCCCTCTATGATGCCTTCAAGGTGAACGAGGTGAACTATGGCGGCGAGCAGGAGTCCCTCGACTCCTGGTGCAATGTCACCAGACGGCAGGCCGATGGCCAGGGCGGCCAAGGGGCCATCGAGATGCCGTTGCCACGGCGCTGGCTTGCCGGGGCGGGGAAGGAGTGCTTCTACTGCGGACTGAAGAACCACACGTCCGCCCAATGTCCGTCCAGGACCATGCCCGCCTTCCGGGCGCAGAATTGGGTCGCGTTGGGGCGGGCCAACCTGTCCGACATGGCCTTGGGATTCAAAGCCCTGGACGAGGCCGGAGACTCGGACAAATTCTTGGGGAAGATCGGGTCGCTGCTTTCTGCGCAGAGCATGGAGGCCGACCTCGTGCGGGCCGTGTTTTCCATCGGCACCCCGTACCAGCCCGGACTTCTGCCCGTGCTGCCGCGCGTCAAGGCCAGGGAATGGCCTTTGGATCCCGAGCAGCTGAACCCCGAGGAGCCATGGCCTTTGGCTGAGGCCCATTTTGCCCTGCTTTCGGGCGAATTGGACAAATCCAAGGAATTGCTGCGTGCCGTGTGCGCCAAGAGCGGGCGCAGCTTCGAGGCCGCCTGCCTGGAGGGCTTTGTTTCGCTGGAGGCCGACGATCACCACATGGCCCAGTTCTATTGGCAGGAGGCCGGTCGCTTGGCCGAGACCAACATCCAGCAGTGCTATGTGCTGTTTCTGCAGGCGCGCCTGCGCGAGGTGGTCGGGGAGTACCGCGAGGCCTTGGGTCTCTATCGGCAGGTGCTCATGGGATCCCCAAAGTGGCTGGAGCCCACCTACAGGGAAGGCGTGTGCATGGTCAAAATGGGCTTCACCGGGCAGTCCCTGGACATCTTCGCGGACTTGGTGAACCGCGAGCCCATGTTCTTCAACCGCATTCTGGTGGACCTTGAGACCGACCGCGGCCGCGTGCATGTGCTTGCCGGCCTCTGGGAGCCCTGGCTTGAAGCCCAGGTGAAGGCCAAAAACATCGGAATCAAGGTTACGTCCCTGTTGAAGGAACTGCCCCAATGGTTCGAGGAGGACCACGCCTTCCGCAAACCCGCCCAGGCGCACCTTGAGCGCATGGACGCCCTGGCCAATACGGAGAATTATGTCGCCTTCCGCGAGGTGGTGCGCGGCATGGACGGTTTCACCGTCGAGATGCAGAAGCAGATCGACGAGGAGATCAAGCGCATCAAGGAACGCGTGGGCACCTACGCCCAGCGCCTGCGCGAGGTGCAGTATGAGGCGGGCTGGTTCCCCTTTCCGAAACTGCTGCGAGACTTCAACCGCGACTTCAACCATTGCGTGCAGCGCATCAACTGGATCATGACGCAGTCCCTGCGCACGGCCGACAATTTCCGTACCGCGCGCCGCCACGTGCCGGAGATCGAAGACCATCTGCAGTCCTTGTCCAAGCGATTGGTCTCGTTGCGCATCGTGCGCGACAGCACGCTTTTCGCCATGCTCATGGGCAAGAATTTCGTCTGGATCGAGGTGGTGGGGCTGGCCTTGGCGCTCTTGACCATTCCCGTCCTGCTCTATTATTCAACTAAAATCGCAAGCAATTGGGTCATTGACGGCATTTTGGCCCAGAAATGGGCCTTCCAGAAGGGGCTCATCTTCCTGGTGACGCTGTTCGCCCTGGGTTTGGCCTCGCTGTTGAGCGTTTTGACCTTTGAAAAGAAGAAACGTCATCTCTTCGAGGCCGACGCCGACCGCAGGGCCGGGCAGCGCAAAGCCACGGCGAAGCCTTCCGCGAAGCAGCAGGCCGGGCGTGCGGAGGGGAAGCCAAAGGACGCGGGCGAGGCCGCCTCGAAGCAGGGGGGCGCCCAGTCAAAAAACGCCAAGCAGAAAGGGGACGGGAGCAAGTCCGCCAAACCCGCCCCCAAGCCCGGCGCCAAGCGTTCCGGCGGGAAATAGCGCTTTCTGTTCCGGCCAGGGCAAGCCGAGGAGGCCAGTCATGCATACGTTGGTGCTCATCCGCCATGGACAGAGCGTCTGGAATCTGGAGAACCGCTTCACCGGCTGGACCGATGTCGATCTTTCGCACCAGGGGCTGGCCGAGGCCCAGGAAGGGGCGCGGCTCTTGAAAGAGGGAGGGTTCCTCTTCGACCGCTGCCACACCTCCTACCTCAAACGGGCTATACGGACGCTTTGGCTCGTGCTTGAGCGCATGGACCTCATGTGGCTGCCGGTGGAGACCAGCTGGCGGCTCAACGAACGGCATTACGGCGCGCTGCAGGGCTTGAACAAGGCCGAGACCGCCCGCCAGTACAGCGACGAGCAGGTGTTCCAGTGGCGGCGGAGCTTCGATGTGCCGCCCCCGCCGCTGGACCCCGCAGATCCTCGCTTTCCCGGCCACGATCCCCGTTACGCCGGACTTGCGGCAGCCGAACTGCCGCGCTGCGAAAGCCTGAAGGACACCATCGCCCGCGTCATGCCGTACTGGCATCAGGTGTTGGCCCCGCAGATACGGGCGGGGCAGCGGCTGCTCGTTGCCGCGCATGGCAATTCCCTGCGCGGGCTGGTCAAGTATCTCGACGGCATGAGCGATGCCGAGGTGTCCGGTCTGAACATCCCCACAGGCGTGCCCCTGGTCTATACGCTGGACGCGGACTTGCGTTCCCTGGGGCGCCGCTACATGGGCGATCCGGAGGCCGTGGAGCGCGCGGCCAGGGCCGTGGCGGAACAGGCCAAGGCATAGCGGAGACGGACGCGCCGGTGCCGAAACCCTCTCTCCCCGCCCAGACCGGAAGCGCCTGGAGCTTCGATATCGCCACGTTCCGCCGGAAGTTGCTCGACTGGTTTTCCGCCAGCGCCCGGGATCTGCCGTGGCGCAGGACGCTGGTCCCCTATCATGTCTGGCTTTCCGAAATCATGCTTCAACAGACGCAGATGGACCGGGCCGTGGGCTATTTTCAGCGTTTTGTGGAGCGATTCCCGGATGTGGCGAGCCTGGACGCCGCGGGCGAGGACGAGGTGCTCAAGCTCTGGGAAGGCCTTGGCTACTACTCGCGCGCGCGCAATCTGCGTCGCGCCGCCCGGCAGATCATGGAGCGCCACCGCGGCGTGTTTCCTGTACAGCTTTCCGACATCCGCGCCCTGCCCGGCGTGGGGCCGTACACGGCCGGGGCCATTGCCAGCGTGGCCTACAACGAGCCCGTGCCCGCCGTGGACGCCAACGTGCTGCGCGTCTTCGCCCGGTTGCTGGACCTGGACCAGCCCGTGGACACGCCAGCGGCGCGGCGGAGCATGGAAAGCGAGGCGGCACAGCTCTTGGATCCAGAAGAGCCGCGCGCCTTCAATCAGGCGCTCATGGAGCTTGGCGCGCTGGTGTGCCGACCGCGCAAGGCAGAGTGCCAAGCCTGCCCGGTGTCGGCATTCTGTCTCGCCTTCCAACGTGGGGTCGTGGCCCGGCGGCCGGTGCTCCGCCCCGGTCCGGAGACCGTGCGCATCCAGATGGCCTGCGGGGTGCTGGCCAGCCGGGGCAGGATCCTCATCCAGAAACGCCGCGCCGACGATGTGTGGCCTGGCCTGTGGGAGTTCCCCGGCGGCGTGCTGGAGGAGGGCGAACGTCCGGAGGACGCCCTTGTGCGTGAACTGCGCGAGGAGACCGCTCTCGACGTTCTGCCCGGCGGGCGCATCGCCGTGGTGCGCAGCAGCTACACCCGCTACCGCATCACCCTGCATGGCTTTTTCTGCTCGGCTGCGCACGGGGTGGATCCCGAACAGGCTTTTCGCTTGAACGAGGCCGACGAGGCGCGTTTTGTCGCCCCGGATGACTTGCGCGCCTATGCCTTCCCCTCGGGCCACGCCCGGCTTGTGGCCAAACTTCTGACGGACCTGCGCCTGGAAGCCTTTCTCGCAGCGGATTGATGGTGTTCAACTGCCAGTCATCGCGTGGAATTTTCTCTCCGGCATGGTACATGCTTTAGTGTCGGCGGAATCGTGTCATGGCCCAAACGTCGATGCGCGGCAGCGCACGCCCAGGCCGACACCGGAGGGAAGACATGTCCGGCAACACCAATATCGCGGAAGTCATTCGCGTGCTGAAGGACGCCGAGTCCGGCCCAATGCCGGGGCGAAGCCTTGTCCAGCCTGCCAAGCCCGACCCGAAGACCATCGCCTTTCAGGCGCAGATGCGCATGGCGCAGCAGGCCATCGGCACGGGCGATGTGGCGGAGAGCGGCGCGTCTGCCGAGACCTATGGTTTGGATCTGAGCATGGCCTCGGACAGCATGATGCTGGATGCCCTGTCCACGATCGCGCGGCTCACCGGCCAGGGCCTGCCGCAGCAGCGGCCCGTATACGCCCAGGCCCCGGAAAAGGCCTTCACGCGCAATCCGAATGCCGTGGGCGGCGACGGGCTTGGGGCCATCGCGGCCATGTTCGAGTCCGGCGAGAAGGGCGTGGCGGCCATTGGCTATGACCGCACGGGCGGCACCAGTTACGGAAAGTTCCAGATTTCCTCCCGCGCAGGCACCATGAACCGCTTTTTGAGTTTTCTTTCCGAGCGTGATCCGGCCATCGCCGAACGCTTGCGGCGCTCCGGCCCGGCCAACACCGGCTCCACACAGGGGCGGATGCCCGCCGAGTGGATGAAGATCGCCACGGAAATGCCCGAGCGTTTCGAGGCCCTTCAGACCGAGTTCATCAAGAAGGACCATTACCAGCCTGCGCGGGACAAGATTCTGGAGCGCACAGGACTGGACATTGAGAACACCAAGCCTGCCCTGCGCGAGGCGCTGTTCAGCACCGCCGTGCAGCACGGTCCCAGCGGCGCGGCGCGCATTTTCAACCAGGCCATCGACAAGTTCCTGGGAAAAGGCGGCGTGCAGCGGCCAATGGATCTTGCGGCGAATGGATTGGAACAAGCTCTGGTGAGCGAGGTGTACACCCGCAGGCAGGGGCAGTTCGGCGGCAGCACGGAGGCCGTCCGGGCCAGTGTGCGTGGCCGTTTGCGCCAGGAAAAAGAGCTTGTGCTGGCCATGCTGGACAGGCAGGGCATGAACCGCGTGGTGTAGAGCGCAGACGTTTCCGGAAGTCGGATTTTCCAACGGCCCGCGTCTTGCGGGCTTTTTGGCGTTCGCCTCAGCGTTTGTCCTTTCTTTGGCGCTTCGAAGCGCCGCGGCCCACTGCGGCCCCGCCAGAGCTGAACGGAGCCGGATGGATGGCCTCCAGCACCGGCAGCGTCACGGCCAGACGCTCTTCCAGGGCCGGATCGAGCGGCACAAGCAGAGTGCGTTCCACCTGATCAACCGCCACGCTTCCCATGGCCGCCCCCTTGACCTTGCGCACGTCCTTGACCTTGGCCAGCAGCACCTCGGCCTTGGCGTCGTCCTTGCGCCAGCTCTTGAGGGCGCACAGGGTCGCGGCTTCTGCGAGGCTGCGTTCCGGCACGTCCTGGTCCGGATAGTCGCGCCGGAGAATCACATGGGCGCTGGGGCCGCCTGCCGCGTGCAGCCAGTAGTCGTGCGGGCTGGCCGCCCGCGAGAGCATTTCGTGGTTGGCCTGGCTGCTTTTGCCGCGCAGGACGAGAAAACCGTCCGTGGTGCGGAAGCAGGCCACGGAAAGGCCCTTGTAGCGCATGGGCAGCACTGGGGCGACGGAAGGGGAGGACGAACCGGCGCCCGTGGGCTTGGTCGACGATGTCTCCAGTCCGGCTCCGGAGACCAGCAAGGCCCGGCGGCGCTCCACATGCTCAAGCCCCCTGCGTCCCTTGGCGGCCAGCCGGAAGAGCCGGGCCATGTTTTCGGCCGGGGAAAGCCGCCCATCGAGGGGAACCTCAACCTGTCCCTGGGTGGGGTGCGGGAGCTCGACGCGTTCGCAACCTGGCCTGGCCTCCAGGCCGGACAAGGCGATTTGCAGGGCCTCGGCCGCCACGGCCAGGGCCGCAAGCCGTGCATGGCGCGCGCGGTCCTGTTCAAGCTGGGCGAGTTGGCGTTCCAGGCGGCGCTTGGCCTGGGCGGCCAGTTCCCGGCCGTCCTTCTCTTCGGCGCGGGCAAGCTGCGAAAACAGGGTGCGCTCGCCGTGGATGCGGGCCGCCTCCAGAGCGGTCGCGCAGCTTGGCCCGCATTGCTCGCCCGGCCAGACGCAAGGTTCGCCCTCGGCGGGGAGGAAGAAGCCTTCCGGTCGTGCCTGGGTCAGTCGCTCAAGCAGGGCATTGGCCGCAATCGGGTCGCCTGCTGCGAGTGCAGCCAAGCGTCGGCGCAGCGGTGGGGTGAGCTGTGGGAACGCGCGCCAGACTTCGACGTCGTCCAGTGCTGTGGCGAGATCTGGCCACAGCGGCTCTGGGGGGCAGGGAAACCCCTCTTCCAGGGTGAGCCCGGCCCGCAGGTCGAACACGAGCCAGCCGCCTGCCTGGGGCAGGTCGCGCGGGGTGAGCGCGAAGGCAAGGCGCAGCGCTGGCCAGTCCGATTGGGACGCAAGGAGTCTTCGTCCGACCAGCCGTTTGCGCAGCCACATGACCCGCGCCGACGCCTGCGCCGGATTGGTCGGACGCTGTTCGGAGAGGAAGAGCAGGCCGCCTGTTCTGCCTGGACGAAAACAGAGCCGCCGCGATCGGCCGTGCCCATGCAGGGCGAGGACAAGCACGTCCTCGGCCGGGGCGTGGATCTTTTCGATGCGCAGGCCAATGAGTTCCGCTGTCAGCTCGTCTGCCAGAACGCGGAAGAAGTTGGCCTCCATCCGGTCTCCTTGTGCTGGGCTTGGGGGGCGACGGGAACGTGCGGTCGGTTCATCGACTCTGGGCGGGCCGTCCGGTCGGGAAGGCCGTGGTGGTGGGCTGTGCATGGACGCGCAGACGGCCTGGTGCTTCCGTCTGCGGCCATACGCGTGTCCGGGCTAGTCGCCCCGGACCATTTCGTCTTCTTCCTGTTTGCTCTTGCAGTTGATGCACAAGGTAGTCATGGGGCGGGCCTTGAGCCGTGCGATGCCGATTTCCTCGCCGCACTCGACGCAGATGCCGAACTCGCCTTCATCGATGCGGGTGAGGGCCTGCTGGATTTTTTTGATCAGCTTGCGTTCACGGTCGCGCAATCTCAGGGTGAAGGCCCTGTCGGACTCTGCTGTGGCCCGGTCGGCAGGATCGGCGTAGACCTCGACGGTTTCCGTCATGTCGTCGATGGTGGCCTGTCCCTTCTGGAGGATGTCCTCCAGCATGGAGTTGAGCATGTCCCGGAAGAATTGGATGTCTTTGGCTTCCATGGGCAATCTCCTGGATGGGAGGGGCGGTTCGGGTAACGTCTTCGTCGGGCCCCTCCGGGTACAAACGAATGCGCGTGATAAACCGAAACCGGAGGTGTTGTAAAGCCCCTGGAAAGTGACGGCCTGGCTTGGGCGGCAGAGGCGTCCCAGAGTGTTTGGGCCATGGTTTCGGCTCGTGCGCCCATGCGAGGGGCTTGGCCCACAAAGGTTTTTTTGAAAAAATCTGGAAAGTTGAAAATCCTTGCTTGACAGGTGTGGGGGGCAAAGGTAAAAGGGGCTCCCTTTTGAGCGGGAATAACTCAGCGGTAGAGTGCAACCTTGCCAAGGTTGAAGTCGCGGGTTCAAATCCCGTTTCCCGCTCCAAAAGAGATGGCGGCATAGCCAAGTGGTAAGGCAGAGGTCTGCAAAACCTCCATTCTCCGGTTCAAATCCGGATGCCGCCTCCACACGAGCGGGAATAACTCAGCGGTAGAGTGCAACCTTGCCAAGGTTGAAGTCGCGGGTTCAAATCCCGTTTCCCGCTCCA